>JAJFLM010000212.1 GCA_021772655.1 Deltaproteobacteria bacterium
TGGAGTACCGTGCTGTCGAAATGTCTTGATAGCGGTCTTAAAAACAGGGTAGTTTGCGCCTTCCATCGAGTAGGGGTGGATAACTCTATTTTTTGTAAAACTTTTGTAAAGGCATGACATCTAATCCCATGAAAGAGACGGAAGAACGGCTCCAAGCCCTCAGGCAGGGAGATTCGCAGGCTTATGCCGAGCTATTAAATGAGGTAGGTGATTCACTTTATCATGTGGCCTTCCGTATTGTAAAAGATCAACAAAAGGCTCACGAAGTCGTTCAAGAAGCATTTCTTAAGATGGTAAAGGCAATCGATAATTTTGAGGGACGATCAAGTTTAAAGACTTGGCTCTACCGTATTACCGTGAATGAAGCACTGATGGCTCAGCGTAAAGAGCTCCCCCGTTTGGATGATTCGATTGAAGAATTGTTACCACATTATGAAGCTAAATATTTGACCAAGCCAATGCCAGATTGGGCGCAAAATCCTGAACAGCAGGCTTCCAATCATGAGTTTGAAGCCTTTTATCAAGCCGCGGTTGATAGTTTGCCAGAATCATTGCGCACGACCTATGTGATGAAAGATATAGAAAAATTATCTGAAGCTGAAATCTGTGAGATTTTAGAGATTACCAAATCCGCTGTGAAAAACCGAGCCCATCGAGCTCGTTTGATGTTGCGTCAAATTATTGGAGAGCGTTATGGCCATTAAAGAGACTCTGATGCATGCGATGCTGTCGCTATGTGGCTTTGGCACCTGCGAGCAAATGGGCCATGATTGTTATGCGCAAGCTGAGGGCACCTTGCCTGCAAGTAAACAGCGTCGCATGAAACGCCATTTAAAAATTTGTGCGAAGTGTTTGCGTTTTGTGACGTCTTATTTAGCCGTCAAAGCTTTAGGGGCTACCATGCACCCTGAAAGAATGACTGCTGAACAGAAGGCTAAAATTCTTTCAGCGCTTAATCTTAAGGCCTAGTGTGCAGCCAGTTTGTTTATAATCTAAGCGAATTTCAAAGTTATCTATAAAAAACAAATCGTGAAACACCGCGTCAATAAAGGGTAGAAAATACTTTTTGTTGGACAAAAAACTTTCCAAATAAAAATAATGTGTTACAGTTGTTAACAAACCTAAAGGGTGAATCTTATTAGGGTGCTGATGGCAGTGCCTATTCCAAGACAAGTTTGAAACGAAGTAAGTAACGCTGTGCGTAACAACTTTATGCATTCCGCGCCGATAGGCTCACTGTAAGCCTTTCCGGGGAATAGAGGGAGGTTATTATGACACCAGGGGCGTACATTTCAAGCTCAGTCACTGCTAGCCTAGTAGTACAGCCGGCTATGGTTTCTGTTGCTACTTTAAATGCAAATATTTGGGGAAGCACCGGACGCATTGGACCCAGTTACGATACTGATTTAGTGACGCGTCCCGAATACCGTGCGGAAGCCATTGTTAACCGAATAGAAAATCTTTCTGAAACCCCAGATGTATTTGGCTTTACTGAAATCTGGGATGATGGTTTGCGTCGCCAGATGCAAGAAAGTTTAAGTCATATTTATCCTTATGCCGCGACTTCTCCGGTGGGGCGTGGCATTAATCAATTAATAGATAGCATTAGAGGGCGCTGGCCGCGAACCACCCGTTGGATTGCCGGTGAAGCTAGTTTTGAAGATAAGGTACGTGACCTGGTTCATTATATTACCCATGATCATTATGATTCTACCGACGCGAAGCCCGATAAGTCTTTACTGCAAGGTGCCATGGGATTATTTCCAGAAGATTGGAAGATGTTGGCAGCGCGGCGCGGCTTAGGCTTGCCAGCGGCTTGGGGCGCTGGTTTATTATTGCTGAGTAAATACCCATTAGAAAACCCAGAATTTTTTATGCACCCTCGTTATGTCGAGTTAGAACGCTTTACCCAAAAAGGTGTCTTACAAGCCGCCATGCAGCATCCATCGCTGGGCCCTATCACTTTATTGCTAACCCATATGCAAGAAGCTAAATCAGTGCGTGCCGAACGTGCGCAGCTGGCGCAATTACAGCAGATTGCCCGTTTGGCAGAGGCGTCACTTTATCCGGTTATTGGCTTAGGTGATTTTAATATCGAGGCAAGTCTGCCCGTTTATCAACAAATGTTATCTATTCTAAATCTTTCTGATAGCTATCGTGAGATTCATCCTGATGTGCAGGAGAAGCCAGGCTATACTTTTGATGGGAATACTCCGTTCTCACGGAAGCGCGATCTTAGAAAACGCGCACCTGATGCTTGGCGTCAGCGCCTTGATTATATTCTTAGATGTAGTGCTTTAAGGGCGGTGGCCAGCCGGGTTTTGGAAAGAGAATTCTTTGATGATAAATGGGGAGAATTTCTTTCAGACCACTTTGGTGTTTTCTCAACCTTTCAAGCGGTAGGTGCTTAGAAATTCTATAGTTCGGTTGCCGCAGGGTTGATCTTATAAGTGGCGGTTAATTGCGCTTGAGCTAAAATATGGCCTTCCATAGCTGATAAGACAGCTGTTCCGTCAAAGTTGCCGCTCACATCACACGTCTCACAATCTAAAGCATATAAAGTAAAATGATAGTGATGCACGATGGAGTCATTCCAGGGCGGGCACGGGCCGTCATAACCAAAGTAGTTCCCGCTCATGTCGGTATCACCCTCAAACCACTGAGTGTAATTATTTAAACCTTGTCGTGTCCCTAAAGGGCCCTCAGGACCAGGTTTGCCTTTTACTGTAATTCCATCACTAAAAGCTCCTGTCGCCACTTCTCGCATATCAGTAGGAAGGTCGATTTGCACCCAATGAAAAAAATCAACGCGTGGTAAATCGGCGGGAACAGTACGATCTGCTTGATTCACATCATCCCCTTGGCTGGGGACGTCAGAGTCATGACAAATAATCACAAATGATTGAGTGCCATCGGGAATCTCGTCCCAAGCTAAGTGAGGGCTTTTATTATCGGAGAGTTCTACGTGAGATTTGGGATGGTATTTCCCAAAAGCGCAGTATTCGGGAATCGGTTCGTTTGGCTTAATGTCTTGGCTCCAGAGTTTCATGAGGCGTATTTTACGAAGCTGCTTTGAAAAGACAAGTGAAACTATGATGAACAAATATTAAAGAGAATGGGTCGCGCCTCGAATGATTTTTTGCTATAGTGCGTCCAGCCATCAAGGCTCGTTTAAGGGGGAATCATGAAATCAAAAATCATTGCAGGTGTTCGCCTGTTGTTAGGACTTATCTTTTTTGTCTTTGGCCTCAATGGCTTCTTTAATTTTATACCGGTGCCTGAGATGGCGCCACCAGCTGGGCAATTTATGGGGAGTCTGATGCAGACGGGTTATATGTTGCCACTGATTAAAATCACCGAGATTGTTGGCGGAGCTTTACTGCTGGCTAATCGCATGGTGCCTTTAGGAGTTATTCTATTGGCTCCGGTAGTGGTGAACATTTTAGCCTTTCATATTTTCTTAGATATGAATGGGTTGCCGATGGCGATTTTTCTGACCCTCGCCGAAATGATGTTAGGCAAAGCATACTGGAATTCATTTAAAAGTTTGTTTGAATTAAAAGCCACTAGCACTTGTTAAGTGAATAAAGTCCCTGCCAATAGCGGCAGGGACTTTATTGCGCAGGGATAAGCACGGAAGTCGTTGTTTTAAGTGATAATTATTTGTAATTTATTTTTTTCTGCGGCGGTAGTTGATGACTAATAATAAATTGAGTAGAGCGATGGCTAAGAGCCCTAAGCCCACTCGAGTTAGGCTTTGTAAGGCCTGTTTTCTTTCAATATTGAGAGCTTGAGCATAGAAAGCCTTACGTTCTTGTGTCACTTGCGCGGCGGATAAATTTTTCTTCATCGCACCAAATTTAGTGTAGGCCTCATCGGATTGGTATTTCTCATAAGTCTTAGCGTTCATTGTCACTTGGGGGGCAGCGATTTCGACAAGGTCATAGCCTCCAATCACGACGACTGCGACGATGCCAACAATACTGACTAATGAAATAGCACGGGCATAAATTTCCCACAGACTGGCTTTGTAATAGGAACTTAATTTATCGGACATGAAGACCTCGTAGGTATGAAAAGGCCCCCATGACACTGCCATGGGGGCCGGAATCAAGCTGTTTTACTATAAGACTAACTAAAATCGTTAGTGACGGTAATGGTGTCTCCACCAAAATCAAAAGTGATAGAATCAACAGAGAAAGTCACTGTGTCACCATCAACGCTCAGGCTGCCAGCAACTTGACCATTTTCAACCCCTGGGATGCCGCTTGCGGTTCCTTCGAAAGTACCCGTACCATCATCTAAAAAGGTTAACACCACTTCCATGTCACCATAAGTGTCGGATGTTAAATTAACGGTTTGGGTTCCATTGGTGATGAAGTCACTGAGATCGACTTCAAACTTTTCAGCATCCGGGTCTAAGCCACCGAAGACATTGCCGCCAATATCGACAGATGCTTCCAACATGTTGGTGTTGCTGTCAAAACTTAACTCAACGTCGATTTTGCCGCTAGACGCAAAGTTGGTGTTGGTCCATGTGCCTTCAAGGACTGAAAAGCTTGAGATAAAGCTTGTAATGAGTGCGGCATTGGCTTCAGCATCCGTAGAAACATTAGCGGACCCACCGCCTGTGGTACCGCTGCCGGTTGTTGTGCCACCATTATTATTTGTGCCATTACCACAACCACTGGTGATGCCTAGCATCACTGCGAGCGCGGTCATTAAGAAAAATTGACTGAGTTGGTTAACTTTCATGGTGCAGCCCCCTTGCATAGATTTGATTGAATTCAGACTCAAAAACTAGCCGAATTCAGTAGGGGAGTCAAATGAGGAATCATGCCTGAACAAAGCGCAGGCATTCACTTAGAGTACATCGGTAGCGGCGATATAAAAGGGGTTTTCAACGGAGAGCGCAGCGGCTTTGTGCGAGGCAACAATATAAATAGGTTCCGGTTGATGGCATTTATTAAAGGGGCCTAGTTTTCCTGAAGTGCGCATCCATTGATAATAAGGACTGTCTTTATCGAGGAAGGTGAGCCCATGGAGATGTTCATATTTATAAAGCAGGCTTTCCATCAGTAAGAGAAGCGTGTCTTCGTGGCCTGGGGCCGCATAGAGCGCTTCAAAGCTAAGAAAGCGGCAGGCACTAGGCATGAAATGGCTTTTAAGGAGTGGCAGCTTAAGGGCGGCCGTCAGGCAGAACTGGCCTAAGCGGCCACTGAGCGCTTTTAATTTGATTCGAGTGGGCTGTGCTTGAATCCCTGCGACAATTTTACCGTGTTTTTTGACGACATAATAATCGGTTTTCCAAGCTGAGGGATTAAAATGGACTAAGGCATGGTGTTGATAATGATGGGCCAGTTGCTGTTGCCAAGTAGAAATTTCTGTAGCGTCGAGTTGGCAAAAATCAATTTTGGGGCGCGCGTGCAGACGGCTGAAAGAGACCGGTTCAAAGCTGCCAATGCATTGATAGTTGGCATGTTGCAGGGCCTCTAATGATTTTCGATTATTATGGTCGACATAGCCATAAGACAGTCGCTGCGGGTGAGTGCTTTCAAAGTAGCTCCGTGCGACTTGAGTGAGTAAGCGCGCATAGCCTTGCCCCGCATGTTTAGGGTGGATCGCCAATCCGGTACGAAATAAGGCCGATTGATTGTGCCCCAGTATTTGCAGCAGCCGCGCGCTAAAGCAATAACTACCAATCACTTGCCCCGATTTTTCCAGGCTCATAAAAGTTGGATTTTGTAGTTGAGCAATTTTATTTTCCACATCTTTTATTTGGTAGCGATTGCCTTTATCCCCCCAAATAGTTTGATCCAATAGCTGTAATAGGTAGGGAGTTGGCTCAGCATGTACAAAAATTGAGAGTGGCTGGGTTTCATCTTGATAGATGAGCTCAGGCGCCGGATGTGCTTGCTGAGGTGTAGCTATGAGTTTAATAACTGCCATTTGATGTGCTCCGCTAAACTGCTGGCTTCATGAGGTTGAACGACCCATGGATCCGTCGACAAACAGAGTTTTAGCGAGTTGTTATAACTTAATGCAATAAACAAATAGTCCGTGTTACGATTTGGAAATACAATGGTGTCTATGTCGGTTAGATAGAGGCCCTGTCCTAAGTCGCGCGGCTTTCCCGCTTCAGAAAAGAATTTAAAATCACCCAAATTAGAACAGATAAAGGTGGCGGGATAGGCCCCGGAGCGTTGGAGTTTTTCTTGCCGAGCGTCAAAAGGTTTTAAACGCAGGATCTGATAAATTTTTTGCAGCATCACGAGATTGAAGTAGGCGCGGCCTGCTTTGAGCAAGGTTTTTTTCTGACTGACAAAGTGATATATCAGCGACTTCAAATCACGGCGCTGCTTTGTGTGGATATGAAGATAGATGCCCGAAGTCAAATTAGCATGTCGGCTGGGTTGGCTTTGGTAGAATCTTAGGTTCACGGGAAAGCAGATGGGCATGAGCCCTGCCGGGAAGTCACGCAGTTTATCGATGCTTTGAATGATAGCCAGATTGAGCCAATCCGTGACGCTTACGCCATGTGCGCGGGCGCGTGCGATAATTTTTTGGGTGTCTTCACTGCTAAAGCGGAGATTTTTAACAGACGCTTGCTGTGGTAAGAGGGCGCGCTTCAGATTTTTCTTAATCGCCAAGGGATGACGTTTTCTTAAATAGAGTTCCGTTCCGGCACCGAACAAATTTTTACTCAACTGAGTTTTAAAAGCGGGCTTAGGTTTATTAGCCGCCCATTCCGAGAAATTATCTTGCTTGGCTTGTTGTGTGACTAAAAACTGATAGTGTTGCATCATTATTTGGATAAAGCGTGCGATGATATAACCGTCGGCACAGGTATGATGCGTGTTGATGACAAAGGCATAATCATCATCAGGAAAGCTTAATAATAAAAACCGAGCGGGAGCTTCTTCAAACAGCTGGAAGGGTTGATTGAAGGTTTGATAAGTGAGTTGTTGGATCGCTTCAAAATAATTATCTGGTGTGAGGCCTTGTTGGCTTTGGCTGATAATTAATGGCTCTGAACGCGGCGCCGGTGTGCGCTTTAAAAAATAGTACGGCCCTTTTTTGTATTCGACTAACTTGCTAGCAAGTGCGGGGTATTGATCCAAAGTAAATTGCAGCGCCGCCTTAAAGTGAGTCAGATTTAAGTTTCCCTTTAACTGAACGATGGTATGCATCCCAGCAGGGTTGGTTGTAAAATAGGATTCAGACAGCGGACTAAGTTGGCCACCGTCCAATTCTGCAGCGCCGTGTAGGGCAGGGGGCATAGCTCTCCTTTAGTGAAGAGCTATACAAACAAAAGCGTGCTTGGGGTACAAGTCGTTTCTGCGCCGTTGACTATAAAGTTCCTAGATCTACCGTATCAACAAAGTTCAAAGTGCCCCCTGTACTGGTGTCAAAAATAGAGGTGACCGCCCGGAAGGACGCATTGTTGATATCCGCGACACTCATCCCAAGGTCTGCCAGTGGGATGACAAAGACCATGAAGTTATCTTCGCGGTAGAACTCAAGCCCCAGGCCCATTTCTTCCACATGCATCGCGCCATTCCAATGATAGACAACCGGACTCAAGGCATTTCCTGATCCCGTGCCATCATAGGAAAGGTCCCAGAGGGCATCTTCAAAGGTGGGGAAGCCGGTGTCACCAACACTTTCATCCAGCACTAAGAAATCGTAGCTGAGAAAAGTAGTGTTTCCATCCAAGGTTTCTGGAACGTTGCTGTAGAGATCAATGGCACCCAGCAGAGCTTCTTCGCCTTCATCACCAATGATGGAGACTAAGGAGCCGCTTAAGTCAATGGCTGCTGGTACGTCGAATCCATCGGCTGAGACTAAGAGACCGCCTTCATCGACTAGGGTATCATCTTGAGGGTCTGTCATGGCGAAAGCGGTTTCTTCAGCATCGCTTTGATTAAAGTCTTGTGAGACGCTGGCAATGCACTTACCATTGCGTGTCGTGGTTTCGCTGAAGTTGACAGTGTAGTTTAAGGTTTTATTTTCAGGTTGGAAGGTGGCTTCAACGACTGCGGTACCGGTCGCCGTAAAAGTTGCTGTACCTGAGCCGACTTCTTTACAATTAAACTTGGGTCGGGTCGCGGCTTCTTGTCCGCGCATGCTCATAAAGTCACTGCGGCTGAGTGGGCTAGGGCTGAAACGGGCAATGGCGCCGCTGACATCTATGGTAAACTGTGAGACGGACACGCTCTTCAATTGGTAAGTAATACTCATGTTTTGATAGCTTGAGGTGCCTGAATATCCTAAGTAACGTAACGTAGCGTCTCGCTTAAACGAGCTGCCAACATAGTGAGTGCCGAGGCTAGACATATAGGTATACATACCATTACCCGCCGTACCGATGAGACCGGTAAAGTGCGAGAGTTCTGTGGTGACGGTCATGACCGTGCTGTCCCCAGCGCTGGTCACTGTGCTGGTTGCTAAGGCCTCGATGGTATCATCGTCATTCAGGAGAAACATCAGTCCCTCGGTCATGCGTTCTGTGGTGTCGAGGGGAGCGCCGTTTTCATCGACGATGTTTGGAATGTCCGCTAAATCAATTTGATACGTGGCCGTGACCGGTGTGTTAAAGGCCAAGCCGCTAGGCTGCATATCATAGACCGTCATGCTTTCGCTGTCGTCGACGGTGATGGAGATTTCAGTATCGGCATCAAGTGCGCCGGGAGGAAAGGTCAAAGTCATCTTGCCATCACTACTTGTGATGGTGCCGCCGTTAACAGCAGAGATCGTGTCACTGGCAGTATCGCCGGTTGTGTTATTTGATTGAGAATTAGGATTAGTTGAGCAGGCAATGAATAAAATCAGGCCGGCTACGCTTAAGCATTTGATAATTGATTTCATGGATCCCCCAAAGACGGCTCTACCCCTTAAGTTAGCAGAGTGACTTTGATAAGTGTACTCTTCCTTATGCTGAGAGCAACTGCAATTCTTGGTTTTTGTCGAAAATCAAGAAATAGAAATTATATCAGCAGCTTGAAACATTCGTTTGTCAGCCAGCGCTGCGAGCGACACAGGCGGCTTCGTATTCAGATGGATGCAGCTCTGGTCTTAGCTTTGGGTGGGCGGGTTAATAAATTCGTTGGCTTTTTGTCCGACTTTGGCTACTCTAACCCAGCTTTTTGGAGTGCTCAGGGGGCTTGGCCCAACTAGGGCCCGTCATTATATCTATTAAGTTTTAAGGAGAGTATTTATGAAATTTCAGATCACACTATTCAGTCTTTTAACCTTATTCATCGGCGTTCATGCTCACGCTGGTTTCGGCAATGTCGGCGGTCTTGGCGGTAAAGTTGGGAAAAACGTTGGTAAAGCAGCGGATACAGTGGGCTCCACTATTGTTATCGATCAACTTAATAAAGATATTAGTGCACAAGGCTGTAGTTTTAAGAACGCTTCCACTGAAAGTGAAACCACTTGCAGCATGGGTAAAGTGGCCAGCATTATCAACAAGCACCGCAGTGCGGTTGAAAATGTTTTTGGTAAAAGAGTCCGTTTAGAAATTACGGCGAATGCTGCGGACCGTAGCTTGGCGAACAAGCGTGCCCGCAACGTTCGTGACGACTTAGCAGGTTCTGTCAGCTGGTGGCGCATCAACTACCGTGGTGCTACTGGTGGTAATGGTTTGAATATTATTGCTAAGAAGTATTAGTTTTTAGTGATAAATTAAGTTTATAAAAAACGGCAGCCCTAAAGGCTGCCGTTTTTTTATGATCGTGTAATATTAACTAGCGAGTTGATAGCGTAGGAAACAGCCGACAGAGCCGAGATCTTTCAGCGACTCATTGTCTTTGACGGTTTCTATTTTACAGCTGGCGCTAGCCGCCAATCGAATAATCTCTTCGCGATCAGCTTCATCAGGATAGTCTTGTTCTATCACTAATAAATCCGCCTGGCCGGTTTCCAAGGCTTTGATGGTATTGTCTTTGCCACAGACTGCGAGACTGCTTTTGGCAATCGTTTGTTTAAGACGATCCACCGCAGACATAGATTCTTGTTGTTCCTGCTCCACAAAGGCACTCAGTGTTTTAGCAATAATCACGGACAACTCTTGCTTATCCGAGACTTTCACTAGGTCCACCAATTTATCCTTCAAATGCTTTGGCAATTGCTCAGCGAATGTATGCATGGCCTCAGGGTTGCCGGCCAAAATAAGATGCGTATGCTGTTTTTTGGCCACTAACTGTTCCAGGATAGCGACTTTCTCCTTAAAGTGCTTCCGGGCGCGATCCCTACGGTGATTTTGATAATGTATTTTCGTCCACTCCCGGCCCACGCGTTGCCGCAGTTCGGGTTTTTCGGTCCAGACCGCTTCGGTCATGGCGCCCAGGTTTACCTCCAGGATGCGAGCGCTTTCTTTATTGGATAAGACAATCACAAAGCGATGATAGGAGTCCTTGAGTTGGACTAAGTTATAGATGCTGGGCAGCGTATCCATGTCCAGCCAATTTTCGGTGCTGACTAAAAATTGCAGCGCTTTAAAATAGGGTTCTTCTCCCGCTCTGACAAAGAGGGCGACCCCTTTAGAAGTATCCACAATTTTATGGGACAAATAATCATGGATTTGCTGCACACTGGTTTCAAACTCAGCGCTTTGCTCGCGTGGCCAAGTCTTTTTAATGAGGTGCAGGCGGTTTTCCAGGAAGTTCTTCCAGTCAGAATCGGCGAGATTTAAATAACAGCTAATAAACGGGGCATCGGTTTCGTCCATGATGGCAAGTTCACGTACCAGACTGCTTAATTCTTTAAGTTCCATGAGTTTCCTCCAGTTAGGTTTGAGGTCTTATGGTAGGGGCTGGGCTAATTATTTAAAAATACAAAAAATAGTTCATTAATATAGATTTTTTCTATATATGAGAGGGGTGAGCTCACTCAATTATCATCACCTGTATTACTTCTGGATCGTCGCCAAAGAAGAGAGCGTGATGGCGGCTGCCAAAAAACTTCGGCTCTCTCAGCCAACGATTAGTGCCCAGCTGAAAAGCCTAGAAGACTCCTTAGGGGAACAGTTGTTTGATCGCGTCGGCCGCCGTTTATTTTTATCAGAGCAGGGCAAGATGGTGTTTCGTTATGCCAATGAGATATTCACGGTTGGGCAAGAGCTGCTGCAAACCTTGCAAGGGCAGCATCAGAGCCGCCCCCTGCGATTGCATGTGGGCATTTCAGATGTCGTCCCCAAAATAATCGCCCATCGCTTAATTCAACCGGCCCTTGACGAGATTGAAAATTTAGAAATGCATTGCCATGAAGGCAAGCCGGATAAGTTGTTGTTTGAGTTGGCGCAACATAATTTGGATTTAGTTATCACTGATGATCGTGCCACCTCAACTTTTAATACCAAGTTGTTTGATCACTTATTGGGGCAGAGTGGCGTGACTTTTTTTGCCGGACGTAAATTGCTCACGACTTATGGCAAGAAGTTTCCGCAGTGCCTGCATGAAGCGCCTTTGTTGTTACCCTCTAAAGAGTCGGCCTTAAGAAAAGATGTGGAAGCTTGGTTGGCGGCCAAGGGGATTCAGCCCCGCTTGGTCGGGGAGTTTGATGACTCGGCCTTGATGAAGGTGTTTGGGCAGTACAGTAATGGGTTTTTCTATGCCCCGAGCATTTTAGAGCGGGATATTGAACGGCAGTATAAAGTGGTGAAGGTAGGGCGGGTGAGTCAGGTGAAAGAGAGTTTTTATGGGATTACGGCGGAGCGGAAGATTGTGCATCCGGCGGTGGCGGTGATTACGGCGCAGGGGAAGGGTGGGTTGTTTTGATGATGGGTTTAGATAAGATATTTAGACAGTAGTCACTATTCTCTAATTGATGCCATAAACTTTGTGTAACTTTGAAGCTCTATTTCCTTAAACTTTTCTTCTATTAGTTTCTTTACATGTTTATGGAGCTGGGCGGTACACTCATTACGGTACTTATGTAAATGGTATGTCAGTTAGAGAATGGCCCATTTCCGATGGTGATATCATCAGCCTTAGTCCCTTGGCTGCTATACGGTTTCATGAACCTAAATAAGTTTATCTAGCTTAGCGACTCATTGTAAAAGAGCCCCGATTCTGCTTAAAGAAGCGCATGGGCTTGTCCTGCAAATATAGCGAACACAACTAATGAAGCTAAGCATCAGTCACAAACACCTCTTCATCGCCCTGGGCTTCGTGTCCTTAGCCATAGGCATTGTAGGGATTTTTCTTCCTCTCTTACCGACAACACCGCTGGTTTTGTTGGCCGCCTTTTTCTTTTCTAAGGGATCCCCGCGTTTGCAGGCTTGGCTTCATCAGCACCCACGTTTTGGTCCGGCGATTCGGGAATGGCAGGAAGACCGAGTCATTCGCCCGCGAGCTAAGGTACTCGCTGTTATCGCTATCACCATTAGTTTTTGCGTTCCTTTGTTTGTGATGAATTTGCCGCTGTGGGCTCGTTTACTCGTTGCTGTGGTTGGGCTGAGTTTGATTGGGTTTATTGTTTCGCGGCGTAATCGTCCTCTAGCGTGAGGTGCTTCTGTCAAATTGGTGGTGTCTGTGGAGTAAAATTCAAATCCATTTCCTTAGTGTTCATTAGCGACTCTTTCCCCAAAGCCTTTTCCTGGAAAATGCGTGACCTGACCCTGACTTTAAATATTTCTCAAAATCAATAGCACGTTGTTTCTCATTAAAAAAAATAGCTGTGATGAGTTCCCATGGACTGTACTTAGAAGTATGGCGGCACTTATTATTGTTATGTTCGTCGATGCGGTTTTTTAAATTGGTGGTGTGGCCGATATATCTTTGAGTAGGGTCTTTGAGACTTTGAATGAGGTAGACGTAGGGCATGGTTGGCCCTTTTCGGATGAGTTGGGGGATTGAGTTGTGGGGGAGTGGAGAGGGCTAGGATAGTTATAGTTAAATTGTAGCCCTACTACGCTAAAGCTTCGAAGGGCACACTACTTCGCTACCATGTGCCCGCACTTCGTAGCTATTGCGGTTTTGCCAAAAAGGGCCTGCACTGCGTAGCTCGCGATCATGAATTAAATTTATAGCCCTACTACGCTCTGCGTAGCAGAGCGTAGTAGGGCACACTGCTTTACTCGCTATCGCGAGCGAAGCAGTGTGGAGGCGGCGGGAATCGAACCCGCGTCCGGAAAGCGTCCATAAAAACCGCTACAGGCTTAGTCACTGATTTAGGTTTCGCTTCACGCTTTCCCCAGTGACAGGGGTCGTGTTGCTAGGCCTTCGAGGGTCTCACTCAACTTTTCAAGACCAGTGTCCGTTGAGCCAGCCTACTGAGTGACGCCGCTAAGATTCCGTAGACAAAAACCAGAGCGACGGCTGCTTATAATTAAGCAGCAAGAGCCATAGGCTGGAGGTCCGCATTGCGGAAATCAGCCATGGCTACTACGTTTGATTTGGCAATTATAGCCGTGTCCGTTTTAGACAAGGTTCGGACAACCTCGACCTGCTGTTTTTACTTCTCGCGATTCCGTCGAACCCAAATCGCCCCCAATTGTTAAAGAACAGACCAAGCAGTCTATGATTTATTATGATAAGACGCAAGGGGGCTTAGCGCAAGGGCCGTAGCTCGCGTTCATGGCGCTCCACCTGGAAGTTGATGTGGTCGAGCTTGCTTTCGACACGGGTCAGGCGGTCATCGATACGGGCGAGGCGTTCTTCAGTGCGTTGCCATTGCTCATCATTTTTTTGCCAACGCAGGTCATTTTCTTTCCAACGCTCGGCATTTTCTTCATGGAGTTTCGAGTGATAGCGTAATACCGACTCAATGGTATCAAAGCGCTCTTCGTTGCGGGCCTGAATTCGGTCCATGCGTTGGATCATCCGCTCCTCAATGCCGGAGGTGTGTTCCATAACGGCTTTAAAGTTGGCTCTCATCTCTTCGAGGAGAATGCTATTGTTGGGAATATTGATTTCGTTCATAAGAGGTTCCTTTCTTGCCGGAATCTCAAAGCAAGTTCAATGCCAAAGATATCCCCAATAGAATTCAAGGACTTAGGTCGAGCAAATGGGAGTTGCCATCTCATTTTGAAACAGCGGGTTGCAATAAAGGACGTATAGTTAGAAGCGGCCGCCAGGGACTTCGCGCGTTGGAATTTGCCCCGCATCCAGTGGGATGTTCATGAAATCGCTGTCCAATGGACGGCCGAGTGGGTCGCGTTGGACGGTGTTGGGGATAATGCACGGGGGGCGGTCACAGTTGGGTTTGAGTTTGCCTTCAGGATCACCGCCGGCACCGGTTTGGGTATTTTGTGCGGGGGCATCAGTTGAAGCAACGGTATCGCTAGAGGCGGTGCCTGAATTCCCTTCGGCACCAAAATTGCCCCAGCCGGCTTGGCCTGGGCCGCCTTCTGGGTTGGGGTTGCCGTCGCTTGGAAAGGCATCGGCATTGCTCTCAGCACCAGGAGCATTATCCCAGGCGGCTGCGGCATCGCCATCAAGCTCATCCATGGCGCCGGCATCTGTTGGAAACTCTTCGTCAGCAGTGGGATCATCGGCGGCGGGCTCAGTCAGATCAAACTCGCCATCCAAGTTGATGCCGCCCAGCGGAGCGGTGCCCACGCAGCTGCTTAAGCCCGCAATGATGAGAGCCCCAACGGCAAAACCAGCCAGACTTTTATATAATGACGCAAACATGGGTTTTTCTACAGTATACCTAGTTATCGGTAGAATGGGGAGGGTGAGTTGCTTCGCTGGGAAACTCCCTAATCCCAAGGCGTTCCAGGTGATAGTAGAGGGTCTGCCGTTTGAGACCGAGCTTCTTCGCGGCTTGGCTCTTATTGCCCTGACATTCATTGAGAGTTTTGAGGATGAGTTCCGCGGTAAGCTGCTTTTTGCCGTCGTCGAGTTGTAAGCTTTTAATCTTGTTGTGGAGCGTGATGCGAGAAATCCCCAGAATCTCTGCCGCTTGGGCCTTGTTGCCTTGTACCTCGCGGAGGACGCGTTCAATGATCTTTTTTTCATGATACATCAGTTGGCTTTGCAGCTTGCCGGTCACCAAACCTGCAGCGTGATCGCTTTTGTCACGGACAGTTTCAGAGAGCAGTTCATGGGTGATCGCGCCTTTCCCCATGATGAGGGCGCGGTTGATCTCGTTTTCTAACTCGCGGATATTGCCAGGCCAGTCGTAGGCCATTAAAGTTTTCATCGCGTCTGGGTGAATAGAGAGGAAGGTTTCGGGAACGCCCATTTTGTTGCACTTCATAAAATGATCGACCAGTTTAGGGATATCGGCAATGCGGTCTTTTAAAGGGGGGAGATCAATTTTGACTACGTTGAGGCGATAGAATAAATCTTTGCGGAACTTCCGTTCGCTTACTAGCTGACGCAGGTTTTTGTTGGTGGCCGAGATGATGCGGACATTGACTTTAATGGCTTGATTGTAGCCCACGCGACGGATTTCTTGTTCTTGTAAGACGCGGAGCAGCTTGGCTTGCATGCCGCGACTCATATCGGCCACTTCATCTAAAAAGACCGTGCCCCCATCGGCGTATTCGAAGAGTCCTTTTTTGTCGCGGTCGGCGCCGGTGAAAGCACCGCGCACATGGCCAAAGAGTTCGGCTTCTAAGAGCGTATCGGAATAAGCCGAGCAATTGGTGGTGACAAACAATTGAGCTTTGCGTGGGCCATTGTTGTGGAGGGCGCGGGCAATCAATTCTTTCCCGGTTCCCGACTCCCCATGAATATAAACGGTAACATCCGAGTCAATGATGCGATCCATGGTGCGGAGCACCTCGCGCATGGCTTGAGAGCGTCCGATAATCTCAGCGTAACGATCATCCTCAAAGGTGTCGGGCAAGGCTTGTAGTTTAAGGCGCGAGCTCTCAATCTCTTGTTGTTGCAGTTGAATCTTTTCTTCTAGAGCATGATTGAGTTCGAGGATTTTCTGTTGCTGGGTTTCCAATTCATTTTGACGTCGGACATTTTCTTCTAACAGGCGGGCGTTTTGAATCGCCAGGGCCGCCTGATCGGCGATGGCGGCGAGGACTTTCGCATGATTCTCTCCAAAGGCACCGGCAGTGAAACGGTTGTCTAAATAAATCACGCCACGAATCTCAGAACCAATCATTAAGGGTACGGCCAAGACGGAACGCAGTTTCATTTTTTGTACACTGGCGGCGCCGGCTAATTTGCTTTCTTCGGCCGCATCAATCGTGAGGACCGGGCCTTGCTTGGCGGTGACTTCTTGAATGATAGAGGTGCTGAGTTTTTCGCGGGCTTGCTTCAGGCTCAT
>JAJFLM010000213.1 GCA_021772655.1 Deltaproteobacteria bacterium
ATGCCAAATACATTCAATTGAAATCGACCGGGGTGAAGACCGGAGGTTGAAAAAGTATTCATGCCCGTTGAAAGCGGGACATAGACCACAATAATTGGAGGTCACACTGTGTATAGTATGAAAACCTACGGAATCACGGCCCTTTTCATGGGAATGTTTATGGGCTCGGCGCAAGCTGCCGTCGAATTTGAATGGTGGCATCCATTCGGTGGTGTTATTGGCGAGACCGTTGCCGAAATTGCCGACAATTTCAACGCCGCGAACCCGGACATCGTCGTCAAGTCGGTTAACAAGGGTGGCTACGCGGATACCCTGAACGCCGGTATTGCTGCCTTCCGCGCGGGCGAGCAGCCAGGAATTCTCTTGGCGTTGGGACGCGACGCACCGACCTTGTTAACCTCCGATGCCGTCTATCCTGTTTACAAGCTCCTGCCCGATAACGGTTACGACGTGAACTGGAAACGTTTCATTAGGCCGGCCCTGGCCCTGTTCAGTGATGACAACGGGCCCGTGTCGTTGCCTTTCAACAGCTCGACGGCGATACTCTGGTATAACGTCGATGCCTTCGAAAAGGCTGGGATCACGACGCTACCGAAAACTTGGGATGAGCTTGCCACGACCGCGAGAAAGATCAAGGCGGCGGGTTACGAATGCGCCCTGACGGCGGGTTGGCCGAATTGGGTGCATCTAGACACCTACAGCCAAATGCACGAAATAGAAGTTGCAACAAACAATAATGGAATGGACGGCTGGGACACAAAAATGGTCTTCAATGAGAGACCAAGGTACGTTAATCACATTAAACGTCTCAAGAGCTGGATCGATGAGGGATTGTACACGTACTCCGGGCGCACCGGCGGTGCGGCTTTAGCGACCTTCACCAGCGAAAAATGTGTGATGGCGTTCCAATCTTCCGCGAACACGGGCGACGTGATTAAGACCGCGAAGTTCGAGTGGTCCGCGACTTACGTTCCGTATGAGACCGGCATCGAATCTCCGAAGAATAGTCTGATCGGAGGCGGATCGCTGTTCGTGATGGCCGGCCATTCAAACGAAGTCAATGCAGCCATCGCAAAATTCATGAACCATCTGATTCAGGTTCCTCAACAGAAAGATTGGCACAAGAAAACGGGCTATGCCCCGATCTCGCTTGACGCCTATGAAGAACTCAAGGCGGAAGGCTACTATGAAGAGAACCCGACCCAGGAATTGGCTATCCTGCAGATGAGCCGGGGCGGCACGCCGGGCAACCTCAACCGGGGACTTCGCTTTGGATATGCGAGCCAAGTCTACACGGTTATGAACGAGGAGCTTGAGAGAGTTTGGGCCGGCGAAAAAGAGGTTCAGCCTGCGTTAGACGATGCCGCTCGGCGCGGCTCGGAAATCATCGCCCGGTTCTCGAAGACGATCGGTCAATAGGTGAAGCCCAGACCTTTTGCGTAAACCAACTGTCCGTAACACGGGGGCCGCTTCGCGAGAGGCGGCCTCCCCTTCGGACTAGAATAGCTGGGGTTGGATATTCCCGACAGTGGAACACCGGAACGCGGCGTGCGTCGGTGTGCAAGAAGGGCGACCGATGCGCCATGTGTCAGTTCGTGAACCGCTACAACACCCAATGGCTGGTGGAGAAGAGTGGCTTCCCAGGCCCAGATCAGGCCAGGGAGCCGGGCAACGCGGCGGCGCCAGTCAGCCCCGCCGCATGACAAGTTGGTGTTTAGGAAACCGAGTGCGGTACAGCAATGTATAAACGTGTCCGATTCACCAATGGCGTTTTGCCATATTTTCTGGTTCTCCCCCAGGTGGTAATTCTTTTGTTCCTATTCTTCTGGCCGGCCGGGCAAGCCATGTACCAGAGCCTTACGTTGTCTGATCCGTTCGGAATGCGAACGATGTTCGTGGGCCTCGATAATTTTCGTGCGATATTGACCGATCCTGAATACTGGGGCTCCTTGAGGGCAACTCTTGTATTCACGCTTTCCACGGTGTCCTTGTCACTGGTCAGCGGCTTTATCATGGCGGTGTTCGCGGATCGCGCCATCCGCGGAACGTTCGTTTTTAGAACCCTTTTGATCTGGCCCTATGCGGTTGCACCCGCGGTGGCGGGTATCCTTTGGGTGCTTCTTTTCCATCCACTGTTCGGCGCCGTGGCGTTGTTCCTGAAATCACTCGGCATTCCGTGGAACCCAATATTGAACGGTTCCCACGCGATGATCCTCGTCGTCATAGCTGCTGCATGGAAACTATTCAGTTTCAACTTCATCTTTTTCCTCTCTGGCCTTCAGGCAATTCCAAAAAGCTTGATGGAAGCCGCGGCGATTGACGGAGCCGGCCCGGCGATGCGGGTGTGGAAGATCGCCTTCCCCCTATTATCTCCAACGACTTTCTATTTGCTCATCATGAACATCGTATTCACGTTTTTTGACACCTTCGGCATCATCCATGCGGTGACCCAGGGTGGCCCGGGTAGTGCCACGAACATCCTCGTCTACAAGGTGTTTCACGACGGTTTCGTGAGCCAGGATCTAGGCTCTTCGTCGGCACAGTCTGTCCTTCTTATGATCCTCGTTACGGCGCTGACGGTGTTCCAGTTCCGCTACATCGAACGCAAGGTCACCTATGCCTAAGGCAGGACCATGATAGAGCCCCGCAATTGGTTTGACCGTCTCGCGTACGTGACG
>JAJFLM010000214.1 GCA_021772655.1 Deltaproteobacteria bacterium
GAGTTCCTCACTTAACGACCAACCACTTAACTCCTTAAAGATTTTATCACAGGCTTCAAAAATATCGCGGAAGCCTGACTCTTGTTCGAAAAGCTGTCGACCCATGCCGCGCCATTGAGAGCCCGTCCCGGGGAAAACAAAAGCCAGCTTTTGTGCACCCACTTGGCCTTCATTTACAAAAGGCGCTTTATCATTATTCAAATACCGTTGCAGCTGCTCTTGAGCTTGCTGTTTATCAGCTGCCGTAACAGTGAGACGATAATCAAACTGACTTCTTCTCACATTGCTAGTGTAAACAATGTCACGCCAGTCATCTGATGAATCACCTAAATAATCAGCATACCGCTGCGTATAAGCCCGCAACGCAGCCTCACTTTTTGCGCTAATGCACAGCACGTGGTCTTGTTCTGCTTCCGCTGTAGAAACGGGAACCCGCTCTACCTCAGGGGCTTCTTCTAAGATGACATGGGCATTGGTTCCACTGAAACCAAAACTACTCACGCCGGCACGACGTGGCTGACCATTGCGATGCCAATCTTTGACTTCAGTCACAATCTCTAAGGATGAACCCATTTCTATCTTAGGGTTGAGTGACTTAAAGTTCACCTGGCCAGGGATTTTATGATGCTTCATAGCCAGCACTAACTTGATCAATCCAGCAATCCCTGCCGCGGCTTCTAAGTGACCGATGTTCGCTTTTACCGCACCGATATAAAGCGGCTCTTGACGTGGGCCACCAAAGACATGCTTCAGCGCGCCGACTTCAATCGGATCACCTAGAGCCGTTCCGGTGCCGTGACATTCGACATACTGGATGTCTTCAGGTTTCAAACCAGCGGACTGCTGTGCTTCACTTAAGACGGCCTGTTGCGCTACCTTATTGGGAACCGGAAGTGCGCTACTTGGACCATCCTGATTAACAGCACTCCCTTTTACTACAGCTAAGATAGGGTCGCCATCACGTTGCGCTGCTGACAAGCGTTTTAAAACGATAACACCACAACCTTCACCACGGGCATAGCCATCCGCACTTGCATCAAAGGTTTTACAACGACCATCAGGTGCCAGCAGGTTGCCGCGACAGAAGGCAAGATACACATGAGGCGTCAACAGAGCATTCACGCCGCCAACTAATGCGGTATCAGACTTACCCAAACGCAAACTCTGACAAGCGGAATCGAGCGCCACCAAAGATGAGGAACAGGCCGTATCAATCGACATGGTTGGCCCCATAAACCCAAAGTTGTAGGCAATTCGACCGGCAAGCACACTGTTAGCACTACTCGTAGCCGAGAAGGTATCAATAGATTCAAAAAATTCCGGACGTTGAGCATAATCCGTTGTAGCAGTCCCCATGAAGACGCCGGTACGGCTCTTACGTAAGCTGCGTATATCTAAGCCACTCGATTCAAGGGCTTCATAACTCACTTCCAACAACATTCTTTGCTGTGGATCCATCACTAAGGCTTCGCGTGGCGCGATGCCAAAGAATTCAGCATCAAATTCAGTAATATCATCGACCAAAGCGCCATAACGCGTGTAGACCTTACCGGCTTTACCGCGCTCGGGGTCATAGTACTGGTCAACATCCCAACGCCATTTAGGGATTTCAGTCCGGCCTTCACGACCTTCCATCAATAATTTCCAAAATTCTTCTGGACTATTGGCGTGACCTGGCATCCGACAACTCATTCCAATAATCGCAATATCTTCTGTTTCACTGACATGACGCTCACGCACTTCTACGGGAACCTGTACTTTTTCAAACCCTTCTAAAGCCAAAACATCTTCCAATAAATGATCCGCCAGACCATCAATTGTCGGATAATCAAAAGCCAGCGTTGCCGAAACGCGCTGCTGAATACCATGTTCAATGCGATTGCGTAATTCCGTCGACATTAATGAATCCATCCCCATGTCAAAGAAACCTTGTTCTGGATCAATTTGGCTCTCTGAACTTGCCTTCATGACCTTAGCCACTTCACGGCGGAGATACTGCACTAAGACCAGCTTGCGACCGCTGATATCGGCATGTCGCAAACTCTTAATGAGGTCGGATTCAACCCCATCGCCTAACAAACCTTGGCTCTTAAGGTCTTCGTAAATGTCTGCGTAATACTTTTGTCGTTTCAATTCTGGACGTGCGGCAAAAAAGCTTTTCCATTCAATCGGAAAGACACCTACTTGAGTGAATTCACTGCTAATTAATTCTGTAAGTGTTCTGAGGCCTTGTTGTTCTTTTAAACCACTTAAGCCGGCGCCTAATGACAACTTACCCGCCATACCAGCACCCAACCAAGGGCCCCATTGAATACTCACAGTGCGCTTACCCTGTTGGTTCCGCCAAGCAGCGAAGGCATCCATGAAAGCATTCGCCGCGGCATAGTTGCCTTGGCCTTCGTTACCCAATAGTGCACTGATAGACGAAAAATAGACCGTAAAATCAAGGTCTTCAGCCTGCGTCAACTGATGTAAATTGCAAACACCATTCAGCTTAGCCGCAAACACTTGCTTAAACTCTTCGGTGCTTTGTATTTTCAATAAACCATCTGACAAGGTACCGGCCGCGTGAATAATACCTTTCAAACCTGGCAGATTCTTCCGCATCGCCACAAAGGCTTGACTCAAACTCTTCTCTTCACTGACATCGGCTTGGAAACATTCAATCTCCACACCCTGAGCACGCAAAGCTTCAATCCGACTTAAGGCGGCTTCGCTTGGAACATTGCGACTGATGAGAGCAAAATGCTGCGCACCCGATTGTGCCATCGACTCCATCACACGTAAGCCTAAAGCACCCAGCCCACCCGTAATCAGATAAGTTCCTTCTGGGCGAATCTTCACCGGGGAGTTCTCTGTCGCTAGCTTACGCATATCGCCACGAACTAAGCGCGCCACATAACGTTTATCACCACGCAGAGCGACTTGAGACTCTAAAGCATCTTGTGACAGTTCGTTGAGTAGTGTCTCAAGACTATTGGAATCATCATAACTTTCAATATCAATCAAACGCGCCTTCAACTCAGGATGTTCCTGGCGGATGACTTTACCCAAGCCCCACAAACTGGCTTGATTAAAACCGCTTAAATCGTCAGTCGCTGTTACCGAACGCGCTGATGCTGTCACTATATAAAGTGCGCTTACCTTACGTTCAGCCGCATCCATCTGTTTGATACTTTCAAAGAGGGCTTCACTCTGCTGGTAAGCTGTCTCCGCAGGATCCCCCGCAGAGCTACCGAGATAGACAACTCCACGCAGCGTTGTCTCTTCAGCATCCGCATCCACACAGCTACCACCGCGTGCAACAATTTGTGCGTCGATTTGCTCACGAATAGTCGCCGTTCCACCCAGCAACATCCAGGCGCCACTTAAATCAGCTTCTTGGATGGCTGCCGCTTGCTCATGCCAGTTTTCTTCATACAACAGTTCGGGAATCGCTTCACGGTTGCGATACCAAACGGCTTTATCGACGTAACGCGCTTCAAAACCTTTAATCTTCGCTAAAAGCTCACCCTCATGACTCCGGTATTCAATATCACCCTTTAATAAACGGTCTGCTTCAGTTTTTAACTCTACTTGAATCCAGAAACGTTCCGGAAGGCGTTGTAACACCGCTAAACTTTCAACATGAAAAGGTAAGTGCAGATGCTGCTTTGCCGACATCGAAATAACGGCCTGAAAAGCACTATCTAACAGCACGGGATGCAGTACATATCTTTCATGTCGTGTGACACCCGCTGGCAATTTCACCTTCGCCAACAGTTTTGAACCTTCGCGATATAATTCCTCAACGACTTGAAAACCTTCGCCTAATTGACCGCCACCCGCATTAAGCTGCTGATAGAAAGCACTGACATCAAGCTGTCCCCCACTCAACTCATCCTGCCAGGTAGCTAAAGAACCCGCATTATCATGAGTCAATGATTTTGATGATCCTGCCGCTGCGATGGCGCCCTTAACATGCAAAGTCCACTCGCTGGGCTGACCTTCATTGTTTAAGGGACGGCTATAAAGTTCAAATTCACAACCGCCCTTAGGGCGACGGTTTAATTGAAATTGTGTTTCTTTAGTTTCATCCGCCGTTAAGTGTAGTGGCGCTAACAATTCAACATTCTTAATTTGACTGGCCGTATCACCAAGAAATTCTTCTGCAGCCGCAGAGATCATTTCTAAGTAAGCCGCACCTGGAATGACGACCCCACCAAGAATACAGTGATCTTTCATATAGGGTAGTCGGCTGATACTGATCTCATTATGCCAATAGCAAGTTGTGCCGTTGATATCGCGAATCGCCATGCCCAATAAGGGATGCTGGTTAGAACTACTGGCTAAGGTCTCACCAGACTCAAAAACACCTTCAATCCAGTACCGTTGTTTCTGCCACGGATAATGTGGCAGATCGACGCGGTTACCACCCTGCGGATAAAAAACAGACCAATCGATCGCGTCACCAGCAACATAGAGTTGGCCTAAACTGTTTAGCAAAGCTTCGCGGTCGTTCGTGTCACGCTTTAAAGTTTTAACAACCCGAACCTTTTCTCCCAAAGTCGCTTCAACGGCATAACCTAACACCGGATGGCCACCAACTTCGACGAAGGTATTGTAACCAGCTGCGCCCAGCGCTTCGGTTGCCTTAGCAAACTGAAAAGGTTCTCTTAAATTACGGCCCCAATAGTCAGCACCAAGTTCTTCACCAGCAATCTCTGCACCGGTCACCGTTGAATACATCGGCAGCTCAGTGGCCCGTGCTTGAATGTCACGGACGGCTGCAACGAGTTCTGTTTTCAATGGGTCCATCTGCACACTATGCGCGGCGAAATCCATCGCTACAATTTTACTATAAACTTTCTTAGCTTCTAGCTCTTGATGTAAAGCTTCAATCTCAGTTGGCTCGCCTGCAACAATGGTAACACTCGGGCTATTATTACCGGCGATAGAAATACCGGCCTTACCTTTTAAATAAACCGCAACCGCTTCAGGTTTTAGGTTGATGCTGAGCACCTTACCCTGACCTTGCACTTGTTGGATCAAACGTGAACGGTGATACATCAAAGTAACCGCATCCTTGAGGCTTAAGGCACCGGCTACACAGGCTGCAGCGATTTCACCCATACTATGACCCACAACAGCTTCTGGCTGCACACCCCAACTTTTTAATTGCTCGGTTAACGCCAGTTGAATCGCGAGAATCAGTGGATGATAAACTTCAGTTTGTGTGAAACGTTCTGCATCGTCACTCTGCATGGCTTCGATCAATGACCAGCCCGAAAGCTCTTGGAAGAATTGGTCACATTCAGAAAACTTATGCTGAAAAACTGCTTCTTGCGCAAATAAGTCGCGGCCCATACCTAACCACTGACTACCCGAACCTGAATAGACGAAAACTTTTTGGTTGGAGCGCGCACGCCCTACAGTCACCTCGTCGACTGACTCGCCACGCAAATACTGATTCAAGCGTTCGCTGGCCTGCTCTTTAGTCGCCGCCGTCACGGTTAAACGATGATCAAAGCGCGTTCTTTTTAAGTTGGCGGTATACGCAATATCTCGCCAGCTATCTGAACTGCTTTGCAAATGGTCAGCATAGGATGCAGCAAAAGCTTTAAGCGCAGCTTCATTTTTAGCACTGATACTAAGAACTCGCGCTTGCTGGGCTTCTTCAGCCTCAAGAGCCACACTTGAGCGTTCTGGAGCTTCTTCAACGACAACATGAACATTGGTGCCACTGAAACCAAAGCTACTGACGCCCGCCCGACGCGGATGACTATTACGGACCCAAGGTAAGTTTTCTTGTGCAATCTGTAAGGTGGAGGCGTCTAAATCAATTTTAGGATTCAGCTTGTTAAAATTAACCTGGCCAGGAATTTCACCGTGCTGCAAAGACAAGAGAACTTTAATCAACCCTGAAACCCCCGCCGCAGGTTCTAAGTGACCAATATTGGCTTTCACCGAACCAATCACCAAGGGTTTATCGGCACGCTCGGCACATACTTCTTGTAGGGCTCCGACTTCAATCGGATCGCCTAAAGCCGTACCGGTACCGTGACATTCAACATACTCAATCTCTTGCGGTGTGACTCCGGCTTTATCTAAGGCGGCACGAATCACCTGCTGTTGGGCAATGCGGTTGGGGACGGTCAATCCACTACTCGCACCATCTTGATTCACGGCCGTACCACGGATGACACCTAAAATCTTATCGCCATCGCGCTCGGCTTCGGAAAGTCTTTTTAATAGAATAATCCCGCAACCTTCACCGCGCACATAGCCATCCGCACTGCCGTCAAAAGTTTTACAACGGCCGTCCGGTGACAACATATTCGCCTGACAGAAAGCTAAATAAACGTTAGGCGCTAACAGTAAGTTAACCCCACCCACCACGACCATATCAGAGTCACCATAACGCAGACTCTTAATACCCGCATCGAGAGCCACTAAAGAAGAACTACAAGCCGTATCAATCGACATGGTCGGGCCCATCAAACCAAAAGTATAAGCTACCCGACCAGCGGCAGCCGCTATCGAACCACCGGTTCCAGAAAATGACACTAAGCCTTGCAAACCTTCCCGGATAAAATAATCGGGTGAGGAAATACCAATGTAGACACCTGTCTTGCTTTTTCTCAAACTATCGAGGTCTATACCGGCTGATTCGAAAGCTTCGTAAGTCGTTTCTAAGAGAAAGCGCTGCTGAGGATCGACATAAGTCGCCTCACGTGGCGACATGCCAAAGAAAGCTGGGTCAAATTCATCAACGTGATCCACCAAAGAACCATAGCGGGTATACATTTTACCGGCACGTCCTGGCTCTGGATCGTAGTATTCATCTAAGTCCCAACGTTCGCGTGGGATTTCAACACGGCCCTCTCCTTGATTTTTGAGTAAGTCCCAAAACTCTGCTGTGCTATTCGCATGACCCGGCATCCGACAACTCATGCCAATAATCGCGACGGGCTCATTTTCATTCCGCGATGTCACCGTAGAACGCTTACTCACAGCGGCTTTCTTTAAACTCTTTTCATCAATCACCTCTTCTAAGAGATAGTCGGATAAGGAACCAATATCTGGATAGTCAAAGGCAATCGTGTTGGAAACTTTTTGCTGCAAGGCCTTCTCTAAACGGGTTTTCAATTCCGTAGCCATTAAGGAATCCATCCCTAATTCAAAGAAACCTTTTTTCACATCAAGAGTCTCACCCGCTTGCAAACCAATCACCTGACATACTTCGGTCGTGAGATAATCAACAATGACACCCCGTCGCTTGGCAGTTTCCACGCCTTGTAACAGAGTAAGTAGCTTACCACCCTTACTACCAGAGAGACCGGCTTCATCACGCAGTGTTTGATAGAATGAATTACTGACCAATCCGATATTTTGCTCAAAGAAGACACGCCAATCCAGCGACATAATGCCCAATTGTCCGCTCCCTTGATGCAAGGCTTCATTAAATAATTTAAAACCGAGCTCGCGCTCTAACACATGAACACCGCGCTCTTTTAAACGACCTGCTTCTTGGCTGGAGGCCATCCCGCCACCGGACCAAGGACCCCAATTGATGCTGATGCTGCGTTGTCCTTGTGCACTCCGTAGTTTAGCCAACTCATCCATATAACTATTGGCCGCGGCGTAGTTTGCTTGGCCGGTATTCCCCAACAACGAAGCAATCGACGAAAAGTAGATAGTAAAATCTAATTCACTAGCGGCTGTCGCCTCATGAAGATTATAGGCCCCATAAACTTTGGCCTGATAGACCTTCTCAAAATTCTCTACGGTTTGGTTGATGAGAATGCCATCGTCTAAGACACCAGCCGCGTGGATAATCCCTTTCACCTCACCCAATTGAGCGGCCTGAACCAATAGTTCTTCTACAAAAGTAGGCTCGGCAATATCGCCGCACACGACTTCAATGTGCAGACCTTGCGCATTCAAAGCTTCGATAGTTGCTGCAGCCTCTCCTGTCGCGTCGTGACGGCCGGTCAGCACAATATTTTTCGCGCCGGCAGCAAGCAAAGCCTGCATCACACCTTGGCCGAGACTGCCTAATCCTCCAGTAATTATATAAGTCGCTTCGGGATTTATCTTTAGTTCCGCCGCATCATTACTTCTAAACTTTACGCGTTGTAACTGAGTCGTAAAAAGCTCGGTCCCACGCAGCGCGATTTCATCTGGCTGAGTAGCATCACAAAAGATATGAGTGAGTACCTTGGCACTAGCTGGCGATACGCCTTCAATATCAACACTATGAGAGTGATACTCTGGGTGTTCCAAACGTAAGACTTTTCCCAAACCCCACAATGGGGCTTGGCTCAGAGTTTGAATGGTAGAATCTGAATCTTTTGGCAAACACTGCGCTGATTGCGTCACCAGCTGCAGGCTCTCCGCCTGTAAGCCCGCCGCCTTTAAACCCTTCACTAACTGCAATACGCCATAGGAACCGGCGCCTTGCGCTGCCTGTAAACCTTGCAATGAACCCGCCGCATCATCAAGACTTCTCAAATAAACAATGCTGCTCAGCACATCATGTTGAGTGGCCAATTCTTTAAATAGGCCATTCCAATCATCGTCAACACAGTGATAGTCACAATCGCTGGCCTCAGATGCGCTACCAACCGCAACCGTCAAAACGTGCGCCCCTTGTTCACTCAGCTGTGCGCTTAATTCACGGTAAAAGCCGGCTTGATCCGCCACCAAAAGATACGTTTTATCTTTTAACTCCTCTGACTCACCGCCTACATAGGCCTGCCACTGTGGCGCATATAAATAGGCCTCTAAATTATGACGATTTTTATACCACTGCTCGCGATCGACGCTCTTGCGAGCGAAGCCTTGAATGCGGCCCAAGACGCGACCCGTCGCATCATAAAATGAGAGATCCGCTGTGTCTTGACGCGCATCGGCATGACTCCAAACGTCACCCTCTAATTTGTCATAACATTCAATCCGCTCGACACCAAAAGGCAGTGCCAGATCAAGCTCCGCACCGGCATAATTGACGCCCATCACTTGAAGGCAAGAATCTAAAAATACCGGATGCCAACCATAGGATTCAGAAGAAACCACTCCCTCGGGCAAAGCAATCTTACCCAGAAATTCTTCACCATCACGCGAGACGGATTGAATACCACGAAATTTTGGTCCTAATTCTAAACCCGCTTTCCAAAACCCGGCATAGACTTGCTCGGTGTCAACCACTTCGTTAGCACGTGCCCGCAAGGCCTCAAGGTCCGTTGAGTCCGCCACACTTTCGAGTGGACTCACTTCAGCCGCTGCATTTAAAATCCAGGCTTCGCCGTCGCTTTCACGACTATAAATTTCTATTTGGCTATGTTGCTCATCGAGATCTTTTAACACGACTTGTGTCGCGACCACACCCTTAGCAATATGCATGGGGCGCATAAAACTAACCTGTTCTAACTGAATCGCCTCACTCTGATAATAGTCCTGCCCGGCAGCACGCATCATCTCAATAAAACCGGCGCCAGGTATCACTTCGCCACCTAAAACATAATGGTCAGCAAAGTAAGGCTGAGCTTTTCCACCCAGATAACCAATCCAAGTACATTGCCCCCCTTGCGGATCATCGGCTTTGGCACCTAATAAAGGATGCGCCCCTTCAATAAACGAGAGTTCCTCTTGACGTGCCTCAATCCAATAGCGCTGTTTCTGCCAGGGATAGTGGGGTAAGTGAGTGAGGTTGCCACCTTGGGGATACAGTACAGCCCAATCGATAGCGACGCCACCAACATACAACTGGCCTAAAGAATTAAGAAGTGCGCTGCGCGCATCGGTATCACGTTGCAAGGTGGCTACCACACGAGCCTGCTCTCCCAAAGTCGTTTCAATCGAAAACCCGAGTACGGGATGGCCGCCCACTTCAACAAAAGTATTATAGCCAGCTTGACTTAATTGTTTTGTCGTCTGAGCAAACTGGAAAGGTTCTCTTAAGTTACGACCCCAATAATCGGCACTTAATATCTCACCAGCAATTTCCGCTCCGGTTACCGTTGAGTACATTGGAATACTTGTGTCTTGTGCAGTGATATCACTGATCGCTGCGACTAATTCCTTTCGCAGCGGATCCATCTGCACACTATGGGCCGCAAAATCCATGGCGACGATCTTGCTATAAACTTTCTTGTCCGCCAGTTCTTGATGGAGTGCTTCAATCGGCTCCGGGTCACCCGCAACCACCGTCACACCGGGGCTATTACTCCCAGCAATAGAAATCCCTGTTTTTCCAGTTAAATAAGGAGCCACTTCAACTTGCGGAAGGTTAACACTTAACACCTTACCCTGACCTTGCACCTGCTGAATGAGCCGCGAACGGTGATACATCAATGTCAGCGCAGCCTTAAGACTTAAGGCCCCGGCAACACAGGCTGCCGCAACTTCGCCCATGCTATGACCTACTACTGCTTCCGGAGACACACCCCAACTCTTTAACTGTTCGGTCAATGCCAGTTGAACAGCCAATACAAGTGGGTGGTATACCTCGGTTTGCTTGAAACGCTCCTCATCATCACTGTTCATCGCTTCAATCAGTGACCAACCCGCCAGACTCTGAAAGATTTGATCACATTCGGTGAACCTGCTTTTAAAAACCGTCTCGGTGGCAAATAAATCACGCCCCATCCCAAGCCACTGACTCCCCGAACCCGAATAGACAAATACCGTTCGCGGTGAATCCGTGCGTCCTACATTCACTTCAGGACTGACTTCACTGCGAAGAAATTTTCTTAAAGACTCGCGTGCTTCAGGCTTACTTGCAGCCGTCACAGTCAAGCGATGTTCTGACTGCGTTCTTCTTAGATTTGCTGTGTACGTAATATCACGCCATGCCTCCGTGCTTTCGCCCAAATAATCAACATAACGTTCCACGAAGGCAAGCAAGGCCGCATCACTTTTTGCGCTGATACAAAGGGTTCTAGGCTGTTGAGCCTCGTCTGACGTAACCGCTACAAGCTCTTGCTCTGGAGCCTCTTCAACAATCAAATGGGCATTCGTCCCACCAAAACCAAAACTACTCACACCGGCTAAGCGTTTTTGATCTGCAGCCACTTCCCAATCAACACTCTCCTGCTGTACTTGAACTGGCAACTCGTCAAAGCGAATATGCGGATTAGGTGTTTCAAAATGGAGGCTGCCAGGGATTTTTTTATGATGTAGCGACAGTGCTGTCTTCATCAGTCCCGCAACGCCAGCGGCTGATTCTAAATGCCCGATGTTTGTTTTCACCGAACCAATGCGGCAGGACTGCTTTATTTTATTTTGCTGTAAGACTTCGCCCAATGAATTTACTTCAATTGGGTCACCCAGCTCAGTACCGGTCCCATGACACTCAATGTATTGCAGGTCACTGATTTGAGTCCCGGCGTCCTGATGGGCTTGCCGCACTACGGCTTGCTGTGACTTACCGTTAGGAGACATGAGGCCATTACTCTGACCATCTTGATTGATAGCCCCACCGCGAATTACCGCATAGACTCTATCGCCATCTTTTACGGCTTCCGATAAACGCTTCAACACGACAAGTCCGCAACCTTCACTGCGCACATAACCATTGGCTCGCGCATCAAAAGTTTTACAGCGACCATCCAAGGCCATCATGCCGGCTTGACTGAAACCCACGGTATGATCAGGGTTGAGAATAAGATTCACCCCACCGGCGAGGGCCACGCGACAATTACCGCTATTAAGTTGTTCACAAGCCGCCTTCACAGCCACTAAAGACGAAGAACAGGCTGTATCAAAAGCAATACTCGGGCCTTTCAAGTTATACGTATAGGACAGACGGTTGGCCGCAATACTATGAGCATTACCGGTTCCAGCGTACGGATCTACTTGCTTGAGATCACTGTACTGTCTTTTTTGATAATCACTCGTCGAGATACCCACAAAAACCCCCGCCGCACTTCCTGAAATGGTTTCGCCATTGATACCGGCATCCGCCAGGGCTTCCCAACTGACTTCTAACAGTAAACGTTGCTGCGGATCCATCCGCTCGGCTTCAATACGATTGATGTGAAAGGCATTAGCGTCAAACTGATCGACTTCCTTTAAAAAGCCACCCCACTTAGTCGTTAACTTGCCCGGTACTTTCGTGGAACCACTATACAACATCTCAGCATCCCAACGTTCTTGCGGGACCTCAGAAATAGCATCGACCTTATTGACTAAGTTCTGCCAGAATTGATCTGCACTATGAGCCCCGGGAAAACGACAAGACATCCCCACAATAGCAATCGGTTCGCGCTCAGCATCACTGCGCTTCAACAACGCTTCTTCAGGAGATTGCGCCCCATCAAATAAATAGGCCGCAACCGCTTGGATGGTCGGGTAATCATAAAACAGTGTTGCGGGAATTTTGCGAGCGTATTTATCTTCAATCGCACCACAAAGATTAATGGCTTCACTGGAATCAAGCCCATAATTTTTAAAAGGAATATTATCGGCAATCTGGCTGGCACTCAGCTGCAGTCGCTCTGCAAGCTCCTGACTGATCCAACGCTTAAATTGAATCGCTGCTGGGCTGACAGCTTCAACACGTACGGGCTCGGTCTCAACTTTTTGCTGAATACTGTTCTGCTGTTCACGTCCCACAACGGTCAGCTCATCTCCGATGTACTCTTGCTTGGTCGTACGCCGTTGAATCTTACCACTTGAGGTTTTAGGAATACTACCCGCTTGAATAAAAACGACTTCATGAACCTGAATATCATGGGTATCTGCCACCGCTGCACAAATAGCTTGTGCCGCATCACTGGCATCAAAAGCCTGCTCTACTTTCGCCTGACTCCCTGGTGTCACATCAGTTTTTCGACGCCCATCTCCAAGCTCATCTAAGTGTGGATTCTCTTTGTTATCGCGCCGTTGATGATAACGTCTTTCTATCTCATGAACTAAGACAACCTTCTCTTCATCATTAATATCAACAGAAAAAGCCGCGCTACAACCTGGGCGGATCCCTTGAAAGGCATGTTCCGCTGTTAACTCAATATCCTGTGGGTAGTGATTACGCCCTCTGATGATAATTAAATCTTTAATACGGCCTGCAATATAAAGCTGCCCCTCATGGAAGAAACCTAGATCACCGGTTTGTAAAAAAGCTCCACGACCATCAGATAAACAGCCTTGAAAAGTTTCACGAGAAGCTTCTTCGCGATTCCAGTAGCCCGTAGCGATGTGCTCACCTTTAAGCCAGATTTCACCTATCTGACCTTCAGGTAATTCCTGACAATTCTCTCTATCAATAATCAGTATTTCTTGTCCCTCTTGTTGTGGACCACAGGCAATCATTGCATCGCTTTCTAAAAATGCTTCATCTACCTGACTAGCAACAAAGGCATTCAAATCTTCACGACTAAATCGTTTAAAAATAAAATCTTGCGATACATCATTTCCGGTAACAGCCACTGTGGCTTCTGCAAGGCCATAACCTCCAGTGAAAATTTCCCTTTTAAACCCACACTCTTCAAAGGCGTCGCTAAATTGCTGAATCGTTTCAAACCGAATCGGCTCGGCTGCATTAAGCACTACCTCAACTGAACTGAGATCAATATTTTTCTTAGCTTCGGCTGAAGTTTTACGTGCACATAAACCAAAGGAAAAGTTAGGGCCCCAAATAATAGTCGGTTTATACTTAGTAATGGCATTGAGCCAACGCTGAGGCTTCTTAAGAAAGTCAATCGGGCTCATCAAGGTGCCAAAACCACCTTGATAGATTACTTCGAGTGCATTACAAATCAGGCCCATGTCATGATAGAGTGGAAGCCATGAAACAATACGATACTCTGTTAGTTCCTTAAAAATACCCGCAAGTAGTTTTAAATTATAAACTACATTTCGGTGAGTCAGCATCACCCCTTTTGGAGTTCCCGTTGATCCCGAAGTGTATTGTAAGAAAGCCAGGGTCTCTTCATTAATAGACGCGGGCAGGCTCCATTTTTCTGCAAGCTTGGGATCGACCGCTTCAGAAGACATCCAATGGATTGACTTCATATCAGGCAATTGCTTGACCAACTGTTGCGCCATGACAAAAATTTCTTCAGAACAAAGCGCAAACTTAGCACCGCAATCTTTGGCAATAGCTTGGAAACGGGGGAGAGTACGATTCAGGCGACTCGGATCAGGCGGGTAGACGGGAACAGCGACAACACCCGCATAAAGACAGCCAAAAAATGCGGCTAAATATTCAATACTTTGAGGATAAACCAACAAGGCGCGCTCACCAACACAATCATGCTCTTGCAAGGCGGCGGCAATAGCTTGAGCGCGTTGGTCTAACTCACCATAAGTAATATGAGTTTCTTGATTATCTCCATCCTCTAAAAAAGTGTAACAACGACGATCTGGGTCAACCTTGGCCCTATATCTTAAAACATCAACCAGCGTAGCAGCGTCCTCTATATACTGTGTCATCCCTTCCCTCTCTGTTTATCAAAGCCCAAAATTGAACTGTTTCCATTTTGGCGGAAAGGAAATGCAATCAGAGTGCCAAAAAAAAACGGCCTGATTAATTTAATTAAAATGCAACAAGACATTGAATTTGCTGAGTTTTTTTAAATTATTTTTTTTCGGAGTGATAATTTTTAGGTGTTAGGCGATTTTTTTATCCAAAACTGACATTTAAACAGAATATAAACGTCATTATTTTGACGAGAGAATACGGCCTAAGATGCTCTTGACGGGCAACAGCGCCCAAATGAGTCCTAATGCATACCCATGCTTGTACACACCTTATCATGTCTTGATTGCAACCACTCTTAAGCACTTAAAAATTAAGCCATTTATCTTGGATTGAGGTCATTCATTAATAGATAGAAATTTTCATGGGACGTGAAAAATCTGACTGATGAATTCACTTAACGCTTCAATAGCGAACGACTTTCCCCTGGCTGCAATACCCAAAAGTCCGTAGCTGAAATATTTTGCTGCTTCAATGCTTGCCTTAACAGCTGCTTAGGCTCTTCTCGTGGCTCAAAGGTTAACTGAAAAGTCCCCCAATGAATCCCTAAACTTTGAGCACTTTGCAAATCTTGATGGGCGTTCACGGCATCCATGGGATTTAAATGAACCGCTTGCATAAACCAACGCGGTTCATAAGCCCCAATCGGCAACAGACTCAAACGCATCGGGCCATAGTCTTCTGCGATGCGCTTGAAATGAGAGCTATAACCTGTATCCCCCGCAAAAAAGATAGGGCCCGGGGCTGCAAGTTTTACTCAATTGTACTGGCGCGATATCCCTAATTTAGCTATGACCATCACGTGAATAGAAGACGTCTTTTAAGCATCCTAGTCGCTGGCAACCTTTTTTTAGTGGCCCTCTATCTGCTTTTTACCAATCAAGGCGGCCTGAATCTGCCGGGGGAAACAACCTTTATTGGCAATCACAACCGGATACAAATCACCGCCCCTAATACATGGGCCTACTTACCCGAACTTCATCAAAGTGCCGAATTAGAAATTGGCGATAAAACCAACGAAGAATTTCTGCTAGGTGTCAGCGATGTTCGAGCTGACAACAAATTTAGAGATATCTATGAGTATTCTGAATTTACCCGCGGTGCATTACTAGATATTTTAAGCCAAGCATTTCAATTTGGCCCTGCAAAACTTGAAATCAATGGCCGTAAAGCCGTTCAATATGAACTCTTGGGTACCTCCGCTAGCGGCAATCATTTAGTCTATATCCATACAGTGATTGAAGGCACAGATCACTACCACCAGGTGGTCGCATGGACGACGCAATTTCGTTACAAACAAGATAAACAGCGGCTAAAAAATATTATTATGAATTTTTCTGAGCGACATGAACCATAGTTCACAAAATTACCCCAACCGTTTATTTTTTACTTAAAAAATCTCTAATTTATGACTATTAAGACTCAGACATTCTGATAACTTCAATAAACCCTTTAAGGAACCTTATGCTTGCTATTAAAAGAATCTTATTACTGATAACCATTGCCACATTGACAAGCTGCTCGGCAACCAAACCCAGTGACATTAGTTATGAGGTCTATGGTCAAGCACAAGCTGGTAAACCCGCACTTGTACTGGTTCACGGCTGGATGGGCCAAAAAGAAATTTGGCAAGCTCAAGTAGACACCTTCAAAAATGATTACCAAGTAATCACCTTAGACTTAGCCGGCCATGGTCAATCAAAAGCACGCCGCGACGAATACACCATGGCAGCCTTTGGCCAAGATGTTGCCAAGGTTGTTAAAGCTGTTGGCGCAAAGAAAGTTATCTTAGTGGGCCATTCGATGGGCGGCCCGGTCGTATTAGAAGCCGCTGAATTACTCGGCGATCGTGTAGTCGGCATTGTGGGCGTCGATACTTTCTACACCCCTTTTCAATACCCTCAAGATGAAGCCACTATTCAAAAGTTTGCCCAACCCTTCAAAGATGATTTTACAAAAAGTACCTTAGGCATGGTACAAGGCATGTTTGGTCCTGCTGCCCCACAACAGCTAAAGGATGAAATTGCTAAAGGCGTACAAAAAGCTGACAAGACTATTGGCGTCAATGCGCTCATCCATCTGTTCCGTTGGAAAATGAGTCGCAACCACCCTCTACTCAAAAAGTATAATGACAAAATATTGAATATTAATGGCAACCCCGATGGCACACGCCAAGCAACGCACCCGAGTGTTGTCTTGATTAATGAGACTTTGCATTTTCCGGCGCAAAGTAAGCCTGAGGAATTTAATCAAGTATTGAGGAATTTCGTAGCAAAACGCTAGGCTAGATATTTTAGAGGCTGGCTAAGTAATCACGCATCAACTGCTTGATAAGCGTTTGATAAGGTAGCCCATAAGATTTTGCCTGGGCCTTAAAACGGTCCAGCAACACCTCATCAATCCGCATACTGATCAAGCGACTTTTTCTCGGAGAACGGCGATCTTGCAGCTTGCTAAAATCCTCTAAGAACTGAACGCGGTCTTTAACAGACATTTGCTGACATTGCTTTAAATACTCATCAGAAAAATATTGTACGGGTCTCATATTGCCGCCTTTCGGATTGATTCAAGCGCTCGCACATCCTCTATATCCTGTGGGCGTCCGGCCTGGCGTTTCATCTTAATCAGATCTTCGATGCCAAGAACAGGAAGCTTCAGATTGCCAATACGTTTTTGCACGACTTTATTATCTTTTAAATCTTCGGTGAGTAGAACATCGACTATCTCAATGGGGCGCTCAGGGTTCACAAATGACCATGCGATAAGATTCCGTTGTGCAATATACTCTTCACGAAATTGAAAGACCTCTTCCGCCGTCACCGGCAAGCGAGGAAACAAACCCAAAGCCTTCATCGCCTGCTCAAGCAAGAGAAAATCTTTTTTTCTGAAGCGGATGATCACATCAATATCGACGGTACCGCGAACCGCTCCATGCAGCGCCACCGCATAGCCCCCCACCACAGCAAAGGGCACACGATGTTTTTGCAAAGCTTGAGTCAGCCGCTCTAAGAAGGTCATTTGTTGTGTATATACATATATATACTTAATGTCAAAGGCTTGCAATCAAGTCACCCGAGGCCATCGTCACAATTCACACAAAAGACACGCTGCCTTCATCATAAGTCCACAGAACATTCCTACAGAGTCATTCAAGGAGATTTTTATGATGATGCTCAGAAATGCTTTTTTATCGTCGGTACTCTGCCTCACTGGCTGTGTCCGCCCGCTCACGACTATCGATCAATGGACTCAGACCAGCACCTGTATACCAAGTTCCACGCTGGACCCTAACATCGCCGGACCGATTCACTCACAACTCGGATTTCCAGCACTCCAGAGCACGGAGGCCGTCGACGCTTTTGCTACACAACATCAAATTCCTCGCGCCTCTCTTGATTTTGGTAATTCCTTAGTCATTCGCAATCAGAGTCACGCACGCTGGACCGGTACCCTAACGTGCCAACAAGACCTCGCGCACGCAAGCGGCTGGCAGCTGTCTTATTTAACCCTATGCACCAATGAGACTAGCTGCCGGCTCTTTTTATTAGCCAGTGGCTACCGGATGGTTGATGGACACGTTGAGTTATATGATGACGCTGGCCGTGCTCTAAATCTAGAGAATGGTTTGGGCGCGTACTTGCAAAAACTCAATGACCGCGACCTTGGCGTCAATGCTGCTGACATTGATGATGAAGGGCCAACGTCATTAGAGCCGGTATCACAAAGTGAATTAGAGGCATATCTGGGACAAAGGTATTTCCCGCGGCCACGTCCGACCTACTATTCGGCCGTGGTACGGGGTCAGTAAAGCACTCTTTGAAATTTGAGTATCTACGTCTAAGTTATATCTTAAGAAACTGCCTATGCGGCAGTTAATAAAAAAATAGGCACGGGCCGGACTTGATACCTTTCTACGCGACCTATTCGGCAATGAACTTCACTCATAGTGTTCTTACACTTTCTGCCCCTTTCTAAGCTGCCTACTCGGCAGTGAACAGTGCGACTATTGTGATGAGCTTGGGTTTGACTTTCTAAGCTGCCTACTCGGCAGTGAACATAGATCTTCACAGATTCATCGCTCCCAGAACTTTCTAAGCTGCCTACTCGGCAGTGAACCTCATGGGTGCTAGCCTCGTCTCAGCGGGTCATTTCTAAGCTGCCTACTCGGCAGTGAACCCTTCTAGCTGATTTCCACAGCGAGGATGGTCTTTCTAAGCTGCCTACTCGGCAGTGAACATAGCGCTGAGCGTCTTGACCGGCGCTGACAATTTCTAAGCTGCCTACTCGGCAGTGAACCAACCCTTAAGTAAGTAGTTACTGTGTCCGCATTTCTAAGCTGCCTACTCGGCAGTGAACATATATACCTTCTAGCTCCCTTAGAAGAGCTTGTTTCTAAGCTGCCTACTCGGCAGTGAACTACTCTTTCTTATTGATATTAACTGTTCAATATTTCTAAGCTGCCTACTCGGCAGTGAACTCCGGACCATTGCAGATCCACCGTAGTATCTCTTTCTAAGCTGCCTACTCGGCAGTGAACATGGGGGGCGGAAATCATGACTAAAAAAGAAATTTCTAAGCTGCCTACTCGGCAGTGAACGTTATTTGGTCTTCAAACTACACCGATAAATTTTTCTAAGCTGCCTACTCGGCAGTGAACTACACCGCTCTATGGCCGCTCGTACCCCTTTTTTTCTAAGCTGCCTACTCGGCAGTGAACCCCTTTTAAGTGTGCTAAACACTAAGTTAAAGTTTCTAAGCTGCCTACTCGGCAGTGAACGCGCCTTTGACTAGCATCAAACGCAATCTTATTTTCTAAGCTGCCTACTCGGCAGTGAACATGGGCGTATCCAGCCTGATATGATCGTTCTTTTTCTAAGCTGC
>JAJFLM010000215.1 GCA_021772655.1 Deltaproteobacteria bacterium
TGAAAAGAAGTGTGGTGAAAAGAAGTGCGGCGAAAAGAAGTGTGGTGAAAAGAAGTGCGGCGAAAAGAAGTGCGGCGAAAAGAAGTGCGGCGAAAAGAAGTGTGGTGAAAAGAAGTGTGGCGAGGAAGATAAAGCCAAAACAGAAGCTAAAGACGCCTCTAAAGACGCTGCTAAAAAAGAACATAAATGTGGCGAAGCGTCTTGCGGCTAAGCAACTTACCAGCCACATATTAAACTAATGTATGAAATCCCCCATTATGGGGTGGGTTTAGGTCTGAGAAGGGCTCACTTTAGAGCCCTTCTCGACAATCCACCGAAAGAAATCCAATGGTTTGAAGTCGCTCCCGAAAACTATATGGAGATCGGTGGTGAAATCTATCAGGACTTTTTACGCTTACGGGACGTCCGTCCCGTTGTCTGCCATAGCGTTTCTGTCTCGCTTGGCAGCTTAGACCCTTTAGACCGTACCTTTTTAAAACAGCTCAAAAAGTTTATTCATGATCATGACATTCCCATGGCCAGTGACCACCTGTGCTTTGCGTCCTACAATCAAGTCCAATTTGATGACTTACTGCCTCTACCGTTCACAGCAGAAGCAGTGATGCATATTTCAAAACGCATCAAGCAGGTACAAGACTTCCTTGAAGTTCCTTATGCTGTAGAGAATGTGTCTTATTATGCCCCTGCGGGCGCTAACGAAATGATGGAATGGGAATTTGTCAATGCCGTCCTTGAAGAATCCGGGGCTCAGCTTTTATTGGATGTTAACAATATCTATGTCAATTCTGTGAACCATAAATTTGATCCCATGGATTACCTCCGTGCTATGCCCTTTGATAAAATTGCCTATGTCCATATTGCAGGACATCGCCAAAAGCGTAGTAATTTTATTCTAGATACCCATGGCGCTGAAATTATCACGCCTGTCTGGAAATTATTAGATGAGCTCGCATCGATGACTCCCCTCCCTAATGTCATGATCGAACGGGATGGCAATATCCCGCCCTTACAAGAGATGTTAGACGAACTAAATCACGTTCATGACATAGTAAACCGCCATAAAAAAACTAAGCAGGTGCGCCGTGTCGCTAGCTGAAGCTCAAGAATTCTACTTTGATTTATGTTCTAATCCCAAAACCATTAGACAACTACGTGAAAACCGTGAACGAGTTTTCAAAAAATATTTTAAGTCTGCAGCCGACCGCAAGGAACTCTCAAAATATGCCTTAGAACGCTACCAAACCTACCGTAATCATGTGGCATTCGGAATCCTCGGAGACATTGCCACCGCCTTTCCAGTGCTCTATTCTTTTTTCACAAAAAACGCCTGGAACGAATTACTCAACGACTTTTATCTCAAACGACTCACTCAGTCTCATATCGCACGCCATGTCTATTTTGAATTTTCTCAGTACTTACAAACTATTAAAGGCCCCTTACTTAAAAAAATACCCTACCTTCATGAATTAGCTGAGTATGAAAATTTAGATCTCCAACTTTATTTCGCCAAAGATGTCGTATTAGATCTTGACTGGGTCACGAATGCCCCCGAAGACCCATTAGAACTGATCCCCGTATTAAACCCCCATTTAGAGCTGCGGGTTTATCGCTGGCCTGTTCACACTATGATTCCGGGTAAAAAACTATCTAAAGAAATCAAACCGGCTCAGCATCCTATTATTGTTTACCGTCACCCTGAAACACTTCAAGTAGGTTTCATTGAAGGCAACCCCCTATTTGCCGACCTGATTGAACTTATTCGGCCAAGGCGCCGCTCCATTCAAAGCTTGATCCAGCAGCTAGCGAAAAAACATGGAATCCCTGAAGAAAAAAAGAAACTTTTTTATGAGGAGGCTATCAAAACGATAGGCTTCTTAAGACAACAAGGATTGATTGTGGGCATGGTCCACAAAAAAAGGAGACCCCGATGAAACCGTTGCGTTATTTTTTACCACTTTTAGTATTTGCCTTACTACCTTTAAGCTCACAAGCTGAAGTAAGTACCTTTCAATTTTCTAACGAAGTGGCGCTGAATATGGTGCGTGGTGAAATCCCGGCTCCTATTGAAACAACACGCTTTCAAAGTGATGCTGTTTCAGGTTCACTCAAAGTGGACCCAGCAGATATCAGCAAAACCATAGGGACCGTCAAGGTTGACTTGAAAGCCATCCAATCTCATACCTTTAGCGATAGTGTCAAAAACAGTAAGCAAACCGAACATATGCTGAATTGGTTTGAAATTGGTCCAGAAGTAGACGCTGCTACCCGCGAGAAGAATCGCTGGGCTACCTTCAAAATTAATAAAGTCACCGCCACCGGCGCTTCAACCAAAGGAGAACGCGACGAGATTGGCATCCCTCATATTCATTTTGTGAATGCTGAAGGTGATTTAACCATCCATGGCATTACCGCCAAGAAAACCGTCCCCTTAATGGTCGTCATTTATGAAATTACTGGCAAGCGTTATGAAGGTGCTAAACGAGTCGCCATGATTACGACCAAAAAGCCATTACGCG
>JAJFLM010000216.1 GCA_021772655.1 Deltaproteobacteria bacterium
CCTCGACGCGATCCCGAAATTCGGCCTCACTAACAAAATGATAATCTTTACCGTCAGCTTCTCCGGGCCGAGGAACACGTGTTGTGCAGGAAACAGATAGTTTGAGATCATCTCGAGAGTCCAGCAACTTTCGCAACAAAGTAGTTTTACCGCCTCCCGAAGGGCTGGAGAGTACAAAATAATGAATGGGCTTATTCGACATTCCCGGCTTGCTCACGAATTTTTTCAATCTCAGTTTTAAAATCTACGACCAAGGCCGCAATACTAGAATCTTGTGATTTTGATGCTACCGTATTAATTTCACGGCCAACTTCTTGCATTAAAAAGTCAATCTTTCTGCCAATAACTCCCCCCCTCATCAACATCGATTTAAATGCTTTCAGGTGAGTTTGTAATCGCACTAATTCTTCAGTGACATCTAGCTTTTCGGTCAGCAACGATAATTCAGCTGAAATCCTTTTTTCGCCTTCTAACTCTTTAAAGCCTAATTCTTCCATCCGCTGCTGCCAATAACCCGCTTGATTCTTAGTCTGTGCTTTAACCAGCACCATTAATTCACGTATCAGTTGATCTAAAATAGGTAACTGCCCCTTAAACCACTTTTGCAGGGCACGTCCTTCTTGCAAACGCATTTTCTGTAATTTTTCAGCTAAGGAGATTGCTATGACTTCAAAATTCTTCCATTCCTTCTCAATATTCACGACATCTTCGTTACGGAAATAATTTTGTTTAAAAGATAAGATAGTTTCTAAACTAAACTCATCCGCCAACTTTAATTCCTTGGCTATTTTCTTGAGCTCGCGATGGGCTAGCTTAATTTGATCAACATCGGTTTTAGCAATACTCCCACCGCTTTCTTCCTTCACAAAGATATCAATACGCCCTCGCTGAAAATAGGTGCGAAATAATTTTTGCAAGGGAATTTCCCAGGAAGCAAACTTTCCAGGCAAGCGAATATTAATTTCGCAAAAACGATGATTCACTGATTTAGATTCCACTAAAAAACGCCGGCCCGCTACACTACCCCGCGCTGAGGCGAAGCCAGTCATGCTATAGATTTTTGCACTTTGCTTAGAAGAACTCACGATTCACTCAGATTAATACGCAATTTAGAACTACCCACAGTCACGACGTCATCAGCAGAAATAAATTTTGATTCAACTTCAGCGCCATTCACAAAGGTACCATTCTTACTCACAAGGTCTAATACCCCAACGCCATTGGGGCCATGAAAGACCATCGCATGTAAGCGAGAAATCGCATGGTCTGAAAGCGAGATATCAGGCATGCGACGAAAAGAGCCAATATCGCCAACAACAGCATCCTGTCCCTGAAACTGCTTCGTCACGTAGTTCATAACGAGCTGTTTTGTACTATCATCTAAGCCCAAAACTCCGCTGGTATCAAAAACTCGGGTGCTCTCCATATCATCTAAAGAGCGCCCAATAGCTCGGCATGCCCCAATAGGCAACGAAACCTCAAGCCCTTTGTTCTTCCCCTCAGCAACATAGATCACAACTGCTTTTTCAGTAGACATAGCGCCTCCCTCTTCCTCACTGGAGATTTGACCCATTTTCACACCTTCTTCGGCCACCATGATGGGCACACCATCGCGAATGGGATATTGCATCTGACTCTGTGGGCATACCACCCACTTCCCATCACCCGACAAACGAACCGGGGCTAAACTAATGGGGCACACGAGAAGTGACAAAAGCTCTTTGGGAAGCGTCATTTATGCCTTTTATTGTATTCCTTAATCACGCGAGACGTCAGGTCATCTTTGCTTTCAACATACAATACAGGATCATTCGACTTTTCAACGATCAATGTATAGGCCTCAGCACGACCTATTTCGCCGACAATAACTTTAAGCTTCCCTAAAATCTTAGCGCTTAGTTCAGATTCTTGCTTGACCATTTCTTGTTGAAACTGGCCAGCCTTTTGGCGAAGCTCAACGAATTTCTTCTGAAAGTCGGCTTGTTTTTGACGTAATTTATCTTGTGGTAAAACGGCCGCTTGTTGTTGCAGCTCATTTTTTAAGGCTTCTAATTCTTTTTGTTGAATATCTAACTGCTTCTGTTTCTTTTTGAAGTCGCCTTCTAAACGCTGTTTAGCAGTCTTCCCTTCATTGACACCATTGAGGGCTTGCTGAAAGTCGACGACAGCAATTTTAATCGCGGCATCGGCAATCGCAAATTGCGAAAAACTAATGACTGCCATCAATGTCATAATACCTAATAATTTCTTCATGCTTTTTTCCTCCATCAGCGAGCTGCTCACACGCGTCATAGCTATTACTTGAGTGCCGGTTAATATAAAAAAGGTCTGCTTGAGTAGCAAGGAAATAAATGGCCTGCCGAATCAATAGCTCAGGCTATCTTCCGATATTTAAAAGAGAAATTTAGAAATCTGTGGCTAGAAGAAGCTGCCAATCGTAAAATTAAATACGACGGGATCCTCACCTTCACGACGATTCAATGGAAATCCCCACTCAAAACGCATGGGGCCAAAGGGTGAATTCCACCGCATACCCACACCAACATCATGACGGAGATTGGTAATACTGAAGTTTTCCTCCTCAGCATAGGCATTCCCAGCATCGT
>JAJFLM010000217.1 GCA_021772655.1 Deltaproteobacteria bacterium
AATAAGCCTTGGGGTTTTTATGTAAGGCAAACCCTAACAGCAGAAAAATCAAATTGAGTGAGTTAAGCGAGAGGTGAAACCGCTCCCAACCGGCTACGTAAAATGACGCCATTCCCAGAGATACAAACAAAATAAACCAAAGAGGACTGCTTTCTAAACGCTCGACCCATGACAAACCTTCCACAGACGCTTGAATACCTTTTACGGGCAGCAGTGGCGCTATGACTATATCTTCTTCACGTCGAGGATGTAAGGCCGCTATCGCCAAAGGTAAGCCCACAAAAAAGCCAAAGGTAAGCAGCATATTTAAAGGCGAGAATAAGGTCTCACTGACGGGTATCAACGCTACTTGTTCCGATAAGAAATGCCCGGGTGTATTCATCACTAAAGGAGCTGACCCCGACATCCCACCATGCCACACCATCAAACCTAAATAAGCCGCAGCTCCGCACAAAGGGTAATGCAGTAATTTACCCGATTCACGAAAACGCTGCCCCACTTCTTTGGCAAAATAAGCTCCCACTATCAGCGCCAAACCCCAGTGAATCAAGCCAGCAGCAATACTTAAAGCTGCCGTCATAATAATCGCGCTAACGGGGCTTTGTGGCCAACTGGCTAGCCTTTTCAAGAAACGCAATACTGGTGGGGCTGTAGCCACCGCATGCCCTGTTAGCAACACCAGAACCATTTGCATCCCAAATTCGAGGTACTGCCAGAGACCTGTCTTCTGCCAAAAGATTAAGAGATCAGAAACTCCTCTCCAACTTTTCCCGAGCTGCCACTGCCCACAAATGGCAAAAGTGACCGCTGCAAAGGTCAGGAATAATGCAAAAATAAAAGGTTCGGGGAGATAACGTTGGGAAAGCCGAGAGAAGTATTGGCCTAAGCGAAAAATCATGAACCGCGTTTGGGCGCCGCTAGCTTGCCATGATCATCTTCGATGGCCACAGGATAGTTTCCGGTAAAACAGGCATCACAAAACCATTCGCTAGGATCTTTCTTTTCAAACCAGTACATCCCTTCCGTTGAAAGGTAGCCTAAAGAGTCTGCTCCGATATAGTCACAGATCTCTTCAATCGAATTACTCGACGCCATCAACTCTTCACGTGTGGGCGTATCAATACCAAAAAAGCAAGGCCACTTGGTCGGAGGCGCCGAAACTCTAAAATGAATTTCCTTCGCTCCGGCATTGCGGATCATCTGCACAATTTTGCGCGACGTCGTCCCGCGAACAATGGAATCATCCACCACCACCACGCGCTTCCCTTCAAAGACACCACGCACAGGGTTTAATTTTAATTTAACCCCAAAGTTACGGATGGATTGCGAGGGCTCAATAAAAGTACGCCCCACATAATGGTTGCGCACTAAACCCATTTGAAAAGGAATGCCTGATTCTTCTGAATAGCCAATAGCCGCTGGTAAACCTGAATCCGGTACGGCCACCACAACATCGGCTTCCACTCCATGCTCGCGTGCTAACTGCCGGCCAAAACCTTTGCGCATGGAATAAACATCCCGCTCAAAAATATGGCTGTCGGGTTTAGCAAAGTAGATAAATTCAAAAATACATTTAGCCTTCTTTGGAGCTTCTTCAAAGGGCTTTATTGAACGCATACCCTTTGCATCAAAAACTATCATCTCACCCGGTTCAACATCACGAATAAATTTAGCTTGGATTAAATCTAAAGCACAGGTTTCTGACGCCACTACATAACCATCGCCTAACTTTCCAATCACTAAGGGACGCCAACCTTTAGGGTCACGCACAGCGATCATGCGTGACTCCGTTAAGAATACCATCGAGTAGGCACCCGAAACTTGCCTTAAGGCATCAGCAACCCGGTCAGGCAAATCATTTTTTTGCGAGGTCGCAATCAAATGGATCACCACTTCAGTATCCATCGTAGATTGAAAAATAGACCCATGAGCTTCGAGCTCACCACGAATCCGATTCACATTGACGAGATTTCCATTGTGCGCCACGGACAAACCACCACGAGCATAATCCACTAAGATGGGTTGGGTATTTTTCAATTCACTCAATCCTGTCGTCGAATAGCGGACATGGCCAATAGCATTAGCCCCAGGCAAATTCTGCAAAACTTCTTCTGTAAAAATATCGGCGACTAAACCCATCCGGCGATAAGTATAAAGGGCCTCATTATCAGACGAAACAATACCGCCACTTTCCTGGCCACGATGCTGCAAAGCATGCAGGGCGAGATAAGCATGGTTACTCGCTTCAGGGATGTTATAAATTCCAACTATGCCGCACATATCATTACACTAGTTTCTCGAAGCTATTCCAATACCAATCGCTTAGTTCTGTGAGGGGGATAGCAGCCTCATCACCAAGTTGCAAGACCTCCCCACCGACACTGCCAATACCGATAGCTGGACAGCCAGAGGCTTGAGCCTGACCTATCACTAAAGGCAGTTTTTCTGGAGAAACGCTGACTAAGATACTCGCGGCTGTCTCACCAAACCAGGTCAGATCCGTCCGCTCTTCAGGCTCCCAGGCCACATGAGCCCCAATACTTTGGCCTTCTTGACTCACGCAGGATTCCGCTAAGGCTACTGCTAAACCACCCATAGAAAGATCATGGGCACTCCGAATCACACCACGCTTGATTAACTGCAAGCAACAATCCTGCACTTGGCGTTCTTGCTCCAAGTCACAAACTGGCGGGTGTCCTTGCACGAGGCCATGAACCGTCGCAAGATACTCAGAAGCCCCCAAAGTGGGTTGAAACCAACCCAACAACACAATGAGGTCTCCATCTTTTTGAAAATACTGGCAACAGTGTTGATTGACATCATCCAACAAACCAATCAGTGCCATTCCGGGCGTTGGATCAATCGCTTGACCTTGGGTCTCATTATAAAGACTAACGTTCCCCGAAACAATTGGCGCAGCTAAAGCCTCACAAGCTTCTGCAATCCCATCAATGGCCTTGGCAATCTGCCACATAATCTCTGGGTTTTCGGGATTCCCAAAATTCAAACAATCTGTTGAGGCTAAAGGCTTGGCGCCGGAACAAACTAAATTACGCGCACATTCGGCGACGGCTAACTTGGCGCCCTCTTGCGGATCTAAATAACAATAGCGACTATTACAATCGACACTAAGACCTAAACCTTTATCACCCAGTTCACCGCGCGCAGTTCCTTTCAACCGAAGGACCGCCGCATCAGAACCTGGCAACACCACGGTATCCGTCCCCACCATGTGATCATACTGACGGTAAATCCATTTTTTGGAACAAAGGTTCGGACTGCTCACCAATTGCTTTAATGTTCCCGGCACATCCGTCGTATCAGGAACCTTCGATAAATCTAATTGCTGTGCTACCTTTAAATACTTGGGCTCTTGTTGTGGACGGTCATAAATAGGCGCGTCTTCAGTAATGGGTAAGCTGGGTAACTCCGCCACGATATCGCCTTTAAAACGAATCACCACTTGATCGCCTTCAACGACCTTCCCAACAACCGCCGCATCTAAATCCCACTTCGTAAAAATAGCGCGGACACGATCTTCACTACCCTGCTTGGCTACTAGCAACATGCGTTCTTGAGACTCAGACAACATAATTTCGTAAGCACTCATCTCTGTCTCACGACACGGCACATCATCTAAATCGAGTTCCACTCCGACGCGACCACTAGCAGCCATCTCTAGGCTAGAGCAAGTAAGGCCCGCAGCGCCCATATCTTGAATGGCAATAATATCGCCACCTGCCATTAGCTCTTGGCAGGCTTCCAATAAACGTTTTTCAGTGAAAGGATCACCCACTTGAACCGTTGGGCGCTTCTCTTCCGATGCTTCATCAAATTCAGCCGAAGCCATCGTCGCCCCATGGATCCCATCACGACCTGTTTTCGCGCCGACATAAATAATAGGATTGCCGATACCAGCGGCTTGCGCTTTAAAAATTTTATCTTGTTTCAGAATCCCGACGCAAAAAGCATTGACCAAGTTATTCCCATTAAAAGACGGCGCAAATAAAGTTTCGCCACCGACGGTGGGGACACCCATACAATTGCCATAACCCGCAATCCCTGCGACCACCCCGTGAATCAAAGATTTAGTCTTAGCCAAACTTGGGTCACCAAAACGCAAACTATTCAACAAGGCTACGGGACGCGCGCCCATCGTAAAGATATCACGCATGATTCCGCCCACACCGGTCGCGGCCCCCTGATAAGGTTCAATAAAGGAAGGGTGATTGTGCGACTCCATTTTAAAGCAAGCACACAACCCATCACCTAAATCAACAATGCCGGCATTCTCTCCCGGACCACAGACAACTTGTGGACCTTTCGTGGGCAAACGCTTCAAATGAAGTCGTGATGATTTATAGGAGCAATGCTCACTCCACATTACTGAGAAAATACCTAATTCGACATAACGTGGCTCGCGCCCAAGATGTTCGCACACCTTTGCGTATTCTTCTGGAGTAAACCCATGGTCGGCAATGACCTGTGCATCATATGGCATATTATAATTCTCGTAGGGCGAATCTTGTATTCGCCCTAAATTGCAATCACGTGCGGGCGATCACAAGGATCGCCCCTACAGTATTCATGGCAGCAATGATTGAAAGACGCCTAGTCCGTCTTTATTTCCTAATAAATCTTCCGCACAACGCTCAGGGTGCGGCATCATGCCCAACACATTCCCTTGCGCATTCGTAATTCCGGCAATACTGGCCAAAGAGCCATTGGGGTTGCGGCCACGATAGCGAAAAGCGACCTGCCCTTCCCCTTCCAAACGCTTAAGAGTTTCTTCATCGGCGACATAGCGCCCGTCCATATGCGCGATGGGCATGGTCAATGCTTGACCTGGCTCATAAGACTTAGCAAATCGGTGTTCAGTACCAACCACTTCTAAATCAACATTTTCACAGAGAAACTTGAGACCTTCGTTTTGCTGCAATGTCCCCGGCAATAGACCTGACTCAACTAAAATTTGAAAGCCGTTACAAATACCTAATACCGTCCCGCCTTGGTCCGCAAAGCGCACCACAGCTTGCATAATGGGCGACACCCGTGCGATCGCCCCCGGCCGCAAATAATCACCGTAGGAAAAACCTCCGGGCAAAATTAAGGCATCAATGTCCGGCAATTGAGTTTCTTTATGCCAGACATACGTAGCTGTTTGACCCAAGACAGTCGTGGCGATGTGATGGCAATCACGATCACAATTGGAACCAGGAAAAATAACCACGCCAAATTTCATCGGCTAAGTGTCCACTAACTCGAAAGAGTATTTTTCAATTACGGTATTGGCCAAAAGTTTTTCGCACATATCTTTCAATTGAGCTTCGGCATCGGCCTCCGAGACATCACTTAAATCCACTTCAATAAACTTGCCGATCCGCACCTCTTCCACTCCGTTGAAGTCCATCCGCTGCAGAGCCTGCTGGACAGCCTTCCCCTGGGGGTCAAGCACACCGTTCTTTAATGTTATATAGACTTTAGCCTTCATCATTACCTCTTAGGCATTGCTCACAAGTTCAAAGATTTTCTGGTACGCTTCTTCCACATTGCCTAAGTCACGGCGGAAACGATCTTTATCTAATTTTTCACCGGTTGCTTTATCCCACAGGCGACAACCGTCTGGAGTGATCTCATCGGCTAATAAAATACCATCAGAAGAACGGCCAAACTCTAATTTATAATCTACTAAACGAATTCCCAGTGAGTCAAAGAACTCTAAGAGGATTTCATTCACGCGGAGAGCCGCTTCTTTTAAGAACACGCACTCTTCTGGTGTCGCCCAATCCATAGCAATAGCTGTATCTTCATTGATTTGTGGATCATCTAATGGATCACTTTTATAGAAGAACTCAACGATAGGGCGTTTTAACACGATGCCCTCTTCCAAACCGAGTTTCTTCGCCATCGAACCGGCCACCACATTGCGCACCACAACTTCAACCGGAATAATGTCGACTTTTTTGACAAGACATTCACGGTCCGACAACACCTCCACAAAGTGAGTCTTCACCCCTTTGTCTTCGAGCATTTTCAGAATCACGGCAGAAATCTTATTATTAAAGACACCCTTATTAATAATAGTGCCTTTTTTCTTCGCATTGAATGCGGTGGCATCATCTTTAAAATGCGCCACTAGCTTGTCAGCTTGATCACAGGCATAAAGAATTTTGGCTTTACCTTCATAAAGTTGTTCGGCTTTAGCTACCATAAGTCACCTCGTGTTTAATGATTCTCAGGAATCAAATACCTTCTTAAAAATTACATCCACTTGATCTAAGTGATGGTCCAACTGAAAAACCGCCGCTAGGCGTTCATCGCCAACCAAACCAGAAATCTCATCATCCTGGCGGATCAGCTCTTCAAAATCTTTTCCTTCGGTCCAAGTTTTCATCGCATGCTTTTGCACCATGCGATAAGCCGCTTCGCGAGTTTTACCGGTCTCAATCAACGACAGCATTACCCCTTCTGAAAAGACCAACTTACCCATCATCTCCATGTTACGTTTCATGTTTTCAGGATAGACGATCAAATTGCTCACCACGTTGTTCAAACGCGCCAACATAAAGTCTAAACCAATGGTGGCATCGGGCGCGGTCACGCGCTCAACCGATGAATGGCTGATGTCGCGTTCATGCCACAAGGCAATATTCTCCAAAGCCGGTGTCAGATGAGAGCGCACTAGACGCGCTAAGCCGGTCAGGTTCTCTGACAACACTGGATTGCGCTTATGTGGCATAGCAGAAGAACCCTTTTGTCCTTTAGAGAAAAACTCTTCAACTTCTAACACCTCAGTACGTTGCATATGTCTGACTTCCGTCGCAATGCGCTCCACCCCTGAAGCCACGATAGCACAGGCCGAATAAAAATCAGCATATTGATCACGCGCAATAACTTGTGTTGATACCTTATCAGGAACTAAATCTAATTTATTACATACATACTCTTCCACTTGAGGAACGATGTTGCCATACACCCCGACGGCACCTGAAATTTTACCCACGCTTACACTTTTAATCGCAGCAACTAAGCGCTCACGGTTACGATCCATCTCGGCGTACCAACCCGCAACTTTCACACCGAAGGTAATGGGTTCCGCATGAATCCCATGACTACGCCCAATCATTGGCGTCTGCTTATGCTCGACAGCACGCTCTTTTAAAGAACTCAGTAATTGATCTAAATCTTTGAGGAGTAATTCCCCGGCTTGCTTGAGCTGAAGAG
>JAJFLM010000218.1 GCA_021772655.1 Deltaproteobacteria bacterium
CGGCTCGCTGGGGTTCAAAGCCAGTGCAGTCGTCTGCTTTCTGCTTGCCCCTCCGTATTTTTGGTCATAAAAAAACCCTGATTCAAGAGAATCAGGGTTTCAAATATATTAAGTATAATAATTTCTTACATAACATTTTGACAAACCGATTCCCTTTCGATGTTCTTTCTTGAACTCGAACTCCATCTATTGGACCATCTATTTGTCATTACTGTTTTCATTTCTTCTAAATATGTTAAAAATTTATTTCTTGTTATCTTTTTTTATTTTTGACTTATCTTTTTTATCAGTCTTGTCTCCTTTTAATTGAGCTTTCCAAAGTTTAAGAGTTTCTAATTTCTGATAAATACTTGATGTCGCCATGTGTTTCTTTTGTTAGTGTACGCAAATCTATGCATAATGTTTCAATATATCAAATGTTTTTTTGTTTTTTTATTATTGAGTCTGATGTTCCAAACCATTCAACCCTTGATATATCTATAAAGAAGAGTGGATTCTCTTCAAAAAACTTTTTTATTATTTGACATTTTTCAAACTCTTCTCTGTCTGAAAAATACATAAGAGACTCTTGAACTATAAAAGTTGGCATCAATTCATTGGCAATTCTTTTGCTAATATCTTTCGCAGCTTTCACTACACCGTTATAGTGCATTACGTCTTCTGGTTTTATTATTAACTTTCCTCGAATTCTCATGATGTCATACTGCTCTTAAATAATGTTCTCCTGTAATTGAGTTAATTTCAACAGCTCCAGATGAACAAGTACTTGGTGGAAATAATGGAAAATTTGGCCATCCACTAGGATACTCCACCTTAACTACTTCCATACTATCAAACCCATCTGGTAGATTCTCCATAACATCTTTAACACTTGATGCCATTATTGTGATTGACTTATCCCATTGGTCAACAACACTACTTGTATTGTTAAATAAATTACAAGCTCCAAATAAACGTGGATGTCTAAAATAGATTGTAAAACTGTATAGTATTTTTGTATTCATTGTTTCTTTTTTATAAATAAATGAAATTTTTCTAATCGTTAAAGTTTATATTTTTCTCAAGATAATTCCACTTATCATCCGTCATCGAAAGTTTAATAAGATGTTTTTTATAATTTGACCAAAAAAGAATTGCACCATTAAACATAGAATTATTTTTTATTTCTTCATCAGTTAGTTCAGAAATAATACTTCTTGTTTCTTCTCCCCATATTGCCTTTGCAAAATCTTCTCTGAAAATCAAAGAATATATATTTGTTCCATCAAGAATAAAACCATGTTGATAATCATAATCATTTCCTTTATATCCATTAGCCTTAGCCTTAGACATCATTTTTTTAAATATTTCTAATCTACTCATCTTCTTTCTTTTTTGATTCCATTACATTAGAAAGGTCTTCTCCTTCTAATGTAACTTTCTTTAAGTTACTTACAGACCTTACTGGTTCAAAAGATTTTTCTTTTGAAAGTCCTTCCTCAATCTTTTGTTTAAAACTATGATATGTTTTTCTATCTTTAAATTCTACATCATTTCCAAACTCATTTACAAATTTAAGTATTTTTTTAGAATCCATCCTTGAATGTGTTGATAAATATTCTCCTATTTTCAATAACAAATATTTATTCTCTTCAAGAATTTTTTTACATTCTTTTTCACAATCTCTCACTAGATTTCTAGCCAACTTTTCAATTTCATCTATATTTTCAGAACTCCACTGTGTGTTTGTATTAACATCCTTATGTCCATAAAACATAGGAACATCATCCAACATCCCAAATGTTTTAGCCATCCTAAGAGCAACTCCTGAAGCTCTCTCAAAATCTCCACCAGTACCAGCTCCAAGATTATCTTCACCAAAAACCATTTTCTCAGCAACATAACCTGCAAGAGAAATGATTATATCTTTTACATAAAGTTCTTTTGTGTTAATTGAAGGCATGTCTATAGAGCAATATCCTTCTGACACATTTGCTGTTCTACTCAATATTTCATCTGGAAGTATATTGGCTCCATATATTGCAGCAACTGCATGTCCAGCTTCGTGTATTGCCACATGAGCTTGCATCTCATCTCCAACACTTTGTCTAAGACTTTCTATCTTAAGTCTTACTGAGAATGTTTTTACAAATAAGTTATTTTTCTTGTTATCAAAAAAATTAACCTTGTGTTTTCCTCTTGAAAATTTCCATAAAACTGAACTAACATCTTTACCACTTTCTAAAATTTCCTTAATAATCTTTCCTATATAAGATTCAATTAATGAAGTTAATGTTGTAAATACAGGTCTTGCTCCTTGTGTTGGAAATACTCCTTCCTTATATAATATTGTATCTATTGATTTATCAAATTTTATATCAATATCAAACTTTTCTTTAACTTTTCCTTTTACTTTATCTAATTCAAGAGATATAAGCTCTTTATAAACCTTTGAGCTAAATGCTGGATAAATTACATGATTATTTCCAAGTCTAGCAATTTGCTCTGACCTGAACCTTCTTTGAAGTGCTCCTTTTATTTGTGGAAGTGTTATCTTAAGAGAATGTTTATGAAATCTGTCAGCATCTGAGTCTGGGTCAAAATTCTTTGTCATTCTATATGCCTCATCAATGTTTCCAATTACAAAAACACAAGAACTAGAATAATCAAACTCAACTGGTTTAAATGCTTTCTGCATCGTATCATTAAGGAATTGAATAGATTCTGATTCATCCATTGTCTTAAGATATTCCTTCAATTCTCTTTCTGTTATAAATCTTGTGTCCCAAATTGATTGAATGTACCAATGAAAATCTTCTGGCACAAATAAGTCTTCTGGAATCTTTGGAGCTTTTGGCTTATCATCCCCTTTCATAACCACATCTTCTTCTCCCTCTTCTTCTTTGAAATATTTTTCATGATATTTCTTTCCTGCATTAATTTTACCATTCTTAGCTTTAACACTACCATTATTAACACAATCCTCAAGTTTCATTGTAAGTTGATATACTTTTGAACCATAATATGATGATTGTAAAATTGATATTTTACCAGAATCAAGCAAATCCCACATTGCTCTTAATCCTGATTTTTCAAGCTCTGAACCAGTTTCATCAATAGTTCTTCCTAATTGGAATTCGTCAAATATAATTCCTATTTGATGGTTCTCTCTATTTTTAAGTTCTTCTGAAAAAGCATAAGATAATTTTGAATTGTTTTGAGATGCATAGTCTCCAACATCAAATTTATAAAGACTATCTGTAAGGTCTATATGTTCAAACAATCTTTTTATAAGAGAAGTTTTTCCAACCCCAGTCATTCCCCACAAATTAATAATAGTTGGCCTCATCTGTCCATTTGGAAATAGATACCAAGGTTCTATTAAATCAATTACCTCATCAATAATATCATTAAGACCAACAAACTCATCTTTAAGTTTTAACTTTGCTGATTCTAATATCTCTTTTCTTTTAAAAAATTCTTTCTTATCCTCTTTTGAAAACTTCATTGTTATCTCTTTTTTTATCTATAACTAAAAATAAGAAATTTAAAAACAATAATCAAAAAAATCCCACACAAAAAGTGTAGGATTTTAAAAATTAGCTTATAATACATTGATATTAAAGAAGTATCTTTTTTATTTCTGTTTTTAATGTTTCCATATCAGAGCTTTCATCAATGAAGTTCTTAATTATTTTCATCTTCATCTTTAATTCTAAACTTGGCTTAATTGATTTATGACTCACATTCTGACGAAATATATCATTCTTAATCATTCCAAGATGTTTCTTTTCTGTTACCCAACTTGTATCATTGATTGATACATCTACCTTGTCTCCACTAATTTTAATAGAAACATAATGTAATTTACCATCAAAAAATGCTGGTAATACTTTATAATAATCTTCTTTGTATTTATCATACCAAACCATTTTAGTTTGGAAATAATGCTTGCTTGATTCTTGCAAATAGTCTGACATTGCTTTCTCTAAATTTACCTCTTTCTTCATAACTTTTGTTTTTGGTTTTTCTAACGTTTTCATAATTTTTGTTTTTAATTTTTTAATTGATTTCATAATTTTTTATTTTTCTGTTATTATAAATGACCTTAAAGCATCTTTTAAATTAACTCCATTGTCATACATTTCTTTTAATTTTTCACCTGACATACTTTCTCTATCATAGTCTTCATCATCACCTTCAACATATCCATAGTTCATACACTCAACGAATGATATATAATAATCATCAAAACTATAGTTTTTATTATCTATATCATCTGGATTTGTTTCAAACTTTTCTCTTAACTCTTTAAGTTTTTTCTGAAACTCTTCTGTAAAAGTAGGATTTCCGTTGTCATCCATTTCATCAACATGCTCATTTATATCTGATTGACTGCATTTTCTTTGCATCGCACTTTCATAACTCCATATAACATCAAGATGAACCATCCCTTCTTTAAATTCTTTGTGTCCTCCAAATCCTGTTCTACAATGTGGACATGTAATTTCTGGATGTAATTTTTCTTTTTTCATAATTTTTATTTTTAATTGTTATAGACAATATATTATCTATTTTGCCTGTTTTTTGCTAAAATAGATAATATGTTATCTATTTTGATGTAACTATTTTTGTATTATAAACAGGTCAATAATCTTATTTTTTATCTATATTGACCTGTTCATAAGTCATTGTTCACTACAAGGTGGGTGTCCAAATTTGTGAAAATATTTTAATGGTCTCTTTAATTTTCCATTAACCCAGAATCCCCACTTTCTTTTAAGTTTTCCAGTTACTAATATAGTCCAACAACCTCCTTCTGGAACATCGACATAATGAGCGTGTGTTGCTTTTCTATATCTAATTGCTCCAGCTTTCATTACATCTCTACCATCTGGAGACACGTCTGTATAGCTCCCCTTGAGAACCATTGTTAAGAATGACCAACCGTGGTCGTGCATATATCTCTTATCATCGCTTCTTAAAAAATGATGAACTCTAATAGCAAATAAACCAAAGTTAAATACCCATCTATATGCATAAGGACATTCTTTCTCCCCTAAGGATTCATTCCACCTTACTTGGAATGGGTTATATTTTTTGAATTGTTTCATTT
>JAJFLM010000219.1 GCA_021772655.1 Deltaproteobacteria bacterium
ATGGAAAGTCCAAGCAACCCTTTTACTTCCAGGTGGACGGCGGGCGGACTTTTGCCTTTGCGGGCCTATACCGGTTCGACAAGACCGAAGATGGCGCCAAGTTGTTCATGTCAATTCTAACCACTGAAGCTACCCCTTTCGTTGCAAAAATCCATAACACGAAGAAACGGATGCCGGTGATCCTTCACGCAGGACAAGAACTGGACTGGATTTCTCCTGACAAAATGAGTTTAGAGGAAATCGGTTCGTTCCTGGGAAAGTATCCGGAGAAACAAATGGAAGCACATCCGGTTTCAAGCAAAGTTGGTTCACCCAAGAATGATGGCCCAGACCTAATCGTGCCTATAGAAGATCAGAAAAAGTTGTTATGAAGGGATAGTGCAGTTCTAACTTGACGGGTGAAATCGATCTACCTTGCCTTTTAATTCGTTGTGTTCCTTGCGGGTTGGTGTGTCAGAAAGGTCGGCTTTCAGATCGCGGATTTCTCGCTTTACGAATGTAGTTTCTCTATCAAGATTATCCAGCCGGCCGTTTACCTTTTCAAAGCTTTTGTCTAACTCTCCCTTGAACCTAGAATGAAGATTGTCCATTCCTGCAAGCAGCGTATCAACCGCGTCATCCAGCATTCCTTTTGTAACGGGATTTTTCAGTCGGTTTTCTGTCCTGCTATCTGATTTGCGTTGCGCCATTTGGAATTTAGTCTAGCAATGTGCAACAATGATTTCAACTAGCATCTCATGGCAGGTCTGGATCCAACTAAACTCCACACGGTTATTAGTGTGCTTATTTCGTCCTTTGAACTTCTAGGCAAAGCTGTCAATTTCGGTAAAAAGGTGGGCAGGGGATTTTCGAACGAGGGTGTATATGAAGTTCTGGAATTTGAGAATACTATCGAAATATTGGATAAGGCCGGACATCAGGCTGTTGTCAAAAAGAGGATGTTGGTCAAGTATCTGCAGGACAATATCCTCTCCTTCACGGATTTTGCATGGGCCGATGGGAAAGGGCCAATTGATTACCGGGTCTCCCCGGGCTTTGCAGTCGACGAATACAAATCTGGTTACCGGAAAAATATTCTTATTTCATTGCGGGAAAGACGCAATCGTGGAGACACCGACGAGTTCAACATGGAGTGGAAAATCCGAGACGGTTTTCTTAAGCCAGATGCCTTCTGGCAAATTGATATTGACAACAAGTTTGATGCGCTTAAATTCAAGTTGATCCTCCCTCCTGAACGCCAGCCAAGTGACGTATTTGTCGAAGAGGTTAACCGTAAAAGAAACTTGCGGCATTCCAACGACCATATTCGCAAGTTGCCAAACGGAAAATGGAGCGTTACATGGAAGCAGGATACCCCGAAGCTATATGAGAGCTACATCTTACATTGGACTTGGTGATTAAAGCGGTCGGCGACAGCTCATGAGCCTGTCGCCTTAGCTCCTAACCGCCAGTACCGCCACCCATGGCAGACTCCCTTCACCTAAAGTCGGCGGCCGCCCGGATAAGGACAGGCGTTGGAAGTGCAACAGGTGCGATCTGGAGAAGCCCGCCTATTATATTGCCTATCAAATGTAACTGTCAATTGATTTTTTGTTCGGCCTATTTGCTTTTTTTTGGTCCTGGCCGTCTATCGCGGGCGATATATTCTCTGACTGCCTGCTCTGAAGTTACCCAATTCCTGCCAATCTTTTTCCCCCAAAGTTTGTTGGACCGGAGAAGCAAAGCAATATGCTCTTGGGTAAGCCCGCTTATATCGGCAGCTTCTTGGGTTGAGATCAAATCATTCAACTCAGGTTGAAAGTTGTTGACCTCTTTACTGCCGGTCACAGGCGTCAGATATGTTCCTTCAAACTCCGGATTGCTAACTCCTAGCTAAGGTTTAGGCTAGTTTAGCACAGGACAAATCATTGAAATGGATATGTCGATTTAGTAACCTAAAACAATGGCGGAGAAAGAAAAGCTTGGTCGGCCCGATGAAGCCGTGCTTGAATTCACCAAAAAAGATTTGCAAACAATAGCCAAGCAGCAATTTGGAAGACCATTGACCGAAAATGAGATCCAGGCCCTAGTGGACCTCTCCCCTATTGGCTTACATGATTGGATTGGACTGGCAATAGAGGCCGCTAGGGTTGAGGAGGGAGTTGAATAGTGCCTGGCCGATTACAGATTTCTGGGTCGGTGCAGATGAAGGTTAGTGGGCTTAAGAGCCACAGAAAAACGGCCACAAGGATCGCCAGAACCAGTGCCAAAAGTCCCCCTCCGACTAATTTCTTTTTCAGGTGGTCATTTATCATCGTATAATTTCGCCGGGCAGGAGTTCGGATGCCCCCCTCATCTGGACTTCTGCCCACCGTTTTGCCTACGCCTACTTTTTCGATATGCCCTTACAGATTGATATCCTTCGGCGAATTTCTCTAGTAAATAAGCTCTTGTTTGACCATCATCTCCACCGAGCTTAATAGAAACCAGTTCGGCTAATTCGCCATCCTGTCCCCGTCGCATCTTAAAAAGATCCATTTCAGCCAGGCCTGACTGGACATCCAACATGGCTACGATCAAGGCTTCAACCCGATTGAGGTCTTCAGAAGGAGGAACAAATTCCCCTTTAGGATTTTCCGGTCGAGCCAACCAACCTTCTGTGACCAGGAATAATTTTCTAAGTTCGCCCATACCCTTTTGTGTTGCCATGTCCATGCCAATCACTTTCATTAAGGATTGTCTCGCTTCAGCTTCAACACCATCAAAAGGGATTTGGATGATATCGAGCTGGTTGCTACCAACGACAATCACCGTTGGTATATGAAATCCATTTGCCAGAGTCGTTTCTTTGGCAATTCTTGAAATAGTCCCTAAATCAGGCTCTCCCCTTTTTCGCTCAGCTGACATACTTCTAGATTAGCAAATTGGTAATTTGGTATGCAAGCTATGTCGAGTTAGTGGTTTGGGTTAGTGGTTTGGTTCTTGACAACCATTCCCCAATTTGCTGAAATGGGCTAGTTGCCACAAATGCAACAGATAGGATGAAAGCACATCTTTCAATAACTGAGATTGCAAAAATAACGAATAAGGAACGTTCAACCGTAGTTCGCTGGGTGAAATCCGGGGAATTTGGCGATGTTCGAAAAGTGGGGAACGAATACCAGGTTTCAATAGATAGCTTCAAGAGATGGTGGGACAAGGTTACAAAAAAAGAAAAACAGAAAGACAAACCATGAAAGACGCCAAGATCATTTCATTTTCTATTTTCAAAGGCGGCACGGGGAAAACCACTTCTGCTGTGAATGCAGCTGCGGCGCTTGCCCAAATGGGCCATAAGGTGTTGCTAGTTGACCTGGATCAACAAGCCTCGGCGACCAGACACTTAGGCATTGACCCTGAACCGATCACACCTAATCTTTACGATATTTTTGTCCGGCGCTCGCCTATTAGCCTGGCCCGTCGGAAAACCGAATTCGGCTTTGACCTTGTGCCGGGTCATTCATTGCTTGCAGCAGTTGAAGAAGCGCTTGAAGCTGGCGACGAGGGATTGTTCAAAGACTTCCTATCTGGCATTCAGCCCGACTACGACTACATCTTGGTAGATAGTCCCCCAGGAAAGGCCATGCTGGCCATCAGTGCGCTTACGGCAGCCACACATGTTGTTATTCCATTGCAGGCACAGCGACCCGCATTGGATGGAACTCACGATATCTTTCGATATATACAAGATGTTGTTTGGAAAGATTTCAACCCCGAACTAAAAGTGCTTGGCATTCTCCCCACCATGGTCAGACGATTAGGCGGGCACTCAGCAGGTGTGATCAACAAAGCCCGGGAATTGTGGGGTAACAAGGTGCTTCCTATTGAGGTACCTGAAACCGTGATTTTCCCGCGATCATTTGATAAGGGCAAGCCTGCCCTGGTGTTCTCGCCCAGGCACAAATCAGTCATGCCTTATTTTGAACTTGCCAAAATCATCCATGAAAAAACCTGACCCTAGTCGCTTTACCGGCAAAAAAGAAAAAAAAGCTGACGAGCTGGAGATGCGGGGCTTTAGCTCCCCTGCCCAAACTGAGGATATTCCTGTTTCCCCAATAACCGAAGTGGAAAAACGACCTGATACCAAGGTTGAAACCAAGCAACCACGACACCATGACACCACGGTATCACGGTACCAAGACACATTGATTGAAGACCTACGCAAAGCCGTAAAAGAATTCGGCAAGGAGGCTGCCACCCACCGCTTCACGGAGGCCGAAAAGCAAGTGATCGCCGAAATTGTATTCAAATACAGGAAGCAGGGCATTAAAACCAGCGAGAATGAGATCACCCGTATTGCCATCAACTTCATTGCCAAAGACCATTCGGATAACAACAAAGAGAGTTTGCTGGATAAAGTGCTAACCGCCTTGAATGAATAACCATGCCATCATGCCACCACGACACCATGACACCACGGTATCAAGCTAGACTTCATGGGGCAATTTAGCCCTTGACCTCGGCCCATTCTCCCGTTCAGTATTAGGGCACTCAGAGGTTATCTGAGTGGATCCCTACCGTTGCAGGGGATGGGCAACGGCCGACCGACCGAAGCGATCAAGACCGAGAGTAACTGCTTTCCGGCTTAACCGGAATAAGAGGCCGAAAACCTCTGAAGGCACCTCAGGCGAATTGAGCTTTCGCTTATTAGAAAAATCGAGCGAAGCTCGCCTAGGAGAACTTGAGGGGAGAGAGCGAAGGGAGGGAAGGGTGGACCGGCTTAATAGAAAAACGGCGGAGCCTTATAGAGGTGATAGATAGTTGTGGAGATATAAGTATTTAAAGTAGGATGATGACAAGCCCATATTCACGGCCTAAACTTGAAGCATGTTTGACTTCAAGACCAGGGAGGACACTAAAGATCAAAGGTTCGTTTTGGGAAGAACTGGGCGTTTTTCATTCTTTCCCAGATTCACTATCGATCATCAAGTGCGCAAGTTTCACACCAATATCGTAGGCTTGACCGGCCGGGGAAAGAGCAAGCTGCTACAGAACCTATTGGTACAGGACATCCTGGCCGGCCGGGGCTGCGCCATTGTGGACCCGCATGGGGACCTGGCAAAAGATGTGCTGCATGAATTGCAATCTAGGGGCCACTTCGATAATAAAGCACATCTAGATCGGGTGATGTATGTAGCTCCTCGCAGAAGGGACTACGTGGTCCCATTTAACGTCCTAAGGCGGCCGGATGAAGACACTGAGACTTATGAAATCGCCCAACGGGTGATAAGTTCTTTTATGCGCACTTGGGCCAGGACACTGGCCGAGCCGCCGCGCTTCCAACAAATTATGCGCTCGGCTTTAGGGGTTTTGATTGAAACCAATGGCACATTAGTTGACCTGTATCGCCTGCTCACCGATGATGATTTTCGTAATTCAAGATTGAAGCAGATTGTCAATCCCAAGGTCTCAATAGATGCCCATACGTTTTTCGCCAATGAGTTTGACCAGTGGGGGAGAGACCGACCGCGGATCATGAGCTCAACAACCAATAAAGCAAGCGCACTGATTGAAAACCCCAGCCTTTATTACATGCTAGGACACACCGAAAATCACCTTGACATTCGGAGCATTATGGATCGGGGCAAAGTCCTATTGGTGGACTTGGGCGATTGCGACGATGAGACCAAGCGCTTGTTTGGCACCCTGATCGTAACCGGCTTTGAGCAGGCAGCCCTTTCCAGAGCCAAACAACCTTATGAAAAGCGATCCCCTTATTATCTCTACATAGATGAATTCCAGGACTTTGCGCATCAGCCCGGGGCAGCCGAAACCTTCAGCCAGATGCTCTCCCAGGTGAGGAAATTTGGCCTTCACTTGATCCTGGCCAACCAAAGCATCGCTCAGCTCCCCCAGGGCCTCCAGCGTGCCCTGGGTAACGCTCAGACAATGATCTCTTTCCGTATCTCCAGGGCAGATGCTGAAGTGATGGCCTCGATATTGGGAAAGGTAGACGTAGAGGCCGTCAAGCGTGAAGGTCAGACGGAAGTTCAGCACCCCGTCTATTCCCCGCTGCATGAACAAAAAGAGGAGTTCATTCAAATACTCACAAAATTAAACGTGCGGCAGTTCGTGGTGAGAACCAGCGATGATCGCCAGGCTGTGCTTTGGGCTGAGAAGGTTTTGGCACCAACAGCCCCACTGGATGAGTTAGAAGATTTGATCAGGGAACTATTGCAAAGGCATGGGGTAAGACTTGAGCAGCCGAACCAAGAAGACCCCTTGAAACTCGATCAAACCGTTACAAAGGGGATCTTTACACAATAGACAAAGTGTTCGGATACCTAGTCGGTTACCTTGTCGGGAGAACCGACAGGGTTGTCTCAAGCCTTCAGGCATCGAGCCCTCGGCTTGAGCAGGAAAAAACTGTCTTGCCTCGGAGAGGCCGTGGCCGCATCGTGCCTCGTCTCCCAGGGTAAATACCCCTCCCTGGTCGCCTTCAGCACCATGCTTGCCAGACCCCCGCTCGGACAAGCCAGGCCGTCGGGTCGTATTCAGGTGGCGCTATCGCTTGCCTGCACCGACCCCGACTACCACCCCTGCGCCCATGCTTTGCATGGGTTCCCTCACTCCGCTCTTTCTCGCCTGCGGCGAGATAGCCGCTCCGTTCGGCGCCACGCGGCGGTCGCAGAGTGCCTGGCGGCACACTGCTCCCTGGCTAACGGTGTGGTAGTCGGGCTCTATACGAGCCCGACGGCTTGCGCCACTGACGTTTTTTCCTGACCTTTTTTGTCAGTGGCGCTGAGAGCGGAATGCGCCTGCGGCGCATGTTATGAGGGCGCAGGGGCGGATTTTTCTGCAATGGGAAAATGTACTGCCGTGTTATTGATAACCCTAAACCCTCCCACCCAGGTTGCAGAAATTTAACGGCTGTTTGGGACATGGTCTCTGGTTTTTCTTATCCAATCACCTCAAATTAGATCTCCACAAGACCATGTCCTTTGCAGTTCGAATGCAATAGTAGACGTGTTCATAGATCGATTCTCCAAAAACATCTTCGAATTCGTCCAATTCCTCATCACTCATTTCTCTTCCGATTGATTCGACTGCAATCGTCTGAACCCACGATTTTTGGAGTTTATAGATAATTTCCTCTTTGTTGCCCGCCTTTTCCTGTTCTTTCATAAATCGCCTCCCGGCTTTTTTTGCTGAAGAAAAAAATGATGATCGCCTTTTTCTTGAATTTAATCTCGCACACCAGCCTTCGCTCGTCAAGGGTCACGATGCTTTTTCAAGCACTCGGTATCCCTCGCCCTTGACTTCGCATTCGGTGATGTGCATTTAGACTGATAAGAGCCAAAGGCTAAAATAAAAAACATAAGTTTTGATTGGGGGTGATAAACATGAACAGACTGAAATTCGTAAAGCAAATGCCATTTACCAGCTTGCATGACAACATCAAGCTGGAAGTAGGGTTATGGAGAGCAGATCAAAACCAGTGCGAGTTAGCTGGAAAGACCAATTGCGACGATAGCGGTCTCTATTACGGAACCTTAGACCAGAGAGAGCCAAAGTTCTGTGCAAGACATTTCTATCAGGAGGTGATTAGCTGCGAAGGCACTGGTGTGTACAAGCTGGTAGACGAGAAATAATCATTTGGCGTTTAGCCGTATAAACGCCAGATAAGCAACCTCAAAGGTCTTGCTAGCAAGCACTCGGTAACCCTCGCCCTTGACTTTACTTTGTCGATGTGCGCAAAATCTAATCAGAGCCAAAGGTTCAAAAACAAACCAGCCTTTTTGAAAGGAGGTGATACTCGTGGACTATCAGAAGCTAATCATCAGCGGAAATGCAACGGCCGATGCCGAAGCAAAAGAGTCCCAAAAAGGCAATCTGTACACACCCTTTACCGTGGCCGTGAATGATGGAAAGAACAACGAAGCAACTTTCTTTCCGGTTGTAGCCTTTGGCAAGACAGCGGAGGCTGTAGCCAAAGTTGTCAAGAAAGGCCAAGTTGTTTTGGTGGAAGGGCGTGTCAGCCTAGGTGAGGACGGCAAGATGAGTGTTTTAGCCGACCGAGTGGTCTTTGGTCCCAAACCTGCGGGACGTCAGACCGAAGAATAGGCCATCCTCACTAGGGACAACAAGCGTGCAAGGATTTTCTATAACGTAGCGATCCTTGCACGCGGTTCCCATCCATTCCAATTGGTAATACTGAATACTATTTTCAGACTTATAAGGTGCTTTGTCCCTAACTTGCAGCAGAAAAAAGTAATTTTTGTATGAGCGGTATTATCAGTCAGTAGTCAAGGTTTGATTTATAATCCATCCTTAGCAAACTCAAGTGGAGGAAAGAAAATGGGAGAAGCTGATACCGGGACAACGCCCTTAAATTTACCGTATGAAAACCCAGAAGAATACAGAAAAGATTACGAAGAAGCTAAGGCCGAATGGGCCTGCCATTACACGGATGGATGTCGCCACACTTTTGTTCAAAGTAATCACATTGATCGCCTAGGATATCGAACCGAGTTTCAGCGTGATAGGGACGACGTAATTTACTCCGCATCATTTAGACAGCTTGCCCATAAACGGCAGATGTATAGCAGTCCGGGGACAAGCTCTTTTTATAATCGATTGACTCATACATTAATTGTTTCTCAAATTGCTCGATCATTGGCAAAGGGTCTTAAATTAGATGAACATCTTACAGAAGCCATTGCGCTTGGTCATGATCTTGGTCACTCACCGTATGGGCATTCCGGCGAAGATGGAATTAATGACTATGTAAATTCAATACTATTTCCAAAGGTATATGAAGAGAAAAATGACGAAGTTTCCGACATGGTCATTGCTGAGAAGTATAAATTGGAATTTGGTCTTCAACAGCCTCAGATGTTTGATGATACAGGAAAAATAGCTTTCTCTCTAGAAGACTTACAGGAGTTGTTCCACTGTCGGCCAGAAATTGATTCAAATGTCTTTACACATAATAATCAAGGATTTCGAATCGTTAACTATCTGGAAAGAAACAAGGGTGGAATGAATCTGACGCGTTATACAACTTATGGGATCATACAAGCTTCGGGTAAAGCGAGGGATGATCAGGGATTTAGGTTGCCAGTGGTAGGAATCGATAGTGATTTCGCATCTTTCGAAGGACAGGTAGTCCGGTTAGCTGATGATATTGCCTGGGCAAATCATGATCTCACGGAGGATATTGTTTCAACTGGAAAGGATCCGAGGCAAATGCTAATTGATTATAAAGACGAGCTCCAGATTGAATCGAAGCATGGGATTGCAGTCAGTGAAGTTAGAGAGTTTCTTATGGCTGATAGGGGGGAGAGATACGGTGCGTTCATCACGGACATCATCGAAAGCAATAAAGGCAAATTGACAACGAAAGGGTTTTTGCCCAGCAAGGAGACTGAAGAGGGTTATCATATTCACTTGAGTAGCCCAAAAGACAAGATTTTAGGGGCGATGAAAGACTTAGTTGTTCGATCAGTCCACGGAAGTGATAAAGGAAGGACCAATGCAAGAGACTGTAGAAGGAAGATATTTGAAATCTGTGAGCATCTAAATAATCCAGGTGAATTTGGGACGACCATTAACGAAGTCTGGTATTCACCAAACACTCACGGTAGTATGTCGCCGCTTGAAAGACTGAGAGTCGTTATTGACTATGTGGCTTACCTGTCAGATTACCAGGCAGATGAACTTCATCATAAAGAAATTGGATCCACAAGCGCACCGGATGTCCCAGACACTTTTCCATATGATTAATCAATTGCTTACTTGAAACTAAACATCAAACGGTATATCATCCTATCATATGACTAATTCAAAGGAGAGAGTAACCATGTTAGACCAAGAAGCATATGAGTTTGGCAGGCAGCTCATGAAAAAGCAAATGAGCAATGGATTTGGACCAAATGAATTATTGCGGGAAGTAGCGAGTGCGAATAAGGGAAGATACAAGGGAAAAGCAAGTGAAATTTGGAATGGCTATTATGAGCAATCAGCTCAACATGAAAGCCATGTTCGAAACAACGGAGATACTGGCCAGTAGGTCAGGTGTTCCGCGATTTTGGGAAGCTGAATTTTTTAGAAGTAGGGCGGTGAGTGAAGCTCTACTATTGTGCTTCATTAGGTGATCTAATTGCAGAACGGCCACATTACCGTTCTGCCTTTTGAGGAAGGGATAGGTTCACTAATTATTTCTCTAGTGTGAACTTTCTCCCGAAGCAACCCTTTGCTTATCCTGGGACGCTCCTGACCATCCCCAATTGCGTAATAATTCGATAAGTACAGAAATTTCAAATATAATCCGGTATTAGGAGTGGCCTTGACCGGAAAACAGTTTCTAAGAATCGCTTTAATCACCTTTGCAGTTGCATTCTCAATTCTGGCGGCCAAAGCCATTAGTTTAACCGGCCAACCTCTCATAGCAATTGATTTTTTGGATTGGATTGAATCTTTATCAGCCGAATCACAAAGCCCGAATGGAAATACCGATGAATTGACTCCTGCTGAATCGGAGGTTCCAACACCATCAGCAACCATCTTTATCCGAATTGAACCGACCTCTACCTCTACTGCAGCTCCAACGCCTACCGTTTACGGAACGGCAAAAATATCATGTGAGGATGGGATCATTCGGGCAGCTCTAAGACGAAGTCCGGGCTATTTAACTAAGGATGACGAGGTCGATGTACTTGAGGAGATACCTTGTGGGGAAACCGTAATTTTATTGGGTCCGACTCTTAGGGCAGACAACATTAGTTGGTGGAATGCGATATGGAATGGGACCGAAGGGTGGATTGCCCAAAACACAGGAAGTGGAAAAACAATACTGATTTTCGATGATTGAGCTTGACACAGGATCTAAAATGAAAGAGTAGGGCGGTGAGAGAAACCCTACAGGTGTGTTTTATTGGATGATCTTATTGCAAAACGGACACATGACCGTTCTGCCATTCGAGGAAGTTGGGAGGGTTTCACGAATAATTTCTCTCGTGTGAACCATCTCCCGAAGCACACCTCGAGCAGTCTTGGGCGGGTCGGGTATCAGCCTTTTTAGGGCTGCATTCCCTGCGATCGTTGTAAGGATCAGCCCGCCCACAAATAACTCTGCGGTTCCCATAACACATCACCTCCCCTCTAATTTTCCGAAAAGCCTATTGGCTCCGGTGTGTAGGGTCCTCTCACCGCTTAAGGCTTTTATACCATTAATTGAGCGCTCTAAACCTTCTCATTTCGCTTGCGCTGAAACTCTTGTTTCGCCCTAAGCAAGGCAGTGTCAATGCCAACCTTATCTAAAGATTCAAGGATAGCTTTGTGCGCAACGATACTCATGTGAACGATGTCATCTGCATCAAAAATGTTGGGTTGGATAACGAATACCCAAAATGGATCTCGAAGTATTATCAATCCCAAAAATGCTAGAAGGCCAATTTCAACAGCTAAGGCTCCTAGCGTCCCGAAAACAAACGCAAATAATCCGGTAATGAGCATTTGGCCAGTTGATAATAGGCCTTCAAGGAAGCCTGATGAAATACTCCGGGCGGCATCAATGGTAGCACTTCCCGCTTGCAGGCCAAAAACGGCAGCGATGATCGTAAGGACAGTGAGCACTTTCCAGTTAGGAACAGGCTTTATATAGGTTGACCAAGTCACCAGTAAATCTTTGCCATATTGCCCACTGCGTACCAAAGTAGTTGCTCCGGGAAAGGTCGTTGTGATAGTGTAATTTCGATTTCCTGAAGTGAGGCCAGTTGTAACCTTAGCACCTTCCACCTTAACCTCAGGCATGTTTCTGTTAATCAGCGAATTTAATATTAGCTCTCTAACTTCTTCAGCCTTATCCCCAATTCCTTCGGCCAAGTCAGCCCAACCATCGATATAAAATCCGAGGTTCCGGAAATTGAGTGTCCGAGATACAAAGGAAGTCTGTTCTTTGATGACCATCATGCCTCCCCGATAATTAGCCTGGTCTGGTGAGTGAAGCCCTCTTTGGACTTTGATTTGTGTCCATATTTTATATGCGTTAGCGAATTTGCTGGCTTAAAAAATTCTCGTGGTATCCTCACTTCCACGGGAGGACCAAATGCCCCTCATTGGACACTCAAGAGAAGAAAGAAAAGAAGTAATCCTAACCCCGGGATCACGACGCCAGGGAGTTTACCTAATCGGCACGACTGGAACAGGTAAAACCACCTTGTTGCAGAATATCGCCGTTGAGGACATGCAATCCGGGGAGGGCCTCTGTGTGTTAGACCCGCATGGCGACCTTACGGATGAGTTATTGGCCCGCGTCCCCGATGAGCGCAAGGACGATGTGATATTGCTAAACCCAATGGATATCGAACGTCCTTTTGGCCTCAATCTCTTGGAATGCGATAGAAATGATCCCCACCAGGTGCGTTGGGTGGTCTCAACCGTGATGGGCACTCTGCAGAGGTTATTTTGGTATTCGTGGGGGCCGCGCCTTGAGCATGTGCTTCGGCACAGCCTGCTCACAACCATGGCCCTTGATCAACAGGCAACCCTGGTTGAATTGCTTCTGCTTCTGACCAGTGATAGTTACCGTGAGAAGGTGGTTCCAAATCTCACCGATTACATGCTGGTTAATTTTTGGAATGATTTCCCCCGAAGTGAGCGATTACGATACGAGCTCACCAGCTCGACGCTAAACAAGATTAGTCCCTTTTTGACGGACACTTCCATGCGCAACATCGTGGGCCAGGCAAAAAATTCATTCAATATGCAGCAAATTATGGACGAGGGAAAAATCCTCCTGGTCAATCTCTCCAAAGGGGACCTAGGCGAAGACAACTCCGCACTACTGGGCTCGGTTTTGGTAAACCTCATTCTTATTGGTGCGCTAAGACGCCGAAGCATAGCTCCCGAAAAACGACGGCCATTTCATCTTATCGTGGATGAGTTTCAAAACTTTGCCACAGAAAGCTTTGCCATTCTCCAAAGCGAGGCGCGCAAATATGCCGTGGACGTTATCGTGGCCCACCAATATCGGGACCAACTTGATGATTTATCCAAAGGCTCAACTCTTAATGTAGCCAATTTCATTGTGCTGCGGGTGTCAGGGAAGGACAGCCTTGAGCTGGCCAGTCAATTTGACAATACGCCGCCGTCGGCCGATATCAGGATGGAACCGGTCTACCAAAACCTAGATGAGACACCTTACTTCATTCCCACTGAGCTTCCATCCGGGGTAGGGCGGCTGCACCACGAGGTGGAACAACCACGGCGCTTATACAGCGATGTGGAAATGGAGATGGCGAACTCCCTCTCAACCTTGCCTAACTATACTGCTCGGGCTCGCCTGGTGGGGGAGGGGGTACTTGAGGAACACGCCATCAAATTGAGACAGGCTATCGGCAAACCTGACCAGGATATGGCCGATATTATCAGCAAGACATCAAGCCAGCGTTATGGGCGGGACCGCAAAGAAGTTGAGGCTGAAATTCTCACACGCATCGGCGCGGCTGACAGCCAGGACCCTAACTTCTCTTCGATCTTTAGTGCATGAATTTGCTATTGTGGAAATAGCGATGGGAACGTCCAAGTTTGATCGGCTCGAAAATCCTCCGCCCATTCGGGTTACCGACCGGGATATGGAATTGATGCAGGCGATCAACGACTATGGCGGCTTTCTGACCATACGCCACATAAAGCGCCGGTTTTTTGCGGGCCTGAGCAAGAGAACGATGGAGCGGCGCCTGTCAGTTCTTTTCCACAACCATTTTCTGGAACGCCCTTCGCTAATACAACGACGCCACCAGCCCATTCCTGAAGCCATCTACTGGCTGGGGTGGCGTGGCATCATGGCTGTTACTGCTTTGCAAGGGATTGATGTGCCCGAACCGAAAAGCGAGAACAATCATCAGCTGAAACAACTCGAAACTGAACTGAAGCGCAACGGTGTTTATTGGTTAAGGGAGCCGCATTGGGTGCAGCTGCGGCATGATATTCAGGTTACCGATGTCCGCCTTAATATCGAAGAAGTAATTAAGATTTTGCCCAATCTGAGCATAGCCAAGTGGGCGAACGAACATCACTTTCGGGCTGATTACGATAGTGTCACAATGAATGGAGGCAAGAAACGAGGGGTAATACCTGATTTCTACTTTATGTTGGTGGATGAGGGGAGAAAGCAGTCAGGCGACCCTGAATACAAAGCCCACCTGCTCGTTGAAGTGGATTTGGCCAGTCGCGATAACCCACGCTTTGAAAGGGAGAAGTTGCAAGCCTATGCAAGCTATATCGGCAACCAGGCATTTATCGAGCGGTTCGACTCTAAGGTAGGCTCCTGGCTGATTATTACCACCGGTAAGCGACGCATGAAAAACATGATTCGCCAGGCGGAAAATATTGAGGGCGAGAAGAAGAAACACTTCTTCTATACTACATTCCCCATGTTGGACGCGGCCAATCCACTGACTGACCCAATTTGGACAAGGCCAGGCTCACTTGAGCCGATTGCGCTTATCCCCAGTAACACGAGAGATGCTGATGAAAAACACCTCGTGTACCGAGCCACGAGTTAATATGCCCCATGCGTTGACCAAGCGGCAGAGAGAATACCTAGATTTCATCAAGTCCTTCATCCGCGACAACGAGAGTTCACCTCGCCTAGGACAAATTGCAAAGCACTTCAAGGTAAAGCCTCCATCTGTCCATAAAATGCTAGAGGTGTTACAAAGAAAAGGCTATTTGTATTTTGGCCGGGATAGCACTTCGGGGTTCTTTATTCGTTTAGTTGAGAGGGCTGGTTCAGCCGAAGCGGTTACTGAGATTGTGATCGCTGGCAAGCTGAACCAATATGGAGAAGTGGTCGAATTCCCGAAAAAGCACGGACACTTTGCCAGCTTAATCAAAGGTAGCAAGCCGGAGGAATTATTCGGGATTGTGGCGATAGAGGAAATTCCTAATTGCGGAATCCTGATCGGGGACTTGATCATTTTTGACTATGGAATGAAGCCAAAACAGAATGAGGTTGCTCTTATTGCGATAGGGGAGAGGTGGCTTCTTATACGGGTGGTTAGTAAGACGTTCGACAAACTAATTCGATCTGACGTGATGGCATCGGATTACCCTATTCCTGAAGATTTAAGGAACGTCGAACGAGAGCAGTTGCTCAACTGGCATCCATTTGCTTTTGATGAATCAACTGAAAAATACTTCTTGAAATTAGCCGAGGTAGAAGAAATCCGCATGGGACCCATCCCGTCAGTGGTTGTGGCGGCGACAGCGATCCGGCTTAGCCGTCAGCTGGCATTTTAAGGATGGCTAACTAACGTCTAACTAAACTGCAGACATCTCTAATGCTAAGCCATAGACTCCGTTTACACCAACATACGCAATGGAGTCCCTATGGAAAAGCAAGACATCTTCCAAACCCAATCCGAAAACCTGCTCAAAGCCAAAGACATTGCCCAGATACTTAACATCAGCCGGGCCTTTGCTTATCGCTTGATGCAGACCGGCGAGATCCGCACCGTCAAAATCGGCGGAGCACGCCGAGTGCGCAAGACCGACCTTGTCGCATACATCGAAGAAAGCATTGACCCCCCGGTTGTTTTTTAATCACTTGGTGGTCTGGGTTAAAATGTGGCAGATAACCTGGGACCTTAACAAGTGCATAGAGTGCCGAGTCGCCTTTCCTAACAACCATATGGAGGTTTAGGAATGGCGAAACGAAGAGGTAATAACGAAGGCAGCATTTTCCAAAGAGAAAATGGTAACTGGGTCGCACAGTTTCGTATCAACGGGCAACGTGTCTCTCGGACCTTTCAAACGGCAAAAGAGTGCCGAAACTGGATCCGACAAATGCAAGAGCAGGTTGACGCTGGACTAACCGCGGATGGTATGAAAATCACTGTCGGTGAGTATTTAACTCACTGGCTGAAAACCATCAAAGGCTCTTTGCGTCCCAAAACCCATTATCAGTACGAAGGGGTCGTTCGAAACCACCTGCTACCCAAACTGGACAAGATAAGAATGGTGGATTTCCAGGCTTCACAAATCCAATCATTGTATGTCCAGTTGCAAGAAAATGGCATCAGCAAGCGAACAGTGGGCCTTGTGCACAGTATCTTGCACAAAGCCATCGAAGATGCCTATCGACAAGGTTTAGTGGCCCGAAATGTGGTCTCGGTGGTACAGCCTCCCAAACCAACACAGAAGGAAATGAAGGTCCTCAACGACAACCAAGCTAGAGAGCTTCTGATTGTCGCTGGGGGGAGTGAGTTTGAGGCATTGTTTCATCTTGCGATCACCACCGGCCTACGGCAGGGGGAGTTGCTCGGTTTGAAGTGGGGCGATATGGACTGGGCAACCGGGGTTCTTGACGTGCAGCGGCAGTTGCAACGAATTCCGCAGCAAGGTCTAGTTTTGACTCCCCCAAAAACGAAAGCAGGTCGAAGACTGATCCAGCTGGGGGAGGGGGGAGTCAGCAAGTTGGCCTCCCACCATAAAGCCCAAGATGCCCAGCGGATAAGTTCAGACTGGCAGGAGCACAACCTGATCTTTCCCTCAAGTGTTGGGACGCCCTTTGATCCTCGAAATCTGCTTCGGGTGTTCAAGAAATTGCTGAAGAAGGCCGGTTTGCCTGATATGCGGTTTCACGATCTCAGACACACGGCGGCTACGCTCATGCTTCTGAACAATATTCCAATCATTGTGGTCTCACGACGGCTGGGACACTCCAAGCCAAGCGTAACGCTCGATATCTATGGCCATTACTTGCCAGGCATGCAAGAGGGGGCAGCAACACTAATGGATGAGCTGGTAACTCCAATTGCGGCCAAATGGCAACAGATTGGCAACAGCTCGTTCGATCCCGCACACATCAAGCCCGATTAAACGGCAGATGTGGCGGCTCCGCGAGGGATAACCGCCACATCTATTGTGCGCCCGGAGGGACTCGAACCCCCAGCCTACTGATTCGAAGTCAGGCGCTCTATCCATTGAGCTACGGGCGCAGGTAGAAAATTATACCTAGTTACTTTGCCTGATCTGATTCTTCAGCGAGGCCAACCTTTATTGCATACATGGCTGCTTCAGTTCGGTTCCTAATCTTTAAC
>JAJFLM010000220.1 GCA_021772655.1 Deltaproteobacteria bacterium
TGGATAGTGATCTGGCTGATCTTTATGGCGTTGAAACAAAAATATTGGTTCGGCAAGTGAAAAGGAACATAGAGAGATTTCCAGAACGGTTCATGTTTCAGTTAACACGGGATGAGTTTGATATCTTGAGGAGCCAAATTGGCACCTCAAGATGGGGTGGACGTAGATATCCCCCTTATACCTTTACTGAACATGGTATAGCAATGCTTTCGAGTGTATTGCGAAGTGAGCAAGCCATTAAGGTAAATATATCTATTATTGATACCTTCATCCGTATGCGCGAGTTATTAGCAACCCATAAAGAACTGGCTGAAAAACTGTTAACGCATGACCAGCAAATTGCATATCTATTTGAAGAATTTGAAAAAATGCGAACTCCTGCAATTACCAAAAAACATCCTATCGGTTTTGTGCCTGAGGATGATGATTAGCCACCTCATGGAATGAAACGCGGATGAGATTCAGGTCGTGGCTGTGTTTTGATTTCAGCTAGGCGTAATTCAATGCGACGAATAACGCCTTGTAATTTTATGTGCTCGATACTGATTGCTTCTAGTTCTGCAAGAGCCGCGTAGGCTTGTTCCAGAAGGTTTAACAGCTGCGCTTCGGTCAATTGCTCAAGAGTTTCAAGATTGAGTAGGTTTATCAGGTTTTGAGTGTTCATTTTTGGCTTCTCCTTATCCGCTGGTTTTGATGCCTTGGGACATGCAGACCGCCCATCAACAGAACCGACAATTAATTGGAGGCCGCAACGCAGAGGAGGAGGTCCACCCTTGCTGTGATAAATGGGTGCAGATGCAATAAAGGAATAAAGGAAAACCAGAGGTTAAGGAAAGCGCTCTATTCCATGAGCGCCACCTGATAAAAACAGATCAATATTGAAAATCGAGGTATTCGGCGAAGTTTTCGCAGTTGCTTCAATCGCCAAACCAAAAACTAAAGTGCTATTTAAATAGCTATGACTTCATATTGTATAGCTTCAATAACGGCTTTACGCAGTTCAAGTTGTGACCGATCTGCGCCGTAATTCGCTGTTTCCAGCTTGCCTTTTTCATGCCCCATCACAAGACCAATATCCTGTTCGCGGATAAATTGACCGTTATTCAGTTTTTTACCGCGCAGGTTATCAATCGCTGTGTGGCGGAAGGAGTGGAAGGTTTTTGTCCACCGTTCACCCGTGTCGTAACAGCCTTTACTGGCAACACCGCGCCGTTCGATATAGCCGAGGATATGACCATTTCCGTTGGCACGTTTCTCGTACCGCGAAAACCAATTGGATAAGCCCTTGCCCAAACGGCCTTGGTTATCTCGCTTGAGCTTGAACAGGCTTTTATCTTTTTTATCGGCTTTACGTTTTTCCACGTAATCCAGAAAGCCACGTTCGATCAGTGCAGAATGCACGGGTATCGGGCGCACAGAATTTTTGTTCTTAGCGTGTTTCTTCTGCCCATCACCTGAAATACCGCTATTGGTGATGTTCATATAGATGATGCCTGTATCGGGGCAGGTCTTAATATCGTCGGTTTTGAGCTGGCCTATTTCTTCCAGCCGTGCACCTGAATAGAGTGCGATCAACGGAAACCAGTAGCGCACATCCCAATCCAGTGCCGCGTGTTTCTTGCCAAAATCCACCCCGTAATCCTTGGGGAAGATTTTTACCAAGTCGTTATCGGAGAATGGCAGACGCTCGACCGCCTTAATCTGTTTTGTGTTGGGAATTTCAACATGGCGTGACTGGTCGGCGGTGGTAAAGCCGCAAGCATAGGCGTATTCCAATATACCCTTTAACTGCCCCAGATATTCGGCGCGGGTTTTGTCGGATATGGATACAAGGTTCTTAGGGTAATCGCCAATGGTCTTGGCGATCTTCACAGCCTTTTCAGTGGATAATCCCTTTTTGGTAAAATTGGCAGGTAATCGGGTTAGCCAAATTTGTATGGTGGAGAGTTCGGATAAGGTAATGTCATGAATATGTTTGTTACCAAAAACCTCTTTCCAGAAGGTGAGCCGTCCTTGATAGTTGAGTAATGTCCGTTGCGAGAGCTTTTTGCCTTTGCGCCCCTGCGTGTTCAGTTTGTCGATATAGAGGTCAACCGCCTCGCTAAAAGAAGTGGCTGTTTCTGGTTGGACTTGCGTAGGTGATGGGGCTGGTTGTGCTAACTGCTTGTCATTGATGGTAAGAAGGCGTTCGAGGATTTCTGGATTGTCACTAAACTTAGCCAATAGCTTATTGGCGTTTTCGTGCATTTCACGGGCGAGTTTTTCTTCGTCTTTCGGATCATCCAGATCAAAAACGTGTTTTCTGCCAAGTGCGTCATGGGTTTCGATATAACGCATGGAGCTTTGTTCTCCTAAATGTATCCTTTCAAACTTTTCTTGGCATTGTAACCAAAACGCCAAGGCACGTCTTTTGGCAATGGTTTTATTTGAAGTTTGTAGGGAACGGCGCACTTCGCGTTTGCCGTTAAACTGGTCGCGTAACAGGGTCGGGATGACCACCCGCCCGTACCATTGGTTGCTGTGACGATTGCGGATTAGATATTGGCTTTGTGAAGCCATGAAACACCTCGCAGATGCACTCCAAAGCGCATGGTGTATCACCAAGGTGTACCACCTTGGCTGAACAATGTTCTGCGAGATTTAAAACTGTTTAAGAAACAAAGAGTTACTTAAGAAATGGTGCCCAGGAGAGGACTTGAACCTCCACGACCTTGCGATCACTAGCACCTGAAGCTAGCGTGTCTACCAATTTCACCACCTGGGCACAAGGATGAAGCGACCCTTTTCAGGGGCTGCGCACTTTACTTATCAGACCTTTAATTGTCAATT
>JAJFLM010000023.1 GCA_021772655.1 Deltaproteobacteria bacterium
CCCGATGCAAGGTTGCCCCGGGCTGCCGCGAGCGCCGGGACGATACCGAAGAGCGCCACGGCCAAGAAGGTCACGCCGACGCACACGGCGATGGGCGAACCTACTAGGCCGATCATCTCGGTACGGGGAAGCGAGACCGGCGAGAGCGCCGGGAGGAGACGCAGGAACCCGACGGCGAAGGCCAAGCCGAGTGCACCACCGGTCAACCCGAGCAAGGCGCTCTCCGTCAGGAATAGCCGCGCGACCCTTCCGTAGCTCGCGCCGAGCGCCCGACGGACGACGACTTCGCGTGACCGGCTCGCACCGCGCATCAAGAGGAGGTTGCCCACGTTTACACAGGCGATCAGCAGTAGCAGTGCGACGGCAGCGGTGATCGAGGCCACGATCGGTCGCACATCGCCCAGCACCGCATTCTCGAGAGATCCGACCGTCGCACCGATGGGTCCCTGTACCGATTGCACCCGGTCGAACCCTCGGGCAATGGAAAGGAACTCCGAGCGGGCCGCCTCGAGCTTGCGGGTCACAACCTGCTGACTCTCCGAGAGGCTGCCCTCGAGCGCCCGCAGGCTCTGGATAAGAACTTCGGAGTGCTGAGAACTGTTGATCTTTGCGATTGCCTCGGCCAGGCGCTCCTGCCCCCCGGCGACCTTACGCTCCAAGCCGGCCAAAACATCGGCCAGGCCGGCGTCCGGCGCGGGGACCTTCTGTTCGATGGCCTTCAGCCGCCCCTCCAGGGCCTCCAGACTTGCCGCCAGCCGTTTGGTGAGCCGGTCCTGTCCCTCGCCGAGCTTGCGCTCCATGCCCCCCAGGCTTTCGGCCAGACCGGCGTCCGGCGCGCCGGCTTTCTGTTCGATTGACGCGAGGCGGCGCTCCAGGGCCTCGAAGCCTCCCGCCAGCTGGTTGCCCGGCTCCGAGAGCTTTCGTTCGATAGACCCCAGGCGCCCCTCCAGGGCTTCGACGCCGGCGGCAACCCTGCCCGCCATTTTGGGGTCGGGGTCTGAAAACTTGGTTTCGATCGAGCTGAGGCGCCGTTCGAGGATCTCGAAGCTGGCGCCGAGGCGTCCGGAAAGCTGGGTGTCTGAGGCCGAAACCTTCTTCTCGATGCTTTCAAGGCGCCGGTCAAGAGCATCGGAATCTTTGGTGGAACCGGCGTCGGAGCGTACCGCCGATATATCCCGCTCCAGCATTGCAATTCTCTCTCCGAAAGCCCGCTCGAGCTTCTGAATTGCCGCCAGAATCTCCCCCTGGTCGGCTGGTGAGCCGCCCGGCTGAACCCGGGAGATCCGGGAGTCGATGACCTCAAGCCCCCGTAGTACCCGGGATTCGGTGCGGCTGGCAACCTCGCGGATGTCGCTCTTCCACCCCTCAAGCGAGCTCAGCAGCACCGTAAAGGCACCCTCAAGACGCGAAGAACGGCTGGCCGAGCTCTCCAGGTCCCGCTGCCAGTTGCCGACTGCGGACGCCAGCGTAGAAAGCTTCTCCTCCAGCCTGGAGTAGTCGGCGTCGACCTGAGGGGAGGCGGCGGGCGTACGCTCCCTCCGCGGCTCGGGATCGTCGGGACCGGCGATTTCGATATGCGGGCTCAAGGGCTCAGGCTCCCTCGGGGCGGCGGCGGCGGTTGATGATCATTGCTGGAAGCTTCCTCCTTGGCCCAGGGCCCAGTTGTATCAGTGCCGGGCGAGAGACGTCGCTTGCGGAGAATGTTACTCCCACCTATGCGGCCCACGGGGTTTTCCTCTAAACTCTAGTTTGCCCGCGACTTCTGTCGTGGAGTATTCCCTGCCCTTAATTGGGCAAATAAGGAGTTTTAAGATGTCAACACTTTCCGGCATAGGTTCGACTAGCCGTGAGATGCCTCAAAGCAACGACATCACCACCAATGATGTCGGTTCTTCCATCGAAGATCTCATCGCAGCTATCGACGCAACCATCAAGCCCTTCTCAGACGGTGATCTGGTCAGCGGCACCATCGTAAAAATCGACAAGGAAGAAGTCCTTGTCGACATCGGCTACAAGTCCGAAGGCGTGATCCCCGCCCGTGAGCTCTCACTGCGTCACGACGTGGACCCCTCGGAGATCGTGTCCCTGGGCGAGCAGATCGAAGCCCTGGTTCTCCAGAAGGAGGACAAGGAAGGGCGCCTGATTCTTTCCAAGAAGCGTGCCTCCTACGAGCGTGCGTGGGGCCGGATCGAGGAGTACAAGCGAGCCGGCAAGGTAGTCAAGGGCACCGTTATCGAGGTCGTCAAAGGCGGGCTTATCGTCGATGTCGGCCTTCGCGGTTTCCTTCCCGCCTCCCTGGTGGAGCTTCGCCGGGTTCGGGACCTGCAGCAGTTCGTCGGCAAGGAGCTCGAGTGCAAGATCATCGAGCTCGACAAGAACCGCAACAACGTGGTTCTGTCCCGCCGGGCCTACCTGGAGGAAGCTCACTTCGAGCAGCGCAAGGACTTCCTTGCCAACCTCAGCGTCGGCGAGCGGCGCACCGGTACCGTGTCCTCCGTCGTCAACTTCGGGGCCTTCGTGGA
>JAJFLM010000221.1 GCA_021772655.1 Deltaproteobacteria bacterium
GATTACGCTGCCGAATGTCGGCGCCCAATCGGTCGAGAACTGGTCGACCGACGTCGACCTGACGACCGGCGAAAAGGTTCTTGTCTGGCAGGATCAAGAGGACGACCTGTGGTACATGATCCGCTCGGGAGAGGCCGACACAAGTTCCGGCACGCAATGGTTCAAAGGGGCGCTCGCTCAGAACATCGCGACGCCCGCGACGACTCCGGTCAACGTCGATGGGCTGGTGAGCCTCACCGATGGTGTCGCCGATCCGGTGGGAACCGTAAGCTGCAAGAACTCTCTAAAATGGGTCGGCTCCGACAACGATGTCTGCTTCGTTATCAAGAACACGCAGGCAAATCCTGTTGAATGGGAACTGATGTCGGTCGCCTGGGATGCCGGCACGAAGGTCAGCGATGTCAAGTGGAACGACGGCGCGAATGGGTTGTTGGAGAAAGAGACGACCAGCACGATCGGCAAGGACTACGGGACGCCTGCCGACGCGACGGTGCTGACTCCCATCGCGCAGAAGATCATCACGACTGTCGTTGTTTCCGGCAACGAAATCCTTCAGTCGTACCGCGATGCCTATGTGTTCAAAGTTGACACGGAGGACACGGAAACCGTTCACACCGGAACCGTTTGCAGCGAACCGATCGCCGCGCCCGCAGCGGCAGTTGACGGCGACGGGACGGGTTACGCCCCGGGTGGCGGGATCGCGGACGAAGTTGGAAACGCTATCACGCTGCTCAATGTTTTGTGGGACCACTACTACTGCTAATTATGAGGTAAACGATCATGGCTGGATTGAGATTTGCGTATGCGGGGGCGGCGAATACCATCACGGCAACAACGACGGAGACGGCGTTGCAGATCGTCGCGGCAACAAACACGCGGGTGAGGGTGGAGCGACTGAGCATCACCGGGCAAAGCGCAACTACGTCGCACGTCCCGGTGTTGTGGGAGTTGATTCTGCAAACGAGTGCCGGCACGAGCGCGGCGGGAACGCTGACGAAACTCGACGAAGATGCGACCGAAACATTGCAATCAACGGCGCGCGATGCAATCACGGCCGAGCCGACCGACGGCGGTGTGATTCTTTGGAGCAAGCTGATCTCACCGCTATCGACGTACGATCTGGTGTTCCCGCCGATGCGCGAACGATACGTTACGGGCGGCTCTCGCCTGGGACTCCGGTGCAAAACTCCGGCCGACACGAACACCTGGCTGGTCAGCGGGCAGTTTGAGGAATAGCGGCCGAGATCGCTCCGTGAACTCTCGTCACTCCGTGGCCATCTGTTTTGCCACGGAGAACAAAGAGATCACCGAGAAACCCAGCCCTGTCCGTAGGGAGTTGTAGCGTGCCGATCCAATTCAACGGTCCGCAGATATTGTTTGGCCCAGCAGCCTCCGGGATCGCGTTCGATCCCGCGTGCTGTTGCACTCCGGCACCAGCCAGTGAATGTATGTCCTGCGACCCGGGCGATGAAGCCGGCTCGCCATCCGATCCGAAAACTTTGAACATCACCATCGCGGGTACTACGAGTGGCGGCGGGTTTTTTTGCCCCACGGGAGAGTGCGAGGCAATCAATGGCACTTACGCGCTAGACTGGACCAGCAATGGCACCTACCTACGAGACGGCGACAATCATCTGGTCTACACCTGTGGCTTTAGAGTCATCCCGGTTCCGACTTGGCTCGACCCTTGTCTCGTTGTCGGTGTCCACAGTCTTGGGTTTGGGATTCATTGGGACAGCGTGAGCAATCGGACTTTTGTGTTTGCAACCGATGTCGGGGCCGTCATGCAGTTCTCTGTGCCTGGGTACGAGCACCAAGGGATACGCCCCTGGCCAATCGCTGGGCAAATTCAATGCAATAATGTGGCGGCCATTCCACAGATGACGAACTACGCAACCAACACGATATGCGACTGGTCGGCCCAAACTCTGGACGTGAACTCGTTGACCTAACCAATGCCCGATTGCCCCGTGTGTCAATTCGTCTCCGTTCCAGGTTGCTGCCCAACGTGCGGGTGGATTGATCCCGACAGCCACTACACGATCACGGCGCAGCGGATCGACACGGGCGAACATCGTAAGACGCGATGCGTCCACCTCGGGCCGCTGCTCGAACTGCAATCGGCCGAATGTTGCGGAGGGAAGAAAACTCGGCACAAGGTGTTTGCATGTGCCGTTCACGGGCGTTGCCAACTGGCGCCGATCCTCGACCGCGTCCAAGCCTGCCGGCAGTGCCGAGATTTCAAGGTCGGCGAGTAAGTCCATCGTCACCATTCGATCCGCCCGAGCACAGAGGATTCCTCCATGCTTCGATTCTTACTGGCAATGTTGCTGGTTGCCGGCTCGCTACCGGCCGTCTCGGGTGCGACGATCACTGTGCGGGCTGCCGGCACGCCGCAGCAAATGGGCGCGGAACTGCGCACCATCGCCGCAGCGCGGACCGAGGGGCGGCGGCTAATCGAATTGGGCCCGGGCCGTTTCGACTTGGCGACCGGGTTGGCCTTCGTCCGCGGCACCACCACACTGCGCGGCGCCGGGCGCGAGCTGACCGAGATCGTCGGCCGCGGAGAAATGCACTCGGCGCTGGGGTGCATGATCGAGATCGCCGGGCCCGACGTCGTGCTGGAAGATCTGACGCTGCGATGGGAGGGGGGCCGCGGCGCGCAGTCGCAGGTGGTCGGCTACGGCAACAAGGCAGCCCCCAGCGGCGCCAAGCTGACGCTTCGACGTTGCCACGTCGTGGGCGGCATGTTCGGCCTGTATAGCTGGAGTGGTTTCCAAAACAGAATCCGGGCCGAGGACTGCACGTTCACCGCTGCCCGGTTCCCAGTCTGCGCCGGGCGATCCAGCGGCGCCAACGCGCAGTTCGTCGAGCTGGTCCGCTGCCTGATCGTGTGCGACGCATCGCTGCACGACACGGGGCGGGCGCAGCGAAGCAAGTCGGAAGTCTACCGCACCTGCTACGGAATCTACGCCCGCGGCGGCCGCGTGACGTGCAACGACTGCACCTTCGAGATCACCGGCGACCGCGACATGGCTGCCGTGCTGGGCGTGGGTGTCCCGCCCGGAGCCGCGCATCAAACGCGCGTCGAGCTGGTGCGCCCCATCTTTCGCCTGAATGGCAACGGCGCCGGCCGCGTCGCCGAGACCGAACGGCTCAACCGGCGGGCGACGATCACGGTCGACGGGGTTCCGCGGGAATGATCCTGCGGTCGCCGGCTCCGCGCCCTCCTTCCTTCTCTGCGGCGTGAAACTCCTTTTGCCACGGAGGTACATGAGCACACGGAGGGGGCGTCTCGAGCGCTACTTCTTGCCGGCGGTCAGGCGCTTTAGCTTCGGACTGGGCGCGTACGTGCGCGACGGCTTGCCCATCAGGAATCGCCAGTGGGCGTCGACCTGGTTGGCGGCGTCCTCGAACGAGGGCCAGAGCCGCGGCCGTCCGGACGACGTCTTGTCGCCCGGAATCGGCACGTAGCGCTTGCCGCGAATCCGCACCGCGCGATAGCCGTCGCTCTTGGCATCCCAGAAGATGGCGTACGTCTGCCGCCGATCGCGCCACTCGCGGATCACGCGGCGGTTGCGGCGGCCGACCTTGACCGGAACCAGGTGCGGCGGGAACGTCGCCGACGGAGGCGGCACCGCCGCATCGACCGCAGGCCAGCCTTCGGCCCGCTGAACCCTGGTCGGCAGCGGGGCGGCGATCGCGGCGGAAAGTAGTACGATGGCGATGTGCATGCGATGCATCCTACCGCGCCGCCGGCCACGAGCAAGCTGGTTGTAGGGTCCCGCCGGCCCAGAGCGCAGCACGAGACCCGGGACGATAAGAAGCACGTATGCAACGGCGCTAGTTCGTTCCCTTGGTCCGCAGGATATCGACCTCTTTCCCACCCAGAGTATGAAACACGCGGAAATCAATCGTGGCCTTCTTGTGGACCTCCCCGCTTAACTCTTCAAGCTGCGTCATCGCCTGCATCTGTTGGACGCTGACCGGTAACGCTGTCTCCAGTTCGGCCAACTGGGCCCGTGACTGCGATAGACCGGTCGCGGCAGTCGTCTTGGCACGTACAACGTCGGCTTGCGACATATTATCGCCGTAGCGATCGTGCAGTCTTTTCACTTCGGACGTCCAGTTCTGGACCGCCTTCCGGGCTGGCGGTATGCCGCGCTGCTGTGCGCGGATGCGTTTGGTCAGTGTAATGCGACTTCGCTTTAGACGGGAAAGCAGCCAGGGATGCTCGTCCCCGTTGAAGTAAATCAGCAAGGGTTCGATACGGACAGACGGATGATCGCTACCACCTAACAGCGAAAGCTGGATGCCCGCGTGTGGCGTGTCGTCGCGCAGTGCCAGTCGCACTCTGCCGCCCAACTCCGCGCGACCGTCTGGCGGATAGATTGCCTGGACGCTGCCTGCGAAATTGCCGATTCCGATCGCTTCGATGCGCAGGGACTTTTGGTGTTCGACGGACGCGGGAATCTCTATGGGGATCGCGATACGCTGCCGTGTCAGGTTGATCGCCGGCGAGTCAATCAGTGTGGCGTTGTCCCGCTGCTCCAGCGCGTCCTGCAAGTCAGCGCCTACCGGGCGATCTGGAGGGTCCTCGGCTTTCTGCGCTGAGGCGTCGGGAACAATCTGCGCGACTTCCGGTTTGTTGGCCAGCGAACCGGTTCCATGCTGTGGACTCCGCGCAGGCAGTGGCCGTCTGGTGCGCGCCTCGCGTTGGCGTGCCCCTTGAGTCTCTGTTCTTTGCGACAATTCATTGTTGGCAGCATCGCGCTGCAGGATCGTCGATCGCACTATAAGCACGCTGGCGATCGACGATGCGGTAACGACTAACGTGATAACTGCTGACAGCAGACGGCCCCACGGCAGCTTTTTTCGTCGACGCCGCGGCCGTCGGAGCGCTTGTCGCACGGTGACTTGGGCGGCGGCACGTTCGGGCGTAACGACGTGCTGACAGGCGGGGCACGAGACCTCTTGCTGGCCTCCCGCAACGTTGATTGGGGCACCGCAGTGCGGGCAGGCGACGAACATTGGCGATGGCTCGAACTCTGTGGCGATTCCACGGGCGCAATCTGAGCCTGAACCTCTGTTCCCTGGGAGCGGCCTCTAGCAGAACAATCTACCCCTTCCAAGCGGTAAGTTACCCGGCGGCCGCAACACGGTCAAACCCGAAGCCCCCCCCAGGCGGGCCGTGGTGTGACAGACTGTTGTCACCGGAGAAAGGAATCCTTTGGCGCCGTTCCGCGCGGCGTGGTGTAACGGTGGTAGGGCAGGTTTCCCGCATGGGAGACCATCACCGGACGGTCGGCCCAAGATGTTTTGCACGGATGGTGCAAAAAGGTGGGCCGACCGGGAGTTTGGTTCCTACGCCAACTTCAACCGGTGACGGTTAAAGATACCCCCGGCCGGCCCATTTCTGATGGGCGATCGTTTCCCAGGTCGCACGCATCTTTCCCAACACGCCACATACGGAGTCCCGCTCCGTAGGTCTAGCGCCCAATCCAGTGAGGCTGCAGGGGCTTGAACCCTGGACCTACGGATTAAAAGTCCGTTGGTCGCACAGGGCCGACGCAGGCGCGTTCGGGCGCGCGAAGCCGGCTCAGAACGCGCGGGGCTTCCGCGCGGCGCGTGCGGCGAACGTGGCCGCCACCATCGGCGCGTACGCGCCGGACAATTTCTTGCTCGCCTAGTTGACAAGGCGGAATCGCGCGGTAGATTGCCACCATTCCTACGTCAACGGGCCGCGCGAGCGGCCAAGCAGCAACCTGTGGCGAGTATCTGAATCACGCGCCGCCTTGCGGGCGGCATCTGCGATCCTTCGACTTGATCGAGCCGCGTGAATCGAATCCTTGCCGTAAAACCCGAGCGAGTGAGGTTCGATGTTTGCCGCGTGCGCCACAGGCGGTAACGCGCGGCTTGACGAGTTGGTTCGGACCGGCGCGCTGGCCTCGCTGTTAGGAGGCTCCTCGCAGCGAGGCCAGACGTCGCGTCCGCCAGGGAGTGCCCCGGGCATGTACGCGCTAGAGGAATTAGCGCCGTTGGGCAAGGACGATGCTCGTGAGCGGTGCGTCGACACGGATCACACGGACGACGACGCGCCGCCCATAGCAACGATCGTAATGGGAACTTGCACCAATGAGCGACGCGCAAAAACGTCTCGCCGGCGACCAAGCGGACCAACCCGTGCTCAAACTGCACGGCGGCCGCCAAGATCGCACGACCTCCAATCTCTCGCCCGACATGACGCTGCCCGAGTTCTATCGGGCCTTCTACCGGCCGGTGATCCTCCAAGCGCAAGGCGCCGAACCGCGGACGCTCGACGAATACGACCAGTCGATCGACTACTGGGAGCGATTCACCAAGCATCCGTCGCTGGGGCAGATCAACGACTTCGACATTTCGGACTTCATGATCGCCGTGGCAAAGCTTCCGGGGCGCAAGGGGCAGCCGATCAGCCCCAACACGGTCCGCAAACATTGCACGCACTTGCAGGCCGTGCTGCTACGGGCCGGGCCCCGTTCTCACGAGCGCCATCGCCGCAAGGCACAGAACCTGATCCCCGAGGTGCCGTTCTTCGAGAAGCCACGCGAGCGGGAGAAGGTGGCCGAGGACAACTTTACGAAGGCGGACGTCGGGCAGTTGATGGCCCACTGCGACGGCGCGATCGTGCCGAGCTACCTTTCGGCAGAGCAGCGGCCCGCCTGGTGGCGCAACCTGCTCCTGTTCGACTTCAACGTCGGCTTGCGAATTGGCAGCGTGGTGCGGGTCGCATGGTCCAAGATTACGACCGACCGTCAGGGGGACGCTTGGGTCTACGTGGAGGTGAAGCGGGGGCACACACGGAAAGTTTTCGTCAACGAACCCGCGATGGCGTGCATCGAAGCGATGCGCCCGATCACCGGCCACTTCGACAACGTCTGGCACTGGCCGCACGGCATGGTCTGGCTGCAGGAAAATCGCCGCCGGATTCTGGAGGCGGCCGACTTCCCCGAGGACCGAAGGCACGGCTTTCACGGCCTTCGCAAAGGCATGGCCACGGCGGTCAGCGAGTACGATCCGTTCGCCGCCCAGATGCAGGCCGGCCATTCCGACATGCGCACCACGCAAAAGCACTACATCGACCCGGGCCGCGTCAAGGAAGCGATGAAGCAACTGCCGCAACCCAAGCCGCCGACTCGGCAGCGGGCGTTGTTCGATTGAAGCAACCTTAGTTCTAGGACGCCGGTTTCATCGGGAGTCAGTCAATGCGAACCACGTACGAGCACGGCCGACGGGCGCGACGCGACGGACGCTTTCGCGTCCTCTGCAACTACCAAAGCACAGCCGAACTGAATGAGTGGCTGCGCGGCTGGGACGACATGGACCGGGAACTTAACAGCGGTGAGAGGTAAACCAACAACGCGCGCCGTAGAGCAGTTGGTAGCTCGCCAGGCTCATAACCTGGAGGTCTTGGGTTCGAGTCCCAACGGCGCCACTAACCGAGTACGCGACACGGGCGTGTCGCGAACGGAGGGCGGTAGTCTTTGTTCCGTACGAAGCAACGAACCGAACCAGGGGGAAACGCAATGCTGACCATCAAACGACCGGTGCCCGATGACGGCGCCGACGAGTGGCCGGGACGAGAGGGCCTTGTGCAAACCAACATCGAGTGCGACTTCGGGGAAGTGATCACGCTGGACGTCGACGGACGC
>JAJFLM010000222.1 GCA_021772655.1 Deltaproteobacteria bacterium
GCTGCTGGATGAACCGACCAGCGGCCTTGATCCGTTGGGAACCCGCGATATGAAAGATTTAATCCTCAGTTTGCGGGATCAAGGCAAGACGGTGCTGATGTGCAGCCACGTTCTCTCCGACGTGCAAGACGTCTGTGACCGTGTGGCCATTTTAGACAGCGGTGAACTGAAAGTTCTGGGGCGCGTCGACGAATTGCTCAAGAACCAAGGCGTGACCCAGATTCGGACGAGTACGCTCTCCGATGAAGCGATCGCTGAGATTAAAACGGTCGTTTCCAGATATAAGGCCGATTTCCTGGACGTCGATCACCCAACGACCACGCTGGAAGATTTGTTCCTCAAAACGGTACGCGACGCGGCCGACAGACCTGGTCAGCGCTATGTTTCGGGGGGAAGCCAGCCGGGCAACGGGGCCGGCAAGGAACCGGATGCCGAAGCGGACACCTCTGCGGAATCTTCCTAGAAAAAGATTCACACATATTGCCGGGCCTCGGAGGCGTTTTTTTCGCCGTATGCCCCTTACTTCAAACCTGTTTCAAATCCGAGTTGTGGTAGTTGTTAAAACGAAAACCCCATGAAAACGACGATCCTCAGAGGGTTTTGGAACCTGTTGTCAGAATATCGACGTCCCGGTGAAGCATGACATTTGAACCTGTACCATTTAATCTTCTCAACGGCCTCATCGAATGGGGCGCCTTAGTGGGAATCGCGTTCGGAGCGTTGTTCCTGCTGTTACTTGTGCTGTTGCTGCTCACGCGCGGCGCGAGCGGGCCGGTGATCTTGGTCACACAGCTCGGCGAATCTGTCAAGGATTGGCTGACAATGTCGCCCCGGCGCATCTGGGCTTTGACGGTGTTGACCTTTCGTGAGGCCATGCGGCGCAAGGTCTTTACGATCGGTGTGATATTTATATTACTGATCATGTTCGCGGGCTGGTATCTGGACGACGGCACAGAACGCCCGGATATGCAGGTGAAGCGCTATGTCAGTTTTATGCTGACGACCATCAGTTGGCTGATTCTTCCCGTGGTGGTGATCCTCTCCTGCTGGGGGCTGCCCGAAGACATCAGAGCACGTTCATTGCATACGGTGGTCACCAAACCGGTGAAACGTAACGAAATTGTCCTGGGCCGCATCTTTGGTTTTACCCTTGTGGGAACTGTGGCGTTACTGGCGATGTCTGCTGCCGGGTTTGCCTGGCTGATGCGCTCATTCGATGAGCCAACCCGCGAATCGTTGACGGCTCGCGTGCCGGTTTACGGCGAATTGAGTTGGCTCAACAAAGAGGGCAACGAGGCACTTCAGGGCGACAATGTCGGCGATATGTGGACATTTCGCAGTTATATCGCCGGCAACACCAACGCCCGGGCAATCTGGGATTTCGACGACATCGACGAGAACAGTTTCCGCACGAATCCGGAAACGGGAGAACTGGAACTTCACGTCGAGTCGACGTTCAATGTCTTCCGGTCCTTTAAGGGGGACCTGGAACAGGGGATTTTGGCGCGCTACACTTTTGTAAATGAGAAGGATGAGAAAATTGGGGCGGTGGCGCCATTTGAAGTAAAAGAATTCCGGGACGGCGCCAATGTGATGATCCTCCCGCGAAAAATCCCCGACACGAGCGACCCCTCAAACACGTTTGATATCTTGGATGATCTGGTCGATGACGGCAAGCTGCGTGTGCAGGTCGAATGCTTAACCGCCGGCCAATATTTGGGGATGGCTCCGCCTGACTTGTTCATTCGTCTTCCGGAAGAGCAATTTGCCGCCAGCTATGCAAAAGCCATTCTCGGAATCTGGATGATGATGTTTATGGCGGTGGTACTCTCCGTCTGTTTGAGCTGCGTGGTCAAAGGGCCAGTGGCGACCTTGGCGGCTGCTTCGATACTTGTGATTGGCAAGAGCTTTTCGGGCTTCCTCACAAAGCTCGCCGCAGGCGACGTTGAAGGTGGGGGGGTGATAGAAGGTATCGTGCGGATCCACCGCCATATTACTCCCAACATTGAATTCCAAGAGGGCACCGGGAAGTCCGTCGTGAAGGCGATCGACACGCTCCCGCAAGTTTACATCCAACTTAGCCGGTATCTGATCCCGGATCTGAGCAACTTTGATATGACCGAATATGTGGCCAACGGTTTTGATGTTCCTTTTTCGGCAGCCCTATTGCCGGCAATCGCCACCACCGTGGGCTACACGATCCCTTGGATTATCCTGGCTTACTTCGCATTGAAATATCGTGAACTGGAATCGAAATGAGCAAGCTCAATTCATTACAACGTAAATTGGTTTATCTGGGCGGAATCATTGTCCTGTTTATTCCGATCCTGCTTTTGGGCCAACCTGGGCGCGTGGCGGTGGAACCGACCGAGACGACGCCGGGCCGCTCCGCTGAAGCGGGGGGGAAACTCGATACGTTGCGTAAGAATTATGATCTGGGGCACACCGACTTGGGAGCCGTCGATCCGTCCAGCGCGACGATGAATCTGGTACTGTTGGGCCTGCGAGGAGTGGCCACCTGTTTGTTGTCGATGGAAGCACAGGAACAACAAGAGCACAAAAACTGGACGGAACTAGAACGCACCACCGAGTCGATCATCCTCCTGCAGCCGCACTTTTATAAGGTATGGCACTTCCAGGGTTGGAATCTGGCCTACAATGTCTCGGCGGAATGGGACGCCGTTGAAGACCGCTATTTCTGGGTGAAAAAAGGAATCAAATTCCATAAAAAAGGCATGGAACGCAATCGCATGGTGCCCGATTTGTATTGGCACACCGGAAACATCATCGCCAAGAAAATCGGTCGTTCCGATGAATGGGTCCAGTTTCGAAAATTTTTCATGGAAAAAGACCCCGATCCCCGTTTTGAAGAAAAGGGCTGGGAAGTCGATCGGGATATCAATCCCGATGGCAAGGGGGCTGACAATTACCTCGTTGCAAAAACTTGGTTTGAGGAATCCATTGATGTGTTGAAGGAAAATCTCGTTTACCAGCACGTCATGGCAGACATCTTGTTTAATTCCTATCCCGCCCGTTCCCAGATCGATTTTGCAGAAGTTCATGCCCGTGAAGTCGACGATCAAGGGCATTCGAAGATTGGAGAAAAATCACGGGAAGCCTGGGAACAAGCCTCCAACGATTGGATCGCCTACGGTTCAGAGCCGATCCAGATGGAGTCCGGGACAATTCGCCTGGAAGTCCGCGACGAGCAAGAATATGAAGAAATTGCGGAAAAGACGGAAACAACAGTCCAGGCCGTTAAGGATACCATTCAACGCTTCCATGAAATGACGAACTACCCTTACTGGCGGACGCGGGTACTGGCCGAGCGTGAATCTAACACGATGCAGGCCCACAAAGAAATCTTTGAGGGCAAGCAGTTGTACAGAGATGGAGAGTTCGAGGAAGCGGCGAAAAAGTTACTTAGCGGAATGCGAAAATTTGAGAAAATGCTGGAAGAATATCCGGTATTGCTTGTCGAAGACCTGATGGTCGAGGAAGGCATGATCGCTCTGCTGGTCTACCGCGATATTCAACAACATCTCGGCGAGCCTCCGGAAATTCATCCGCTGAAAAAATTGTGGAATGCCAATCAGAGAAATCTTCCCTCTTATGAGAAGGAACTGAGACGCTGGATGAAGGAGTAGCCTCCGCTCCTCGCCTCAATTTCCCGCCACGGCCCTAGATTTGAGGGAGTCGTAGCCGTGATTCATTTAATCACGACTCCCCCAACAGCGCGAATGACCACTTCGAGGGCGAGATCATCTCCATCTCCTTGTACCGGAAATTCGCCGATTGCAGGCTCAAATCTGCCCCGCTGAACCGGCAGATCGGCTCATTTTGCACTGCATTTGTGATTCTCTGGTTTTTTCCGAAAATCGGCAATGTGTAGCAGCTATTACATTGTTGACAACAAATGCCGGGGACCGCTACACTCGCGGCCTTAATTCGCTTCAACTCATGTAAAAACAATGAATTGCGGCGTATTTCGCTCCGTGCTCGCTACGGGTTTTCGCGAGTGGTCCGTTGCCACATTTTATGAAATTCCCGTCGCCGATCACCAAGCGAATTGCGTCAGCCCCTCAAACACGGAGATCAACTCTAGGATGCAACTCCTAACATCGCAGGTCGGCCGGATTGTGAACTGTTGGAAAGTGCTCTTGCCGTTGACGTTAGCGGCGTTTTTGACCACACCTTTATAC
>JAJFLM010000223.1 GCA_021772655.1 Deltaproteobacteria bacterium
AGCCAAGGCCGCATGGATCAACGGGTTGCTACATGTCCGGGAACTGACGGCCGCTTGCAATGTGCGTGGGCGGATGGAAATCGCTTTGCTGCCGTGAATCGAAAGTATGCGGTTCGTGTTGGAGAGTTGCCACCGGTCAGTGAAGCTGTTGCAGAAATTCCTTGCGAACCCTACGAAGTCGAAGAACCGGGCGTCCCCTCCTCCGCTCCACAAATTGATTGGACCATTACTCGCGGTGGTGAGGATTTGCAGATTTATTTTGGCGATTTACACCGGCACACCAACATCAGCCGCTGCTCCCCTACGATTGACGGCTGTTTGACCGACGCACATCGCTATGCGTTAGATGCGGTCGAATACGATTTTCTCGCAGTCACCGATCATACGCGCGACGTCGACGCCTTCTCTTGGTGGCGAACGCAGAAGGCGGCGGATTGGTTTCATATTCCGGGCCGCTACGTGCCGATATACGGTTACGAACGAAGCAACATGACTCCCGGCGGCGGGCATCGGAATGTCTTTTTCCTCAATCGCGGCGCCGACGTCAGCCGCAGCGACCATTGGTACAGCGGTCGCAAATTAGCCCAGCGAGACGCCAATCCCGACACGACGCTCTATCCCTGGTTGCGTGAACGGGGCGATGCGCTGACGGCGGCGCACACTCCGGCTTATGACAAGAAGAAAAAACGGGGCACTTGGACATACAACGATCCGCAAGTCGAGCCGGTGGCGGAGATCTTCCAAGGCTTCCGCCAATCCTATGAGCGTCCCGAGACCCGCGTCGTAGAAGAGGCCTCATTGTGGTATGCCTTGCGGAAGGGTTACAAACTCGGTTTCATCGCCTCCAGCGACCACATCTCGACGCACATGTCTTATGCCTGTGTCTGGGCGAAAGACAAGACGCGGGAAGCGCTCTTCGAAGCCATCCGCGCCCGCCGCACGTATGCGGCCACCGATCGCATTGGACTGGATGTGCGGATTGGTGAAGCGCTGATGGGTGAAGAATCAAACGTCAACGGCGAGACCGTCAAACTCAATATCCGAGCATTGGGGACCGCACCGGTCACGGATATCGAAATCGTCCGCAGCGGAAAGGTTCTCGACACCCTGCGTCCCGGCACGCCGCAGGTAGACACGACCTTCGAGGACAAATCCCCGCTGCCGGGCAACAGTTACTACTACGTGCGGCTGTTACAGGACAATGGCGATATTGCGTGGGCCTCACCGATTTGGGTTTCGCGGTAGTGCTATTTAGGCTCAGACACTCCAGTTCTGCAACACGATTCCAAGAAGATCCACTGTAGTCTATAAATTATATTTAATTACGACATATCGATTCAAACAATATATCGTCTGTTTGATTTAGTGAAGCAAATTTTAGAACCAGTTGCAAAACCGTAAGATCCTTAAGTATGGCAGGACCTTTTTTGTGCCATAATATGTAACACAATAGAGGACACAATGAAGTGGTATGACCCATTAATACAAAACCTAGGCTTTGTCGGAAAACTTCAAATTCCCATGATTCTAAAGTAACGCTCGACGAAGGCCATTTTGATGAAGCCACCGTAGTTTTGCGCCGTCTTCTCGAAACGCGTCAGCACGCGGCGGCATTCTTTTAACCAACCAATCAGCCGTTCGATGATGTTTCGATCTCGATATTTTTCACGGTCAAATTCCACCGCACGGGCATCGCGATCTTCATTCGACTTTGAAGGAATCACTGGTGCAATACCGGTCGCCAACAATGTCTCATCGATCCACTCCGCCCGATAACCTTTGTCGCCAGCCAGGGCCAACGGCCAAGCAATCGGTTCCTCTGCGCCGTCGACAATCACCGCGTCCGCGCCTTGTAACAACGACAACAACGCGGTCGATTCATGGGCTTGGCCGGCCGTCAAATGAAAGTGCAGCGGATGTCCGTGGCGATCACACAACAGATGCAGTTTCGTGGAGAAACCGCCGCGAGAACGGCCTAATGCGTGATCAGCCGGTTCGCACGGGGCCCCTTTTTCCCACCCCCCGATGCACAGCGTGCGGCGCGGACCGTCGTGCCGTCGATGCACCACAACTCGTCGTCGATTTCGTCCAACTCCATACAGGCGCCCCGAAGGCGATCGAGGATTTTGTCCAACGTGCCATTGGTATTCCATTTGTCGAACAGATCCCAGGCGGTGGCCCACGGTCCAAACTCCTCCGGCAAGTCGCGCCAGGGGGCGCCGGTTCGCAGAATCCACAAGATGGCGTCGAGGATCACGCGTCGATCGCGTGGTTTGCGCCCCGTTTTGGCCGGTGGAGGAAAGATGTCGTGAATGCAATCCCATTGTTCATCCGTCAGCCGATGCCGTGTGCTCATGATAACCCTCCTTGGTCATTGGACAGTGAAGGGCTAAAGTGTGCGCGATATTCAGAAATTAGCAAACAGCAGTTTTCCGACAAAGCCTAGCCTTTTTCAAAGTTGTCGACTCATGCTGCAGCAGAGCTATACCATCACCCCCGTCACAGCACGCCCATCCGCGATCGGAAAACCGCGGCCGAGTTTGTCGACCATCATGGTTTCGGGATCGATGCCCAATTGCGAGTACATCGTCGCCGCCAGATCGCCTAGCGTGACAGGAACGCGGGCGCGGTAGCCGCCGTGTTTGTCGGAGGCGCCGTGGATGTGCCCGCGTAGCACTCCTCCTCCGGCGAGAAACAACGGGTAACAATACGGA
>JAJFLM010000224.1 GCA_021772655.1 Deltaproteobacteria bacterium
TGGCGTGGCAGCGGTCTTTTGAGTGTTATCTGTTTTCAGCGGTAAAGTTTGTTTGATAGTGGTTTCTTCATGCCGAACCGTATCGACAGTGGTTGGCTTTGAGTTTGCCGCTTTTGCGGCGTCTTCAGCTTGAGTGTGCGAGAATAAAGTCAGTGAACTAACAATAACAACAAATGAAAATAGATAAATTTTGCGCATAATGAAGCATAATTTACCAAAGTTTATATTTCTTGTCACGAAAGTTTCTTTGACGTATCTTGCTCAGCCTATGCACAGAATAATATTTTTTATTTTAGGACTTGCTTTTTGTGGAATTACTTTGGGCTCCTGCGCTCATAAAAAACCAAAGGTTTGGTGTGTGAGTGACCGTGAGCAAGTCCTGCCTTTAGATTATCAAGATATCATTGAAAAAGATCCGGTCAGTAACCGGCAGGATGTTAAGGTGCATTTTCTAGGGAAGACTAAGGCTGCCAGCTATCACCTGGTGCAAGTGAGGACTCAAGAGGCTTTACATATTCACCGTTATCATGATGCGACGGCGACAGTACTCTCAGGAAAAGGGCTCTTGAAGATTGGGCGTCACACTCATGAAATGCGTGAGGGTGATGTGACGACGATTCCCAGAAAACATACTCATGGGTATATCAATCAGTCGAAAGAGCCGAGTGTCTTATATGTTGTATTTTCACCACCATTTGACGGCAAAGATCGAGTCGTCGTTAAAATGGCCGATGGCTTAATGAAATAATCCATAATTGAATAGGGGGAGATATGTTCTCATTTTGTGAAAAAGGGGCTTACCGTAGTTTATTGCCATTGCGTGTTGTGACAGGAATTATCTTTTTGGCACATGGGGCCCCTAAGGTTGCCAATTTGCAGGGAACTATCGAAGGCTTTGCTGGCATGGGGATTTCAGCTCCGGTCACTATTCTGGTTGCGGTCATTGAAGCCTTAGGGGGCTTAGCCTTAATTCTTGGGGCGATGACTCGCTTAGCAGCTTTAGGGGAAATCATTGTGATGATTGGCGCTGTCGTGACAGTGCATGGGGCCAATGGCTTTTTTCTTAAGAACCAGGGTTATGAATATAATTTAGCCTTGATTGCGATGTGCTTAGTTTTATTTATGGCTGGCTCTGGGCCACTTTCTATAGACGAGATATTTGCGCGGCTTAAAGCGAGTAAACTCCAACGTCATTCTTTTGATGAGCGTCCCAAAGGTTAAATGAAATTAATCCGTAAGGGCGACCGGCCGGTCGCCCTTACAATTGAAAATCAGTAATAATGGCAGCGTGGTCGCTGCTGCGTTTGTCATCAATCACGACGTCATCAATCACTTTTGGATTGAAGGTATTTAGCCGTCGTGCGGCAAACCAATCAAGTTTGAATTCCAGCCGTCCATTATGATTGCGCAAAGACCATTCAATAAATGGAAAACACCATTTAGGAACCCATTCTTTCAGGTTCTTTTCTTGTTCATAATCGTTGATGTCATAAATTAAGGTGCCAGCGCCTATGTCATTGGGGTTTTGATAATCAAAGCCCTTGATTTTTAACATGTCAAACAAGTCTTTTTCCCAAAAACGTTCGGGGTGGGGGTAGTGATAACGAATCATATCATCAATACCGTGTAGGACCCGCACCCAAAAGCCAATAATAGCGTGGACCGCACGGCTGGAATTGTAAGTGCAGGTATTCCAGTCGCCGCCAATGAGTGTCGGTTGTTGGGTATTCGTTTCATCCAATGTGTTAATGACCTGCTCAAGTTGTAGACGACGATGAAATTGTGAAGAATGTGCATCTAAATGAGCGCAGGCTAAGGTGAGGGTTTGTTTGCCTAGTTCTACGTCACAGATAACCGCACGTTGGTGGCCAATGCGTTTCTCATTGCCACGCATTTTATCTTTGCCATTGGGTAAGTTGGCAGTGCGGAAATTCTTTAAGGGATAACGTGAGAAGATGGCATTGCCATGGATGCCAAGCTTATTATCACCATCATATTCGGCTTCATGGCCGCAGCCTTTACTAAGGTTTATATAGGAAGGTACAAAATAATAATTCAATCCTAATTGTTGGCAGAGTTCGCGAGCGACATTACGGTTGGAGGAGCGGGCCATGCCTAAGTCAGCTTCAGTAATTAAAAAGATATCGCTCTGAGAGATTTCTGGATGTTGCCCCAGAATTTCTAGAACTCCCTTAAAATGTCGGCCTCGTTCTATGTTCCATGCAACGGCACGGTAATTTTCTTTTGGCTCGCAAGTTGGTGCATAAACCCCATACTCGTAGCCTTTGAGTACGGCATCAATCTGTGGTTTGAGGTCAAGATAGAGGCTGGAATTTTCTAGAGCTGCCGTTGATTGAAAATTGGCAAAGTCTCTAAAGTACGGAGTTAATTCATGGGAGAGTGTTGCATCCATCGCTGGTGGTTCTAAAGTGTTTCGTGGGCTGTGTCAATCCGTGCTTAGGCAGCTAATAGCTGCTGAATGAGCTGTGGCAAAACACCTAATACATAATCAATTTCGTCTCGAGTCGTGCCGCGTCCTAAGCTAAAACGAATCGCGCTCTTGGCTTGTGCCGGAGTGGCTCCCATGGCGAGTAAAACATGGGATGGCTCGACAGCACCGGAGGCACAGGCCGAGCCCGAACTGACAGCGATGCCTTGTAGATCTAGCGCAATCAGTAAGGATTCGCTTTCTAAATCAGGGAAGCGCACATTCAAAGTATTGCAGAGGCGCTGAGTGGCTTCGCTATGAATAATGACTTCAGGGAAACGTTCGCGCAGGCCTTTTGTTAGGTAGTCGAGCAGCTGACTACAATGATTACGATCATCGCTTAAGCGGAATCGCGCAATTTCAGCGGCCTTACCGGCTCCAACAATACCGGCGACATTTTCAGTGCCACCACGGCGTTTACGTTCTTGATCTCCACCGTCGATAAATCTTAAGAGCTGCCGACTCCGTTGGACAAATGTTATGCCAACACCTTGTGGCCCATAAATTTTGTGGGCTGAAAAGGTGAGGTAGTCCACGGGTACACGGCGGACATCCACGGTGATTTTGCCGACGGCTTGGGCCGCATCTAAATGAATCGGCACATTGGCTTCGTGTGCGATCGCGACAAATTCTTCTATCGGATAGACCGTGCCGGTTTCATTGTTCGCCCACAGTAAAGAAATGAGTCCGGTATCTTCACGAATCACATCTTTTAACACTTGCGGGTCAATCCGACCTTGTGCATCCACCGGCAAGACATCAACTTCCACGCCCCAGCTGGCTAAAGTTTCAGCACAATCCAAGGTGGCATGGTGCTCGACGGCACTAATAATCAGATGGTTTTTTTTGCGCTTCGTGGGGTGAAAAATTCCTTTGAGTACTGAGTTAATGGATTCCGTAGCACCGCTTGTAAAAGTAATTTCTTTGGGCAGCGCGTTGATTAATTCAGCAACTTGTTCACGGGCATTTTCTAAAGCTTGCTTCGCTTGTTCTCCTGCCCAGTGCAGGCTGGACGCATTGCCGACCCACGAAGTTTCTAGGTAAGGCTGCATAGCCACCCGGACTTCAGGGTCTAGGGGGGTTGTCGCATTATGATCAAAATAGACGTGTCGCATCGGCGGGGCAAGCTAGTGAAAAATAAAGCTAAAATCAAGCGCTGACTAGCTTACCGGTGTGATGATCATAACCTCTTGTAATGTTTCTGAATAACCTTCTTCGGTAGCGAAAGTTTTCAGATAATCGACGTCAATAATATCATTATTCATTAACCAAAGGAGTTTTGCTTGTTCTAAGGAGGGGGTATCTTTCCATTCAACGGCGGCAATAATACGGTCCATAATCATATCTTCAACGCGAATAACGCGGACTGATTTATCATCCATATTCAGGATATTAACTTTTGAAATAGTCCGGCTACCCACCTCTATGGGTGACGGGGGAAATTCAACAACAAAGGGCAGACTAGGATGTTCAAAGTGACGGTACATAGTTGTTCTTTTAAATCCCAGTGAATGCATAGTCTCTTCAATGATCTCTGTTGTGTCGCCCATCAAAATAACATCAAGGTCTTTAGTGACATAGGTGGCGTCTGAATAGTATTGGACGGCGGCTCCCCCGACAACAGTTAGAAGCACATCGTATTTAGCAAAGAGTGAAGATAGCAGCGCAGCCAGGCTAATTTGTTGTGTTGTCTCGGGTAGCTGACTAATTTTTTTCAATTGTTTCGTTAAGGTACTCATAAGAGGTTTTTTTTCTTCAGCAGTTTTTCTTCTGTGTAAGAACGGGGTTTTTTTCGAGGTGCGGTAAGTCCTTTAATCATTTCTTTGGGTATTTCTATTTTTCCATAGTGTTTAGAACGTTTGTTCCAATCAAGTGTACGTGCAATTTCTAATTTTCGGTTTGTTTCGACCGTGGAGGTTTCAAATAAATCTTTAATTCCCGAATAAAAGGGAAATTTCTTATTCAAGCGAAACACCCGTTGCCG
>JAJFLM010000225.1 GCA_021772655.1 Deltaproteobacteria bacterium
CTTGGTCTGCTCACCTAATTGTTCGTGCCAGAATTTTACAGTATACTCGCCAGCAGGAAGACCTTTGATTTCAAAGGTACCGTCTTTAGCAGAAACTGCGTTGAATGGGTTAGTTGCAAGAAAAGCATAAGCTGTCATCCAAGGATGAACATCACACTTAAACTTAACCACATCGCCCTTTTCAGCAAAGCTATGTTTGATTGGAGGCATGCCTTGAAACATGGCTCGGTTAAAACAAGTGGCGGTGCCTTTATAACAATGAACATTGTGCAATGTCTTATCGCTGTTCTTAATTTCTAAAGCTTGGCCTTCTTGCACCACAACAATATGAGGTTCATAGAGGCAGCCCTTTTGGTCAATGACCGCAGCGGCTGTTGGCTTAGGATGATCACCAGGAACTTCCGCAATCGATACGATAACATTTGCTAATTCACCAGCGGCACCAACAATCACGTCTTCACTTAAAACGGGGCCAGAATGAGCGCCTGAACAAGCAGGATCAGCATTGAGATTAAGGCGTTTACGCTTAGGAGCGGTGCCTTCAAATTTAATTGTACCTTTAATTGATCCACCAGCTGCTGCCGTCGCGGGCGCGGCCGGTGCTGCTGCAGCCGCAGGTTTTGCAGCGGCTGCTGTGGCTTCAGCCGTTGCTTTTGAATCAGAACCGACACCACAACCGATAACAATCACGGCAGCTGCCAATAAACTTGGGAATAATTTGTATTGTTTCACTATAATAACCCTCCTAACAGGTTTTTAAAATAGTATGCGTCTGCTTATGAGCTGTCAAGCCAGGGACTTTCCCAATATTATTGGGTATTTCCTTGAGGCGCGCTCGTTTTGTGTAAATTCAACATATAATCACGAATCGCTTCTGCTTGTTTATCAATGTCACCACCTAAAACATTAGGTGGTCCCATGCCTTTTTCAGGCAAGAACGCTGGCATCCGGACTCCTGGTGTAAACTGCTGCGGATTTTGTACCCACGGCGGAATAAAGTCCGGACGGATTCGTTTTGGAATCATTGTTAAGTCAGGTCCCCACATTGAACGAGGTCCGGACGGTGTCTTGCTGCCTTGAATATGACATGAAAAACAACTGAAGTACTGACCCGAGGCTAGCAGGCGCCCGGCTTCAATGCTTTCTGGATCATATTTCTTTGGTAAGGTCACAAAGATACTTTCTTTATTATCAAGAGCGGCAAAATACTCGACTAAGGTCTGTGCATCTTCATCGCTAAATTCAAAGGTAGGCATCCGCACATCAATCCATGGGCGAATCCGTACAGAGCTTGGATCCTTCAAGAAGGTGAAAAGCCAATCCGGTTGAACTTTAGCACCTTGCCCTGCCAAGTTTGGTGGCGCAGCACTCGGATCTTCAAAGATCTTAGCAATATCACCACCTTCACCTTCAATGGCGTGACAACCGATACAATTGAGACGACGTACTAAGCGACGACCTTTATCAATCTTGCGTTGGCGTTCAGAAAACTCTGAAGGGACATATTTTGTGGGGGGGGTATAGCCGCGCAGACCTTTCAGATAAACCACTAAGGCATGAATTTCATCGTCAACCAGCGGAAACTTAGGCATCATGCTACTACCACGTGTATGAGTATAGATAGCTGGGCTCTTTATTTTATTGAAAACCCAATCCTGCCAAGTATTTGGAATATCCGTATCACCAAAATCTAACTTATCAGTGGTTTTTTTACCGATACCACTTAAATCAACTGATAACTTAGAAAGTTTATTAGTCCCTTGAATATTATGACAACCATAGCAACCGTATTGAGTGATCAATAAGTAACCGGCTTCTTTATTTTTTGGATCATTCAGCTCAGCACGTAAAGATTCATTAGCAGCTGCACTTTTCCCTTTAGTTAACAAATAAGCCGTTACATCAGCGGCTTCTTGCTTACTTAAACGCAAACTCGGCATTCTCGCCCCAGCATGAAAAGATTTAGGATCTTGGATCCAATTATAAACCCAGTCCGCATTGGTTTTTTCCATAATGCGGTCTAAAGTAGGTGCATGCGTCGCCCCTTTATCTTCCATGCTATGGCAACCATAACAGCCTACTGAGGTGAACAACTGTTTTCCTGTCTCAGCATTACCATTGCCTGGATAAGATCCATAAGGACGGTCGTACTTTTCTGACGATTGCCACAAATAACTAGCAATTTGCTTAGCTTGAGCTTCGTTTACCGGTGCCTGTGGCATATAAGTATGCGGATCATACTCACGTGGATTAAGAATCCATGGAACAATCCATTCTGGATTTAATTTATCGGCAACCTTTTCCAAGCTAGGGCCGGCTTTAGGATAATCTTCAAAGCCTTGTACACTATGGCAACCAATACAACCTTTTTCCATAAACAGGCGCTTACCTTTAATAGCCACCGGCGCAAACTCTAAGTTCAACTCTTTAGCGTGACATTTTGTACAAGTAGATTGAACAAAATCACCACGCAATAAAGGCTGCTGCCAGTGATGCTCAAAACCGTGAACAAAATCATTGTCCTCAAAAGGTTCGCCCTTAATTTGAGTCGCGCGCCCTTGTCCCCAGTGACAGGTTGTACAACCAAACTGCTCTACAGGATGAGCCTTTAACAATTTATCGCGATGCGGATGGGTTGCGAAAGGCGCTTCCAGATCTTCTAAACCTTTTTTGTCGACACCGGTATGACAACTCATGCACCGGTCGACCTTACCCCATTGCACAACATCAACAATACCTAGGTCATCAACAACAACTTGTTTAATTTCTGTACCCCGACCGCGAATAGCATCGATTTTTCGCTGAACAACATCTAAAGGAGCATAATACTTCTCAATAGCTTTTTCCCATTTAGTGACGACATCATCATAAGCGGCTAGTTTTTTCTTAACCGCAGCCACACCCTGCTCTGCTTCAGCAACCTGCTTAGATTTCTCTTCAATCAGCTTTTCTAATTCCCAATATTTCTTTTCTTTGGGTTTATAATCTAGTTTTTGATGCTGATCATGTTTCCATAAATAATACAGTTCATCTTGATCCGCTTTGGTAAAACCCTTGTCTTGCAAGGCATCCTGCAGAATAATTTCTTTTTCGGTCAGCTCTTTTTTTAACGCTGCGTACTCTTTGTTTTCCCGTGCTATTTTAGCGCGCTCTAACTTAAGTTTAAGCTGTTTTACGGACAATTTTTCAGGATCATCAGGCAAGGCATCAACAGATTTGTTGGCCAATTGCTTTTCTCGGGCCAGGTCTTGTTTTTTTAACTCGGCCTGCAGAGCTTCATACTCACCCTCTGCTTTTTTCAATTCAATCTTATTAAACTCGCGTTGAAAACCTTTCCAGGAACGTCGGACAATGCCTTCATCAATCATGGCATAAAATGCCACCGCAAAAAATACGGAACCTAATAGAAATAGGTATTTACTTAGCGAGCGTTTCTCAATCGGATCTTTATGTTCTTCTGCCATGATATTCTTTAGATATTCAGGTTAATCCAAGGGTATTTCACAATGTATTTAATATTCAGCCCCAGTCTGAGGCCCATCTTCAAAACAACACCCATCATGGTCAGGAATAAGAAGGCAACTAAAGCATAACGCACAACCCCTAATTTCTGGATGGTTTCACTGGTTTTTACTTTCCAGAGATAAAACGGCACAGCCAAACTGTAATAAAAGCCTACAATGAGGGTACCAAAAATAGCGTCTCCTACCGGAGTCCGCAGAAAATCTATATTAAGAACTTGGGCCACAAACATACTTAGGTCTAGGTTTGTTAGGGCCACCACCTTATGAGCATCCCAAGGCTGCCAAGGTAAGAAAAAGTTCCAACCCGGGCCGCGCATGAATGTTCCGATAAAAATCAATGAGATCCACAGAACTAAAAAGCCAAAACAGAAAACGCTCAAGGCAAAGGGGCGTTCTCTAAAAGTATAATAACCATTCCCTTTAGGGTTGATATCAACGTACGGAATAGCCATCAGGCCAATGATAATAAACGTAGGCAATACAACACCCGCAAACCATGGATCAAAATAAACGAGAATTTCTTGTAGTCCCAAAAAATACCAGGGAGCTTTTGAAGGGTTGGGTGTTAAAGCCGCATTCGCAGGTTCTTCGAGTGGGGCATCAATAAAAATCGACCAGATCAAAACAAATAATGTGGTGGCCAAACCAATAATGAATTCTACTTTAACCAAGTGAGGCCAGGTATGAACTTTATCCGTCGACTGAGCGGCCGCCGGCGGCATCTTAGGTGGTACCGGAACTTTAGGCGCTTCAACCACACTCTCTGCTGTCAAATTTTCTTCTGCCATAACAATTATCTTCCATAAATTATAAGGGCGTCATGAATTACACCCCTACACACTATAATATTTATAATGGACCGGAAATCCCTCCGTCCTTACGGACACGCCAGAAATGGACAATAATAAAAATGGCCGTCACGACGGGGACAAAAATACAATGCAAGACATAAAACCGTAATAAAGTCGGAGCTCCCACCACGGTACCCGCCAACAAGAAAGACCGCGCATCATAACGTGGCGTGATCACGCCCGTTAAGGCTTGCATCTGTTCAGCCAAGGGGCCTTCATGCCCAGCTAATGGTGTCGCACGCGCCATGTTCGTACCCACGGTCACCGCCCAAATAGCCAGCTGATCCCAAGGCAATAAATAGCCGGTGAAACTCAGTAAAAACGTTAGGACTAACAGAATAACCCCGACAATCCAGTTAAACTCACGTGGTGGCTTATAAGAACCCGTCAAAAAGACGCGGAACATATGGAACATCACCATCATAACCATGAGATGGGCCGACCATCGATGCATATTGCGCATTAACATCCCAAAGGGCACGTCAAACTGCAGATACTTCATATCGATGTACGCATATTCAGAAACCGGACGGTAATAGAACATTAAAATAATACCGGTGACTGTTAAGATTAAGAAAAATAAGAAGGTCAAACCACCAGCACACCAGGTATAACTGATTTTAATCCCATGACGGCGAACTTTAGAAGGATGCAGATGTAAAAAAACATTGGAAGCGGTCATCAAGATGCGGTTACGGGCTGAATCTTTATACCCATGACGGAAAATAGATTTCCATACGGGTGAGGTCACAACCTGCCGCTTGGCTTCATCAAGTTTTGCTTTTAATTCTACTAAATTCATCACCCAATCTCCTGAGCTATCCCTATGAGTATTTCACAAAGGCTTCTGATTTATCCCACTCGCCTTTTTCCCAACGAAAGCGCACACTCTTATCGACTAAGAGTTCACCTTCATCGTTCACCCAAATTTTTAACCGTTCGAGTGGGCGTGGTGCCGGCCCCTCAAAATTAACGCCGTCTTTGGTAAAACCACTTCCATGACAGGGGCATTTAAACTTACTTTCCAAATTCAACCAGCGTGGTGTGCACCCTAAATGCGTACAAATCGCTAAAAGTGCAAAAATACGATCCGGTGTCCGCTCAATCCAAACACGGTACTCATCTTTGTATTTTTCACTGACTTCGCCGACATTATAGTCTTCAGGACGCCCCACCTTCACTATGGGTGAAGGCTCAAAGAGCACCCGTGGAAACATGAAGCGCATAAACGCTAATAAACCTAAGCCCAGTGCACTTAAAAAGGCTCCCCAGCCGGCAAAACCAAAGAAATCACGTCGCGTCCAGAGATTACGCTCGTCACCCGTTTTTCTTACTTTTTCAGAACCTGGAATGGTATTGGTCGCCATACCCGCAATAACCCCGTAACTACTTGAAATTATTAAATAAATGTATCCCTGCGCCGCAGCGCGTAAGCATACTATCAATATCGGCTTGATTGTCAAGAAGATGAACGAGGGTTCATTTCCCCGGAAGTGGTGAACATTGTTAGAACTATTGTCTTTCTAGTCTGATAGAAAGTGATCGCGTAAACGCTGCCCGA
>JAJFLM010000226.1 GCA_021772655.1 Deltaproteobacteria bacterium
GTGGGTCAAGGTGAAGGTAAGGCCGGTAATCCTGTCGGAGTTGATGAGGCTGAAGGCGGCAAGCAAGAGGCTGGTAATCAAGCGGGTCAGCATGCTTTGGAAGTTGAGGTGACTTTAGAAGATCTCGCGCAAATGATGGGCGAGGAGCTAGAACTGCCGAATATTGAGCCCAAAGGGCAGTCAGGACTCGTTGCTGAAAAGGAGCGGTATACTAGTATTCGTTCTTCGGGTCCGGAGTCTCTCCGTCATTTTCGGCGCACCTTTAAGGAAGCTCTTAAACGACAAATTGCTGCGGGAACTTATAATTCTAGCAACCCCATTATAATCCCAATTCGTGAAGACCGTCGCTATCGCATGTGGCGTCAATACCGTCGTCCCGAACGGAATGCTGTGATTATTTATATGATGGATGTCAGCGGTAGTATGGGGGCTGAGCAAAAAGAAATCGTGCGGATTGCTTCCTTCTGGATTGATACGTGGTTGCATTCTCAATACGATGGTCTGGAAATACGCTATATTGTTCATGATGCGGTTGCGCGCGAAGTTGATCGAGAAACCTTCTATCATACGCGTGAATCGGGGGGGACCATTATTTCTTCAGCCTACCGCCTGTGTCTTCAGATGATTCGTGAAGAATATGATCCGGCGGAATGGAACATTTATCCTTTCCATTTTTCAGATGGAGATAATTGGTCGGGCAATGACACGATGGAGTGTATCAAGCTGCTAAAAGAAGATATTATCCCCCGCAGCAATGTCTTTAATTATGGTCAGGTTGAAAGTGAATACGGCAGCGGTCAGTTTATGAAAGACTTGCAAGACTCTTTTAAAGAGAGTGTGGACTTAACTATGTCGGCAATTAGTTCGCGCGATGCCATTTATGACTCTATTAAAGATTTTTTAGGGAAAGGTTGCTAATGTCTTTAGGGGCCGAACTAAATTCTGTTAAAGATTTTATCCGTGATAAAGCGCAGCAAGTAGGCTTAGACTTTTTTGAAGTTATTTTCGAAATGGTCAATGCGAATCAGATGAATGCGATAGCAGCTTATGGTGGGTTCCCCAATCGCTACCCTCATTGGCGCTTTGGTATGGAATATGAGCGCCTGAATAAAACCTATACCTATGGCTTTTCTAAAATCTATGAAATGGTTGTGAATAATGATCCTTGCTATGCCTATTTGATGAAGGCAAATAGTTTTGTGGATCAAAAGCTTGTGATGGCCCATGTTTATGGGCATTCGGATTTTTTTAAAAACAATATTTATTTTGCGCATACTAATCGCAAGATGATGGATAAGGCAGGGAATCATCGGACTAGAATTCAACGGATGATGTCGCGTTATGGCCAAGATACAGTCGAAGACTTTATTGATATCTGTTTGTCGTTAGAAACCTTGGTGGATATTAATGGAGCTATTCGGACTCCCTTGATCCCGCCAGCCATTGAGAGTCAAGCAGAACTTCCTAAGTCAGAGGCTGTAGATGGATTGAAACCCAATGAAACTATTTCAGAAACACTTGCGGAAGCACGTATTGAAAAAGATGTTCTACTTTATTTATTAGAGAATGCATCGCTTTATGATTGGCAGCAAGAGGTATTGTCTATCGTGAGAGATGAGGCCTATTATTTTGCGCCGCAGCGCCAGAGTAAAATTATGAACGAGGGCTGGGCTTCGTATTGGCATTCTCATTTAATGACGAAGCATATTTTAAATGACGAAGAAATCTTTGATTATGCCGATCGTCATTCGGGTTCGATGCAAACCTCTGGGGGAAATTTAAATCCGTATAAAGTAGGGATTGAATTGTTTCGCGATATTGAGCAACGTTGGAATAAGGGGCAGTTTGGACGTGATTATGATGAATGTGGTGACATGCATGATAAGGAGAATTGGGATAAGCAGCTGGGGTTAGGGCGAGAGAAAATTTTTGAAGTGCGACGTTTGCATAATGATGTGTCATTTTTAGACACTTTTTTAACGCCGGACTTTTGTGAGCGCATGGAATTTTTTACTTATGATTACGATGATAAGTCCGATCAATTTCAAGTGAAGAGTCGCGAATTTAAGGAAGTAAAACAAAAGTTGCTGCAGATGCTGACCAATGGAGGCAATCCCATCATTGGAGTTGTTCCAGGAATGGAGCCAAATCCAGGCGAACTTTATTTGCGCCATCAATATGAAGGGGTTGATTTGCAAATGGATTACGCTAAAGAGACATTGAAAAATTTATATCAGTTGTGGCGTCGCCCCGTTTCTTTAGAAACTTTAGTCGATGACGTGACTAAGATAATTTCTTTTGATGGGTCTGAAGTGCGGGAGCGTCGCCTTAGCTAGGGGTTTGTTTATGAAAGCGCTTTTTCAATGCAATTAAGATGGGCAAATGGATTAATAGTGATACGAGTACAATCCAAAATTCACCGATAAAAATTCCTACAATACCGATAAAGCTTAGAATACCATAATAGAAATAAGGTCCAAATTGAGGGGCACGCATCGGCGCCTCTTGTTGGATCCAGCGTGCGGCTAAGAATTCATAAATGCTTAAGATGAGGTAGGCGACTAAGAACCAGCCCGCAAAGTTGCTGATAGGCACGCCAAAATAAATGCCCCCTTCGGGATAGAAATAGATTTTACCTAGAAACCACTCGTCGCCGCGCACAGTAATGGGATCAATGACGACATCAGCCAAGGTCATGACAATAGCGGATAGCAAAATGCGAGGTTTCCACCGCAAAAAGGCAACGGTTTCATAGCTGGCGTAGGCTAAAAAACTATAAGAGATAGAATCCCATAACGGAACACCACCAATGATTAATTCATTTTCCATCGCAGAATAAATATAGAGATAGTCTCCATAGGGGATACCCCAGCGAATGGAAGCCCACTCTGAGGCATAAGCGACCACAAACCCGACGACTAATAGTAGAAAGGTGCGTGCGACGCCTCGGTTTAAGCAGCCAATGACGAGAAAACTTACTAAGAAGCCAATGACATAAGGTCGCATCATGATGGTATGTAATAAGGGGTTATCCATAGAGTGGCTCGCTCAATAGGATAGAGAACTACTTTTTTCAAAGTAGCTGAGGCGGCTTTCTATTAGTTTGATGTGAGAGAGGTCACATGCTACATCCATAAGGTGTTGCGTTTCCCTATATTGAGACGTTTATTGACGCTGCTCGCTTTGGCAAGTGGAGCTTTATTAATGAGTTCGGCTCCGAGCCCTGCAGAGAACGACGCCTTCGTTTATCAATTACAGATAGATAATCAAATTATT
>JAJFLM010000227.1 GCA_021772655.1 Deltaproteobacteria bacterium
GGACCGTCAGCAATAATATCTCCAATTTTGATCTTATCGCCTTCTTTAACAATAGGCTTTTGGTTGACACAGGTATTTTGGTTGGAGCGGCGATATTTTGTGAGATTATAAATATCAACTTCACTGTCACCGGCCTTGGGCTTACCATCGGCTTGCACCACAACACGGCTGGCATCGACACTGATAATTGTACCAGCACGAGTTGCCACAACAGTCACACCAGAATCCTCAGCAACTTTATTTTCCATGCCGGTTCCAACCAAGGGCGCATTGGTTTTAACTAAAGGCACAGCCTGGCGTTGCATATTTGAACCCATCAAGGCACGGTTCGCATCATCATGTTCCAAGAAAGGAATCATCGATGCCGCAACACTCACCATTTGGTTGGGTGAAACGTCCATAATGTCAACATCAGCGCTTGGTGTCATTTGGAATTCACCGCGTGACCGTGACGCAATTAAATCATCTACAAAGCGGCCATCTTTATCGAGCTCAGCATTCGCTTGAGCAATAACATGACTTTCTTCTTCTAAAGCTGAATAGTATTTAACTTCACTAGCAACCTTGCCCTCCTCAACAGCACGGTAAGGTGTTTCAATAAAACCAAAGGAATTAATGCGGGCGTAACTCGCCAAAGATGAAATCAAACCGATATTCGGGCCTTCGGGAGTTTCAATGGGACAAATACGGCCGTAGTGAGTTGTGTGAACGTCACGGACTTCAAAGCCAGCACGTTCGCGAGTCAAACCGCCAGGCCCTAAGGCTGACAGGCGTCGCTTATGAGTCACTTCTGACAATGGATTTGTTTGATCCATAAATTGTGACAGCTGACTGGAACCAAAAAATTCTTTGATAACCGCAGAAACCGGCTTAGGGTTAATCAGGTCATTCGGCATCAGAGCTTCTACATCTTGCAAACTCATCCGTTCTTTGATCGCACGCTCCATCCGTACTAAACCAACACGGTATTGATTTTCTAAAAGCTCACCAACGGAACGAACCCGGCGGTTACCCAAGTGATCAATATCATCGACTTGGCGACGACCGTCTTTTAAGTCACAAAGATAACGGACTGTATCCATAATATCTTCTTCGCGTAAAGTCGTCACATCTAATGGAATGTTATTATCAAACTTATGATTCATTTTTAAGCGACCAACCTTTGAAAGGTCATAACGGTCAGCATTGAAAAATAAGTTTTCAAAGAATGTCTTTGCAGACTCAGGAGTCGGGGGCTCGCCTGGGCGTAAGCGGCGATAGATTTCCATAACGGCTTCTTCTTTAGCAGCTTCGCCATCTTCTTCTAATTTATCTGCCTGCAAGGTATTTAAGATATAAGGCCCAACATTTAAATTATCGATAAAATATAAGGGGATTTCCGCAATCTTAGACTGACGAACCTCATCCAGTTTTTCTTCCGTCAATAGTTGGCCTGCTTCGAGAATAACCTCACCCGTACTTGTATTCACAAGATCTTTCGCAGCAATGCGGCCAATCATTTCTTCTGAATTTGCAGGCACACTCTCAAGCTTAGCTTCTTCAACCTTACGCAGAACAGGTCGTGTATATTTGCGCCCTGCCTTTACTAGAACAGTTTTACCATCAGCCGTCTTAATGTCACCTGCAGTCCGTTGATATTGTAACAAGCTAGGGTTGACATCTTTAGTGTATTTACGGCCTTCATACTTATAAGTTTCATATTTATAGTAATAGGCTAATAAATCTTTTGAACTGTGGCCTAAAGCCTTCAATAAAATAGTGGCTGGGAATTTACGGCGACGATCAATCCGTGCATGCAGCACATCTTTGGGATCAAATTCAAAATCTAACCAGCTGCCGCGATAAGGAATAACGCGGGCAGAATATAATAATTTACCTGATGAATGGGTCTTACCTTTATCATGCTCAAAAAAGATACCTGGAGAACGATGCAACTGACTAACAATAACGCGCTCAGTACCGTTAATAATAAAGGTACCATGCTCTGTCATTAGAGGGATTTCACCGAAATAGACTTCTTGTTCTTTGACGTCACGAATTGATTGAACATTGGTATCCGGATCAACATCCCAAACCACCAAACGCACAACAATGCGCACTGGAGCCGCATAGGTCATACCACGCTGACGGCATTCATTCACATCGTACTTAGGCTCGCCTAAACGATAAGAAATAAACTCAAGGCTTGCCGTATTATTGAAATCTTTAATTGGGAAAACAGAACTAAATACCCACTCCAAACCAATTGGATCTCGTTTTTCGGGTTCAACATCGGATTGTAAAAATTTTCGGAACGATTCCTTTTGAATACCAATCAAATTAGGGATAGGCATTACAGCTTGGATGCTTCCGAAGTTTCTAAAACAAATCCGTTCGTTAATATCGATAGGCATAACAACCCTTTCTTTCAGTGCTGTGTAGTCGCTTTTAAATAGATTCAACCCGCATGCGACGAGCTCTATCTAGAAAATATAATTTGACTACAACAAAATACGGTAGGGCGCACTAGCGCCCTACCTTTATTTAAAGGCTTTTCAATTCTTAAAAAGTGTAAATATTAGAAGCAAAGTTCAAACTCTTATTTAAGTTCGACCTTCGCCCCTGCTTTTTCCAACTGCTCTTTAAGCTTGGCAGCTTCATCTTTATCAGCGCCTTCTTTAATTGCTTTAGGTGCTGCTTCTACTAAGTCTTTAGCTTCTTTCAAGCCAAGACCTGTAATTCCGCGTACCTCTTTAATGACAGCAATTTTATTGCCACCAGCTTCAAGCAAGACCACGTCAAACGAGTCTTTTTCTTCTGCTGCTGCAGCATCACCACCAGCAACGGCGGCAACGGCAACAGGAGCTGCTGCAGAGACACCAAACACGTCTTCAAGTTCTTTGACGAGCTCAGCAACCTCAAGCAAAGGCATTGCTTTAAGTGATTCAACGATGTCTTCACGGGATACCGTGGCCATAACGTCCTCCTAGGATTAGCGCTCAGCTGAAAGCAATATTACTTTCAGCTGAAATCAATTTATTTTCATATAAGCTGTTAACTTTAAGCAGTTAGTCTGCCCCTAGTTAACAGCTAAAGAGTTATTCCTTTGTATCGCGGATAGCCGCCAATACTTGCGCGACCTTCGTAGGCAAGCCATTAAGCGCACGAACTAAATTGCTCGCAGGCGCCATCAGCGTACCCAGTAACTTCGCATACAATTCTTCTCGAGATGGTAGCTTAGAAAGACCGATAACATCTTTCGCTGTCATCAAGTCGCCATCTAAAACTCCTGCACGAATTTCTAAGGGCTCAAGCTCACCAGCAAACTTAGCCAAAATCTTGGCAACACCCACAGGATCTTCACCTGAAAATGTCACTGCCGTTGGCCCTTTTAAGAACTCAGTCATATCCGGAGAGCCGTCCTGGCTCTGGATAGCACGCAGCATGAGGCGGTTTTTCACAACCTTCATCTTGGCATCAACCTTGCCCAACTCAGAACGGATATCCGTAATCTGCTGCACTGTTAA
>JAJFLM010000228.1 GCA_021772655.1 Deltaproteobacteria bacterium
ATGGGTTTCACCAAAAGGATATTCACCGCAGGTATAATCATCATATTTGCGAACCGGATAGGTCCCACCTGCTGATTTCTTTTTTAAGGCATAGTTACAATACTTTTTGCAGTTGCCCGGCTCGGCAATAAATGGCTCTTCAATGGCTGTGCACGTTACGTTCTTATAATAATCCCAATCTTCGTAAATGTCGTAACAACGGTTACACTCAGCTGTCACAGTAGAATCTGAACAAGGCGTCCACTTGGTATGAAGAAACATATCCTCGGTTACCGGAACACGGTCAGAAGGATTGGTTTCATCACAACCCTCAGGATTCCACATTTTATTCAGACTGACTTCTGGTGAACCCACTGGACCGCGATTGGCGATGCGAGCAAACAATCCATAGCTACTAGTCAACTGTACAAAATCCGACGAAACTTTCGGTTTATTCATCAGCAGAGAATAAAGCGGGACCCAACCTTCCTTGCCATTTTTAGGATTACGTACATTAGCAAAATAAGTCTCTTTATTAGGGTTTAATAAATCAGGTAGTAAGGTGGCAGATGAAGCGGGTTGCAATAAAGCTTTGAGGCTTAAACCACCTGGAGCAATATCGATAACGTGCAATTTTGACCCTGCGTTTACTTTGTCCGAATAAATAAACCCGCCCGCTGTACTAAGTAAAGAAAGGTTATCACAACACGCATAGCGCACTAGAAAATGAGTTCCGCTGGAATCTGCAAAACTATCCGCCGCACTTGAGGGCAATTGGGCTTGTTGCTGCACCGGCGCCATTTGAATTTCTTCCATTAATTTAATAGGCGGATTTTTTTGAGCATCAAGAACTGCAAGTTGCTGAAAACCTGTAGTGGTTTTTTTGTTCATGGCAGTTAATAGACTTTTCTTAAAAACATCTTGTTCGGACTCATCGACCGGCAAGGGCTTCTTAAAAATGATGCGACTCATAGCATCTTCAGTCTCCTCAACCTCTGCTGGCATTACTTCAGCCAAGTCAACTTCTTCAGTTGGCACATATGCTGAGTCGGTCAGCTGGATGGGCACCGCACTTTGTTCCGTCGCTGATTGGCACGCTGCCAATAGAACAAGACTGCCCACTAAAAGGAGCACGAATACACGAAAATAATTGGGATAGAGCCGGAGTTTCATAACCCTTGTTATCGGATAGAACTGCAACTCGGGTTGAGCTGGTAAAGAGGATTCAGTGGACCTGAGTACACAATCGTGCTTCATGACCTACGGCGATGAGCTCTTCATAATGCCCCTTGATACTCTCAAAATCTAGGCTATCGAATAAGCTATAGTTGTAACAATATTGAAATCTTAAGGCGAAATCCGGCCTGAGATGATCCTATTGAAAAGCGGAAAAAATTAGATTTTCGATAGGTTTCAAGGGTATTATAGCTCCTAGAAAGTAAATCGGATGATCGCTCTGCTTGCAGAGAGGAAAGTCCGGGCATCGCAGGACACCGTGCCGGGTAACACCCGGGCGTCGTGAGGCGACGGAAAGTGGAACAGAAAGTATGTACGGCCCTGCGTAGCCTCGGCGAAGCAGGGTGCCGTAGTGAAATCAGCTAAACCCCACGGGATGCAAATCCAAATAGGTTCTGGTTTGAGGTCGGTCCGACCAAATGTTGAGGCTGTTAAAAGCTTTAACTGCCAGAATGGGTAGGATGCTTGAGGGTGACAGCAATGTCACTCCTAGATAAATGATCATCTATTACAGAACCCGGCTTATAGATTTACTTTTGGTAAGGGCGACCTTTGGGTCGCCCTTATTCCGTTAAGATGAACTCAATAAGCTAACGCTCATCAATCGCTTGATTGGCCAAACGATCGGCGTCTTTATTCATTTCACGACGCACATGTTCTAAACTGACTTCTGAGAAATTAGCGAGTTGGGTCTTGGCTTGTTGGTATAACGGTTTGAGACCTTCGTTTTTAACTTTATACAGACCTTGCAACTGACGGATCATCAATTGAGAATCAGCACGGATCACGACTGACTCGACCTGATGTTGAGAGAGTTCTTCTAAAGCTAAGAGCAGAGCTTGGTACTCGGCCACATTGTTAGTCGCTTCGCCAAGATACCGCGTTAATTCTGCAACTACGGAACCTGAATCATCAATAATATAGGCTCCGGCTCCAGCTGGACCCGGATTGCCACGGGCGGCCCCATCGGTGTAGGCAATTAAAGTATTATAAGGCATATTAAGCTCGCTTTATCTTGGGAGATTTGCTTCGTCGCTTGCACTTTTCGCAATGATGTCAACTTACTCAGTAGGTGGTGCAATGCCAGGGTCTTCGACGAGATCTTGGACAAATAAGAGCCGTTGACAATTTGGGCAGCGCAATAATCTTTCCATCCGCATCACCTCAATCACTAATTGTGGAGGCACGTTCATAAAACAACCTTGGCAATTATTGCCTTCCAAATAAGATAAAGCATCCGACTGAAATTGAGTGGCTTCTTCAAAGTCCTTCAACAATTCCTGGTCAAGACCTACTGTTTTTTGTTGCCAGGCCTGTTCCGCTGCCTCAACTTTATTCTTTAACTCAGTTGCCTTGGCTTCTAAGGCAGACTTTTCTTGATGGGCTTCTTCAGTCCGAGCCGCCACAGCTGGCTCACGTTCTTTAACTTGAGCTTCTAAAGCTTCTATTTCTGCCATCAACGCTAAAGTCTGTTTTTCTAATTCTTTGTCATGACGTCGACGCTCAGCAATTTCAGTGACCGCCGCTTGGTACTCTTTATTTGTCTTGATCATATAAAGCTTAGTTTCACGCTCTTTCAATATTTCTACTGACTGCGCCACATCAGCTTCCATTTCACGGCAACTTTTCTGGGAATTTGCTAGTTGAACACTTAAGGCATCGAACTCACCACGAAACACGGCTAAGTCTTGTTCAATCTCTTTAATTTTAGCCGGGATACGATCCAACTCTAGCTTCATCTCACTGATTTCTAAGGCATATTGGCTTAAAGCGAACAGTTTTCTGATCTGTTCTTGTTTCGCTTGGTCTTGAATAACACTCCTCCTTACAACGATTCGGGCCTGAAATTGGACTATGACTCCTAGCTTGTCAATCTTTGGAACAGTCCGTATATAAAGTGGCTTCCTGCTCCGCCCAAGTGGGCTTCGAAGGACAAGCCATCAACCGTCTATTTGTGGCCTGCTCTCCGAAGCTTCTACTTTAAAGCAACGTAGGAGGGGCCTGTAGCTCAATTGGTTAGAGTCCCCGGCTCATAACCGGGTTGTTCTAGGTTCGAGTCCTAGCAGGCCCACATAAAAAAAGGCGGCTCTAATGAGCCGCCTTTGCTTTAATCTAAAAAGCCTCGCAAACGCTTCGCTCGCGAGGGATGCCGCAGTTTTCTTAAGGCCTTCGCCTCAATCTGACGAATCCGCTCACGGGTAACAGAGAAGTTACGACCTACTTCTTCTAAAGTATGATCTGACTTCTCACCAATTCCAAAACGCATCCGCAAAACTTTCTCTTCACGAGGCGTCAAGGTAGCAAGTACCCGCTGAGTCTGCTCAGCAATATTCAATCCTGTCACCGCTTCACCCGGCGTTGGAACATTTTTATCTTCGATGAAATCACCTAAGTGTGAGTCTTCTTCTTCACCAATCGGTGTTTCTAAGGAAATTGGCTCTTTAGCAATCCGTAAAACTTTGCGGACTTTATCTAAAGGCAGTTCCATTTTTTCAGCAATTTCTTCTGGCGTCGGTTCACGACCTAATTCCTGAACTAAATGACGAGACGTACGTACCAATTTGTTGATAGTCTCAATCATGTGTACTGGAATCCGGATAGTACGCGCTTGGTCAGCAATCGCCCGGGTAATCGCCTGACGAATCCACCAAGTCGCATAGGTACTAAACTTATAGCCACGTTTGTATTCAAATTTATCAACAGCCTTCATCAAACCAATATTACCTTCTTGGATCAAATCCAAGAATTGTAAACCACGGTTGGTATATTTTTTAGCGATACTCACCACCAAACGTAAGTTGGCGTCTACAAGTTCATTCTTAGCTTGCGCGGCAAAACGCTCCCAACGACGAATGTCTTTGAGAGTTCTTTTCATTTCTTTTTGTTCTAAACCGCTTTCTTTCTCAGCATCGCGAATTAACTTCTTGGTCTTTTTATAAGTATCAATCCGCTCAGCAATGTCTTCTTTGCTCAACTTTAATTGCGTCGCAATTTTGCCTTCCATATATTTGGAACGTTGATACTTATCGATTACGTCCTCTAACTCATCGGCTTTAACACCCAGTTTACGGCGGACTTGAGCAATCACTTTTTCAGCAGATTCAACATTCCCAACCAATTCATTCAGGCGTTCAACCAAGCGGTCTAAACTCCGACGACTTAAGCGCATCTCTTTAATCACGCTCATTAATTGGTCCAGAATCCCTGCAGCCTTTTCAGCGGCCTTGGCCCGACTTTCTTCACGCAAACGTGAATTTTCTGATTTTGAAACTTGGTTGCGGTATTCCTTGCTGAGCTTTTTCAAGGTCGCAAAATGAGGCAACATGTTATTTAAGAAGGTTTCTTCACGTGCCGAAATCACTTCTTCTTCAGTTTCGGTTTCAGCCTCTACTTCAATAATTTCTTCAGCTTCTTCTTCAGTGGGTTCAGCATCATCAAACTCTTTCATGAGATCAAGAATGCGTACTTTACCCTTTTTTAATTCCTCACCCATGATGTTGAGGTAATTTAAAGCTAAAGGCGTCGATAAAAGCGTTCTAACAGCTTGGTCTTCACCTTCTTCAATCCGTTTGGCGATTTCGACTTCACCTTCGCGAGTCAATAAGGCGACTTGGCCCATCTTCCGTAAATACATCCGCACAGGATCAGTAGAACGAACCGTACCATAATCTGCCGTCGTCGGAGCCGCTGCAGAAGTCGATCGACTAGTGCTGGTGGCACTATCCGTTTTTTTATTAGCCTTAGCCGACTTCTCATTCTCGACTAACTCAATGTCCATATCGTCAAATACAGACAACACACTATCGAGCTGATCCGGTGACATAACATCACCAGGTAAAGCTTCGTTGACTTCTTCGTACGTTAAAAAACCTTTTTCTTTGCCAAGGTGAATCAGCTGCTCAACCTGTTTGGCTTCTGCTTTTTTTGAATCTTCTATTTGCTTGCTTTCAGCTTTTGTTTCAGCGGCTTTCTTGCTGGCTGCTGATTTTTTTACCGATGCCGTTTTTTCGCTTTTTTTGCCCATTAACTTTTCCTTCCAAATACTATTATCGGTACCCGTTTTGATCCAATTCCTTGAGAAGGTTATTTTTTTCTAATAACAGCGTTTCTAAGCTTTCTTTATCCAATTTAGCCTCTGCCTCTTGAATACGTCTGGTAAGCTCTTGACGCTTCTGCTCAAGTTGTTGCCGTTTTAATTGCTGACGGCACGAAACAATCAACTCATTAACTTGCTGTGCTGATACTTCTTCGCCTGCTATCAACAGCGCGGTGAGCTCTTGTCGCAATGGGCCCATTTGGAATAACTCGATGAGTTTGGAAGTTGGCGTCCCGAGAGCCAAAGCTTCCTGTATTTGGGTCCACATTTGCCTAAGCTCAGGTTGTTTCCAATCCTGAGGTTCTAGCTCTGCACTTAAGTCGCTTGCTCCTTCTCCGTTAGATAAGATTGCCCGAAGCAGGTCTCGCTCGAAGGGTGACAAACGCACATACCGATGACGCTTAGCGTCAATATCATCGGCACCTTCTGATCGAAAGTTGCGTGTTCTCTGCCCATTAGATTGTAGCTCCCGCCAAACTACCTGTTCTGGAAGCGCCAACTTAGCGGCAAGCCGCTGAATATACAAGGCTTTTTCTACCTCGCCAGAAACCCGCGCCAGTTGGGGCATTAGCTGCTTTACGGCTTCCGTCTTACCAACATTATCAGGTGAGCTGAGCGCTACAATCTTATCAATAAAATAATCCATCAAACCGGGGGCCGCAAGGAGCTGCTGCTGGAAAGCTTTCAAGCCATGGGCCCGGATAAAGCTATCAGGATCCTCTGTTGCGGGCAGGGCCAACATACGGGCCGGAACGCCGAGATCCAATACAATCTCTAAAGCACGCCACGCTGCCTTTTGTCCGGCACGGTCACCATCAAAAATCACAAACAATTCCTTAGCGTTACGGTGAATGCGCTTGATTTGATCAGCAGTAACGGCCGTGCCTAAGGGAGCCACCCCTGAGCCTAAACCGGCCTGAGCCAAGCCAATCACATCCATATAACCTTCTACCAACAAGGCTTGTTGGCTTTCGCGCAACGCTGTTCGGGCTTCGTAAAGTCCGTAAACTTCCCGGCCTTTGTGATAAAGTGGTGATTCTGGCGTATTGAGGTATTTAGGCTGATTTGTCGTCGCTTCGCCAAAAATCCGGCCGCCAAAACCAATAAACTCACCCGCAGCATTCCGAATCGGGAAAATCAGCCGATCTCGAAAAAAATCAAAGAAGTCACCACGAGCCCCTTTGCGAACTAATCCCGCTTCCTGCGCTAGTTCCATCGGTACTTTTTTGGCCGTCAAGAATTGTGCAAGCGCACGTCCGCTACTAGGCGCATAGCCCACTAAATAACGTTGCGCCGTAGTCGCCGCAATCCCGCGTTCACTTAAATAGGCCTGAGCTTGCGCCCCACTGGCCTCTTGATGCAGCTGATTGAAGTAATATTCAGCAGCATAGCGATTGATTTTAGCTAAGCTTTTACGATGTCGGAGATTTTTGGCCGCGTTCTCCTGCCCCTTAACAAATTTCAGACGAATACCGGTACGATCGGCCAACTGTTGCACAGCTTCCACAAAACTGATGCCTTCAAAATTCATTAAAAACCGGAAGGCATTGCCGCCTTCGCCACAGCCAAAACAGTGAAAAATCTGTTTATCAGGATTGACCGTAAATGAAGGGGTTTTTTCCGTATGAAAAGGACACAGGCCTTTAAAATTTTGACCGGCCTTGCGCAATGGGACCCGCTCAGAAACTAGTTCGATAATATCGATCTGATCGCGGATTTGCTCAAGTTGTTCTTCTGGAATTAAGGGCATGTTCGCAGTCAGCTATCAGCCATCCGCGGGCCGCTCGCAATAAAAATCTGTAGCTGTCAGGGAATATTAATGATTTTATGCGGACTCTAAAACTTGCTGCACGATTTTTTTCACAGCCGCACCATCCGCGCGTGTCCCCACGGCTGCCATCACGGGCTTCATGACTTTACCAAAGTCTTGTGGACCCGCCGCACCCACTGTAGTCACCACTTGCTGTACCTGAGTCAATAATTCTGCGTCCGTTAAAGGAGGTGGCAAGAGGCTCTCTAAAAAAATCCGTTCTTCAGCTTCTTTATCGGCCAATTCTTCACGGCCACCCTGACGAAACTGCTCTTCGGCCTCGCGCCGCTGCTTAATAGCGGTCGCGACAACTTTCTCCGCTTCGGTTTCCGAGAGCTCGTCCCCTTTTTCAATCTGGCGATTCTGTAGAGCGGCTTGAGTCATTCGTGCGACGTCAAGGCGCACCTGTGCCTTGGCCTTCATGGCCTCAATAACAGCCGCTTTGACTTGTTCGAGAATAGTCAACGAACTATCTCCCACCCATTCGTACCTTTTTTATGGCACGTTTGCGGGCAGCAATAGCTTTCTTTTTGCGTTTGATAGAAGGTTTTTCATAGTGCTCACGTTTACGGACTTCTGAAAGAATTCCGAGTTTTTCACACTGTTTTTTAAAGCGGCGCACCGCTTGTTCAAAGCCTTCTCCTTCGCGTAAGCGAATTCCTGGCATGGATTTACATCACCTCCTCAAACAATATCCGTTTGAAGTTATTAAACTGATGATTTTGAAAGGGATTTACTTTCTATTCTCAATCAGACTACAGACGGAACAATGTATAAAATAAGGGTTCTATCTGTCAAGCCAGCAGAATATGAGTGTTTTGAGTATTCTCATGAGTATAAAAAGTTATCCTCTACCTAGAAAAAGCCACAACACTTAGCCTCTCATGTCGAAATAGGCTCACTTATGTTAATGGGTGTGGGACAAATAGCGAGCAACTCCACTTTTCTACTGGCCAGCACCCGTCAGATGACTGTCCAACAAGTGATTGGTGAAGCCACCGGCTTGCGTAATGAATTACAAGGTTCCGGCTTCCCCCAAGGATTACAAGATCAACTCCATGGGCGAGTTACTGATTGGCGTGAGGTTGCCGGCACGGCTGAATATATTCCCAACATTCTCACCGCAAGCCAACAAGCTGATTTGGATGCGACGAGAAAAAGTCTCACCGACTTGATTGAAGCCTTAGCCCAGCAAGGCCCTCAATTCAAACCCAGTCCAACAGAAATTGCTGCTACACAAAGACAATTGCGCATCCATCGCTTATTTGGCCCACTGAATATAAGTGATGCTTGGTCCAAACCAGATTATGACGGCGGACCCATCGGTGTCAGGCGCTACAAACAAACTTTATTACATCCAGAACCTTTACCCACAGCCTCAGATAGAAATGTTTTGCTCATCAATGCCGGCGGTGATTGCCGCGGTTATAACTGCATTAATTACGGTGCCTATCAAACCCTGAAATCCGCTGGTTATCGGGTATTTGGCGCACTGAATGGGCCGTCTAGCCTGACAAATCCGCGACCGCAAATCATTGAACTCAATGATAGCTTAGTCCGTGACTTGCAACACGAGGCCCCTCTATTATTGGGAACAGGTAATCGGCGCCGTGATCCTTTTGCCACTATTGAAGGTTTAGCCCCCGGCGCACCCATGGCCTATTTTCTCCAAAATATTTCCCCTTTTGCAGGAGGTATTCTCTTCACCGGGGGTGATGGCACCGGAAAAATGACCCAGGCGATTTATAATGAAACGATTGTCAAAAAAGTTGTCTATGCCGGCGCCAGCATGGATGCCGATATCCCAGGAGCGGAACGTTCCATTGGCATGGCCTCATCTTTAAGTTTTGCTGCTCAACAAATCCGACATATCCGCACAACCGCTGGTAGTTGTAATAAACTTCATGTCGTTCAAGTGATGGGTGGGCATAGTGGTCGTTTTCCTTTGGAAGCCGCTTTTCATGCGGGAGAAAAAGCTGTCTTGGTCCCAGAGATTGGACCCATCCCATTAGAAAATATTTATCGTTTACTCTTTGAAACCCTCTTAGAAAACCGTGGGGCCATTTTAGTCGTCGGAGAAAAAGCTTGTTATAAACCTTTCTACACCGATCACGAAGTGAGTTTCTCGCCTCAAAAAGGCTTGGCCAATGCCTCAAACATCTCACAACTCAGCGATGTTGTGGTCACAGAAATGAATCTGATTGCTAAGGGCATGTACCCCCATTTGAGAATTGATGCCCGCTATACAACCTTGGGGCATACTCAGCGTCAACCCACCGTATTGGCCGCAGAAGATCTCAGCCAAGGAATTGATGTGGGACGACGCATGGCACTCGCACTTATCGAAGGCCAAGAAGGTATTATGGTGCCCATGTATGCGCGAGAACCCACCCGAACTCTAGACACGGTTTTCTCAGCAGCCTCTTATCAAATTTCGCAGGCTCTCGTACTAGCTGCCTGGAAAAATCAGTTTGGCCCACATTATCCCGAGTTACTTGCAAATCTTCGCACATAAAAAGCGTGCCCATATAGCAACTTTTTATCCAGCCTGGCGAAATGAACTCTAGAAGCTGGAACTGGGTCGTTCTAAAAAGCTGTTGTGGTTTAAATTTTCTATGGGAGGCATCATGATTGCGTCATTATCGACATCTACATCTTTACTATCACTTTCCAACGTCACTTTAGCGAGTTCTCAAAGCTCCACTTTGTCCGCCGGTGTCAGTCTCCCTGTCGATACATCTGGTTCTCAATTTTTACATCAACTGTTAGCTGGAGCCACTCAGCATCCCAGCACAGCAGAACACTTTAGCGGTATTCATATTCCAGAATCAGCGGGCGCCTTTCGCAAGAGCTATGCTGACGATACCATTCAGTTTGAAGGAACGCGTATCGCTTCAGGAGCCCGCGTTGCCATTGCCCGTGCTGTCACGGATGCGGCACAGGATCAAATGATCTTCCGCACTGAAGGCGGTCGCGTCAGTCCTTTGCCACATTATATGCTCGGTCGCCAAGCATCAGCCTTACCAACAGTGACTCATAATTTTAGCAATCAACAACTGCAAGCCCTCAGCCTCCCTTGGAATGATGAAGTTTTAGCCGGCACCCACATGATGGATGTCATTGATGAACATGCTGAACAACGTCAAATGAGTGACGCCGCTTTTCAAGCGTTAAATTGGCTCTATGAAACGCATCGCGATGAAAATGGGCAGGTTAATTTGTGCGGCCGTAAAATTGTTCTCTTAGGCGCAGGCGCTGAACTTTCACCGCTCCCCTTATTTTTAAATGCAGGCGCTACTGTCTTGTGGATGGATCTTAAAGCCCCGCCGGCCGAAATTCTTAACAACCCCAATTTTAGTGGCACCTTAGTTTATCCGGAACACGGGGCTGATTTATTGCAACAGCCTCTAGAAATTGCTGCGACTATCCGTGAGTTTGCTGGGGATCAAAAAGTTTCGATTGGTTCCTTCGCATATGTTGGCGGCAAAGCCCGCGAATGGCGCCTGACTTCAGTGATGAATGCCATCACCCGTCAGTTAGCAAATGAAGGGCGTGTCGACGCCATTGGTACTTTTATTTCACCTACCTCTCCAGCGGCCGCGCAACTAGAAGATTATCAAGCGGGCCAGCGTCATTTAGCTGGTCGAGCTTGGACCCATGCCGCTAATCTTGGTTGGATTGGTGCCAGTAAACTCTTGGGGCGTGTCGTTCCTAACTACGCATCATTCGATGATGATGTGCGCATGGTACAGGCCTTAGTTCCTTTACAAGGGCCCACCTACATTGGTGCCCAGTATGTTGAAAAAATTATGATCGCTGAGGCCATGCGAGCCCTGTTTCCGGACGTAACTGTTTCCGCAAATGTCGCCGGCATCAGCCGCACGAAATCACTTTCCATACCCGTTTTTGAAGCCGGCTATATTGGTGCCCGCATGTTTGGTTTGTCGACCTATGATCCCGCCACTACTGTTGCCTTAAACGGTATGATGCTTTTGCATGACTGGATGAATCCGGAAGCCCCTGGATCGGCACGACGTCAGACGCCGTTTGCAAATGACAATGCGATGGCTGCAGCCTTACTTTCTCAGCAAGTTCACGGCGGCATTTATTCTTTTCCCTATGCCTTAAACGGCATTATTGAGCTTGCCGCAATCCGTGGCTTTCTCAGAAAACCTTCACTCGTCAAAGGAATGCTGGGCCGCAAAAAGAAAAGGTAACTAGGCCGAAAAATAATCCGGTGCGTTGCCTGACTTCCATTTGATATTACAACCAATGGAAGGAGCTTGCGGTTCGGGGACATTCGTTTCAGCCAAAATAGCATCACAAGCCGCTCGCAGATCAGCACCATCAATGGGCAAATCATTGCCAGGGCGACTCGAATCAAATTGACCCCGGTAAGCTAACTGTTGTTGGCGATTGAACACAAAAAAGTCGGGCGTACAGGCAGCCTTATAGGCCTTCGCGACCACCTGGCTCTCATCATATAAATAAGGAAAGGTATAACCCTGTTGTGTGACTTCTTGTTTCATTAAATCCGGATGATCATCAGGATAATTGGCCACGTCATTGCTATTAATCCCCACCACAGCCAGACCTTTCGCTTGATACTCTTTGGCAAAGGCCGCTAAGGGCTGAGCTAAGTGTTTTACAAAAGGACAATGGTTACACATAAAAATCACGAGCAAGGCTTTAGCATCGGCAAAGTCGGCTAACGAAACCACTTGATCACTCACCACATCAGGCAAAGCAAAGTCAGGGGCTTGAGTGCCTAAGGGCAGCATTGTTGATTCTGTCATGACCATAATTAAAATCTCCTAAATTAACGAAGTATCTCCATGCCGAGTCTCGTACCCAGAGTCAATAGCAAGATGACATGAACACTCATTTTCAACAACAGATGGCACCGATGCTTTGCGATAAGACGTCTCTAATGAGACATAGATTTAGTCGGCTGCTTTTCACTTGAATCACTCGTCGCACCCTTACTTGGCTTTGTCACCTGTGAATGGTTTGGATTATAGAGCACGGCCTCGTAGGGTTCGATTTTTTGAAGATAAATTGTGGGGGCCGACTCAGCACCTTCCTCATTATCATTGGGCTCGGTATCTTCATCAACGCGACGCAAGACGATTTCTCCGCCATTCTCAGCCATGGCTTCCTGCAACACTGCTGATAAATGAGGGCAAGGATCTTCAATACTAAGTTGGCCCATAGCTCGGATTCTTATTCCATCGATTGTACCACCAACACGAATTTTATAATCATTAGCTTTTTCTTGGCTACGCACCAGAAATTGTACACTGCCATCCTCACTAACAGCTAACTGATGGCCACGACGTTCAGGCATAATATCAGCAGGCTCTACAACCAAGCCTAAATCTGCTAGCGTATTATTAATGTTCATACCGCTGACATAAACACCTAGATCAACATAAGATTCTACAGTCACCGGTTCAGTAGTCTTAATCTCGGTTTGAATCCATGTTTGAGGCAGCTCTTGATGATATGTGCAAAGAGTCGACTGTGAAATACTTAAAGGAATCTCCCGCTGCCATGGGTCACACTCTTCAATCGGAATATTTGATGGACATTGCGGGATGGGTGACGCTTCAACACCGTCCCCTTCACTCGGGCCAGCAATAGGTGGTGTATCCATTAGCTGATTATCAGATGCCGTGTCACTGGGGCTCAATTCTTCAATGTTCTCAATAGAGCTGCCATCAAGATTTAAAGTGCCTGTCGAAGGAACGCAGCAGGTTAGGCTAAAAAGGCTAAGAATAATAACTATTATCAACATAGAATAGGTCCAGTATACTTATTATCGCACACTAAATCTATTCAGTTGTTTGTTGAACTTTAGTGATGCGCTTATTTAATAAGGGTCATAACGTCGTAGATAGTCTGCCACTTCTTTGGGAAGCTCTTTAGAGTCGAATTTTGCACGCTTTCGAATTACCGTACTGGAAACATTGGGGATCTTAGATTTTGCACCCCGTTCAAACACGATCAAATCAACGAGTTTTACAATTTTATCGAAATCTTTCCACTTGTCGCGTGAGGCATAACTATCGGCACCCACCACCAAAACAAAGCGCGTCGCAGGATACTGCTTCACTAAATAGCAAAGTGTTCGAATAGTAAAACTGACGCCACCGAGCTGAGCTTCAATACGCTTTACAGTCACCCGAGTCGATAAATGAGAAAAAGCCAAACGACACATGTGAAACCGCTTGGCAAAGCTCAAGAGATCTTTCACCCAAGAATGACGAAAAACTGGCAAGATCCAAACTTGGTCAATATCGCGGCAGCGTAATAAAGCCTGCACCATCGCCACATGACCCCGATGTGGCGGATTAAATGAACCTCCAAACAAAGCCACGGTACGACGATAACTTGAAGAGCACGATGATTTTTTGCTGATAATTCGCATCTTTTATTGTATCCCTCTCTGCCTAAAGCTACTGAGAAACATGAGCGGAGATCTATCTGTTATGAACATAAAACACGCCGTTGTCGTCTATAAAAAAAGTAGTTATCAAAAGAAAGTCCTTGAAGAACGCTCCAGCTATTATCGCCAGCTCGTAAAAAAGCAGAATATCAGCGTGCGTGAATGGAAACAGCTCCATCAAGAACATCAAGCCTGCATCCAACATGTGAAGCAGTGTTTGCAGAGCCACAATATTCCTTTTAAAGCCTACAGTCGTTTTGAGATTAACGGGCCCATCAAAGCTGATTTGATTATTACCGTAGGTGGCGATGGCACATTTTTAGAAGCCTCCCATTATGCTAAAAACCATGTGGTGCTAGGAGTCAACTCTGTACCCTGGAGCAGTGTCGGCTATTTTACCTGCTGCCACCAGGATACCTTCGAAAATAAACTCAAACGCGTGCTGCAAGGTGCCGCTCGAATCAAAACATTGCAACGCTTGCAAGCCTGGAGCGGCAGTAAGAAAATTGGCCCACCAGCTTTAAACGAAATTCTTTTTACCAGTGACAATGCAGGTGCGACTTCACGCTATTGGCTTCAGAAAAACCGTGGGACGATTGAAGAACAAAAGAGTTCCGGCATCTGGATCGCCACACCCGCAGGTAGTACGGCTGCCATTCACTCGGCTGGTGGCAAACGCATGCCGATTGAAGCCGTTAAATTTGCCTTCCGGGCTCGCGAACTCTACCGACTACCGGGACTCAAATATCAATTATCACACGGAGAGCTCCGCGCCAAAGAGGCTTTATATCTCACTGTTAAAATGGATGATGCTGCGCTGTTTATCGACGGCTCCCATATTATGGAACCCGTAAAACGCGGGAAACGCCTAAAATTTCAATTAGCCACACAAGCCTTACAAGTCATCGCTTAAGAATTAGCGCCCTAAAGCTGTTAAGATTTCCGTCGCTGCTTCTTCGATGGCTTTGGTAGTCATATTAATAACGGGAATATTCCCCAGCTCAATAAACACCCGACGCTGAAACGCGAGCTCTTCTTTGATAAACTCTAAGCTGGCATAATCTTCATTGATAGGGCGACCGAGTTTTTTAAGCCGCGACGCCCGTAGATTCATTAATTTCTCAGGCTCAACCGTCAACCCTACCATTCTATCACGACCTAACTCCTTGAGTTCAACCGGTGGCTCAATATTACGCACGAGAGGAATGTTTGCGACTTTATAACCGCGGTACGCCAGATAAACCGACAAGGGAGTTTTAGAAGTACGGGAAATTCCCAACAGAATAATATCCGCCTCATCTAAGCTGCTTAAACCTTGACCATCATCATGTTTGACAGTGAAGCTCATGTCTTCCGTACGCTTCATATAATCACCGGTCATTTGATATTGTAAACCTGGTTCATCCGACGGCGTTAAATTAGCCGTCCGCGCAATACTATTCAGCACCGGACCCATCAAATCGACAGCCGTTACTCCTTGAGCTTTGGCTTCTTCCATCAAGGCCTGCCGCATATTGGCCGACACCAAGGTATAAAGAATTAAGGCGCTTTCTTGCTTAGCCTCTTGGACCACAACACGGATTTTTTCTTCCGTATTGACTAAAGACCGCCGCCGCAAATCAGAATTAAGCTCTTTAAACTGACGCGCCGCCGCAATAGAAATATTAACCGCTAAATCACCTGTCGCATCGGACACAGCATAAATAATCACAGATTCTTGCGACATATTACGAAATCACTTCCTTAAGTTTAGGGGGGTTCTTGCCCTGCCTCGACTTTGTCTCATCAAGGCGGGCGGGCTGAGTATCTGGCACATCCAAAGCTGTGAGTTTATCCTGAAAACGACTTAAGCGTTTATCGGAATTTTCATAACTAGACCGTGCATGATTTAAATGGGTACCAATCTTATTAAAGTCTTGTACAAAATTATTAAAATCTAATTTAAGGCGGGTGAGACTGGCCATAATGTCTTTGATACTTTCTTCCACTTTAAAGCCTTTCAGGCCTAATAGAATAGTATTTAAATAAGCATAGAAATTATTAGGCGATACGGGAATCACGCGGCGACTTAAGGCATAAGCTGACAAGGCTTTATCCCCATCTAAATCATCATCTTTAATGATGGTTTCATAATAAACGTTTTCAGCGGGAATATACATCAAGGCAAAATCAAAGGTACCTTCATCAGGACGAATATATTTAGTCGCAATAGCTTCCACATGTTTTTTGACGTCCGCTACAAATAAACGTTTCGCTGTTTTCTTCACGGCATCGTCTTCTGCGGCTGTCATTTTCTTAAAGTTCTCTAAAGGAAATTTGGAGTCAATCGGCACGATATGGTCTGCTAATTTCACAATGGCATCGACCACCTCACCGCTCTTAAAACGATGCTGCATAGAGTAATGCTCGCTCGGTAAAACCTGAGATAATAAGTCGGATAAAAATAATTCTCCCAGTGAGCCTCTCAGCTTCGGAGCCTTCAAAATATCTTGTAACGAAGCAATGTCTTTCCCCACTTCATAAATCCGATCCGTGGCCGATTCCATTTTACCCAAGCGATTCTGTACCTCGCCAATCACTTTGGCCGCATTATCCAGACGTGTGCCCACTTGCGATTGAGACTCCTGCATCACATTGAGGTTTTTCTGGAGATGTTCATTGATCACCTGATTGAGCTGACTGACCTGGCCTTGCATCTCTGTGCGCAAATGTCCTAGCTGCTCTTGCATCATCAGCAGTTGCGGCGAGTCTTCGGCTTTTACTGGTTTTTTGAAGGCCAGCCAGGCGATCACTACTATTGCGAGTAGCGCTACCCCGGTGATGGCCCATGGAATCCACATATAGGGGCATCCTAGTCGGGGCTGGTGGGTTTTGCAACTGCAAGGAAATAAGCAGTAAAAATGTCATTGCGAGAAGCCTAAGCGACGTGGCAATCTCCTGGAACCACTTGATATCGTGAGATCGCCGCGCCCTACGGGCTCGCGATGACAAAAGTAGAGGCATATTGTAATACGTCCCTACAAATGTGTCATGATAATGAAACAATGCTATAAAATAAGGATCTAAGCCCTATGCCCCAAGTCAAAGTCTACACCACAGATTTCTGTCCCTTCTGCGTCGCCGCCAAACGGCTGTTAGAAGGCAAAGGTGTCTCTTTCGAAGAAATCAAAATTAGCAGTATGGAAGAAAAACAAGAGCTCTATGCCAAGACGGGTCATCAAACGGTCCCACAAATCTTTATCAATGAAGAGATGATTGGGGGCTTTCAGGAATTACGGGCGTTGGAAGAAAGTGGTGAATTAACCACAAAGTTAATGGCTTAAACCCGAAAACTACCACGGCGTAAACCGGCACTTAAAATTTCACGGCTTTCATCGGCTTCTGGAACTTCTACCTGCGGACGCATCTCAGCATCTTCACGGCTCCGACCACCATTCTGAAACATCCGAAATTGCGCATGGGTCGACAAGGCAACGCCTTCTTCTTGATCGCGCTCGGGATCAAACTGATTGCCGATATGTTGGCTTTGGATGATGGTCACATCACCACTACCCGATTCGACCGTCCGGAAATCATGACTGGACGTATACTGCTGATAATCTCGCGAACGGGCTTGGTTATCCGCACTCGACAAACCTTGGGCTACCGATGAAGGAGCCCGCTCAGGCTGCCGCTCAACGGGGGCCTGACGCACCTCGGTCACTTGAGGCGGCTGGATCTGTGTCGTCATGTTGGTTTTATCAGACATAATAGTTCACCCATGAATAGAGCAAGATCAGTGCCAAGACTGGCGACTGGGCTCCCTATCTGGGAAATTTCTTGTAACCAGCTAATATTGCTTAATTTATCGAAGCTTGCTTGGTTCGAGTTGCGGCAGGGATAGAGCTTAAGAACCGTTAAACTGCGGTCCAGAAACCCCAATCCTACCCCTAGTCACCACAGGCTTCCGCCTGTAACTGGGCCAATTTATTCTCTAATTCTTGAGTTTGGGGCTCGGCCCAAGTCTGAGTTTGCCAAACATTTAACTGCTGCAATAATGCCCGGACCCGCGGCGCCGCTTCACTTAAAGCGGCTGAAAGCGCATCCTCCTGCTGCAAAGCCTCCATTAAATAATCATAGGTCTGGCGCTGGCAGTCTGCTTGATGGCACAGCAGCAAGGCATCACAACCGGCTAAGAGTGCTTGATGCGCCGCAGCCGGCACCTCACTTGCATCCGCAGCAATCCCCTTCATATATAAATCATCACTGAAGAGCACCCCTTCAAAACCCAACTGATCACGCAAGACCTCTCGATTGAGTCGGGACGCTAAAGTCCCACAGAACTTTTCATCCCATGCGGGATACAAGACATGGGCTGTCATCAAGGTAGGGACGCCCGCACGGATAGCCGCGGCAAAAGGAATAAGTTCTCGCTGTTGCATTTGCTGCTGCGTCGCCGTCACACAGGGCAAGGTTAAATGGGAGTCCTCTTGCGTATCACCGTGACCTGGAAAATGTTTGCCACAACTCACCATCCCCGCTTGATGAAAGCCTTCAATAAACGCCGCAGCAATCGGCCCAATCCATTCCGGATTCTGATGAAACGAACGGTCGCCAATAATCGGATTCTCCGCACAGGAATCCACATCCAACACCGGAGCATAATTCAAATTAAAACCAACCGCCCTAAGCTCTAAGCCAATCAAGCCAGCTATCTCAGCAATCAACACCGTATCTTGCGTGCGTTCATAATACTGTCCAAAGACACGCGCCGGCGGAATAGTCGTAAACGGTGGCGGCAAGCGAAACACCCGTCCGCCTTCATGATCCACACTCACTATCAGTTCTTGCCCACGACCTTCACGCAAACACTGAATCAATTCTTTCAGTTGTTCGCGGCTTTCAATATTGCGCTTAAATAAAATAACGCCGCCGATTTCTTTCTCACGGAGGAACTCTAAGAACTCAGGCTGCGGCCAGGCTCCCTCAAAGCCCAAAACTAAATGTTCCCCTAATGTATATGACATAACTCTCCTAATCGACGCCCTTCACATCCAATTGATCCCGCAGCGCATCCCCAATGGAATGAAAAATAATAATCGTCAACATAATGGCCAGACCCGGAAAAATCGACAGGTGCGGGGCGACCAATAAATATTGTACCCCTTGATCCAATAAACGTCCCCAACTGGGCACATGCGGCGGCACGCCTAAACCTAAAAAAGATAACGTGGATTCGGCAATAATCACACCGGCCATGCCAAAACTCGCCTGTACCAATAAAGGACCGGCTAAATTAGGTAAAAAATAACGCCACAGCAAACGCGGGAAACGACAGCCGCTTAGACGTGCCGCTTGAATATATTCCCGCTGCTTCAATGACAAAACTTGCCCGCGCACCAAGCGCGCAAAACTCACCCAACCCACCACACATAAAATTAAAATCACTTGATACAGCGAGGTCTCTTTTTGAAAGGCTGCTAAGGCAATCATTAAAAGAATGGAAGGAAAAGCCATCAACACATCGGTGACAAAGATAAAAGCTTCATCCCAACGACCGCCATAATAGGCGGCACAGGCCCCCAGAAATAAGCCCGCGCTTCCGGTAATCAAAATAGTCATCACACTAATAAATAATGAAACCCGCGCGCCACTGACGACTAAATAGAATAAGTCGCGGCCCTCTTCATCTAAACCAAACCAATGACCGCTTTGCGGCGCCTGTAAAGACTGACCTAAATCCATGTCGACGAGGGAATCCGGCAAGAGCATCGGCACCACCATCGCAGCAAGTGCCAACAAGACTGCCGCGCCAATCCCCCAACTAAGCTGTCGCTTTGCCATGGTTTTCCAAACTCACTCGCGGATCTAAGCGCGCATATAATAAATCCGTCATTAAATTAACTACCACATAAGAGGCCGCAATCACTAAGATACAGCCTTGCACCACTGGGTAATCGCGGCGTTCAATCGCCGTCAGCAACAAGGAGCCAACACCCGGCCATGAAAAGATTTTTTCCGTAACAATAGCGCCCGCCATCAAGGCCCCAAATTGCAGGCCTACAATGGTCACAACGGGATTCAAAGCATTCACCAAAGCATGTTTTACAATCACCTTAAAACGTGACAAGCCCTTGGCCTGGGCCGTCTTCACATAGTTTTCTTGTAAGACATCCAACATCGAACTACGCGTCAAACGACTAGTGATCGCGGCCATCGAAAATCCTAAAGTAATCGCCGGCAACCACACACTACCAGGCAATTCTTTACCCGCTAATGGAAACAGATCCAATTTAACGGCGAATACTAAAGCCAACAAAGGGCCCAACCAAAAGTTGGGCATCGCCACCCCTAATAAAGAAAACAACATACTCCCGCGATCAATCACGGAACCGCGCTTGAGCGAAGCCAACACACCCGCCGGAATCGCTAACAACAGCGCAACGATCATCGCCACGCAAGCCAACTGCAAGGTTGCTGGAAAACGTTGCACAATCATGTCACTGACGGGTTCCTGACTAAATAAAGATTTACCTAAATCTCCTTGTAAGGCCATGTTGATAAAACGAAATTGCTGCTCCCATAAAGGTTCATCTAAATTAAGTTGCTGTCGCAAAGCCGCGCGGTCACTGACCATGGCCTGCTCACCAAGAATCGCATCGACGGGATCACCAGGAATCAAATGCACAAAGAAAAAAACTAAGGTGCTCACCACATAAAGAATAGGGATTAAAAATAAAATGCGTCGGATTGTATAAGCCCACATAGTTTAAGGAGACCCCGCTGGTCTTGATGTCGGCTTGACTTTGTCCTGACGTTCGATGCCTACCAAGCCCCAAAAAGAGGCATTAGGAAAGGCGCGATACCCCTTCACATCGCGGCGACGCACCACAACCGTGTCTTCATACCATAAGCTAATATAGGGTAATTCTTCGGCGGCAATCTTCTGAACTTCACGATAAATCGTTTTGCGTTCGCCTCGATCTAAAGTGACACGTCCACCAGCCGTTAATTGATCCATCATACTATTCCGAAAACGATTGCGGTTGGCTCCCTCGGGCGGAATTTGCGATGAATGGAAGGTATAATAATAGATATCTGGCTCGGTCACACCAACCCAAGTCAGGGTATACAACTGGAAGTTGCCTTGACGAATATCCCGAAACAAAGTTCCCCATTCATAAGGCGTCACCACGACTTCAATGCCTACTTCTTGCAGATAATGCGCCAACAAACGCGCCATCCCGATGCGATCTCGTTTTGAAGAAGTTTTATAATAAAGTTTAAAGCGACTTTTGGGGCCGGGACCATCAGGGTCTGTAAAACCCGCCTCATCTAACAATTGTTTGGCACGGCTGGGGTCATAAGGGTACTTGGCCTCAGGAAGATGATAGGCCCAGTGCATCGGTGCCAAAATTCCCGTCGCTAAACGCGCCATGTTGTTGAGCTTGTAGGCCATCACTTGTTCGCGATCAATGGCATGAGCAATGGCTTGGCGTACGGACAACTTCGATAAATAGGGATCTTCTAAATTAAAACCCATATAAGCATAATTGATTCCCGGCACACTACGCACCATAATATCGGGATGAGAACGCGCATAAGGAATCAGTGCTGCTGGTACATTATTCTGTAATAAATCAATCCGGCCCTTCACCAAATCCAACAAACGCAGATTATCATCTTTAATGATCTTAAAAATAAGCTGCTTGGGCTTAGCGATCCCTTGAAAATAATCTTCAAAACGCTCCAAGACAACTTTTTCATCGGGAACAAAAGCCGCTAACTTAAAAGGGCCCGCTCCTATCATCGGGAGTTTGTCATCATGGGTCGCTGCTAGGCGCTGTGGGATAATTCCCATAGTCAGAGCATTTAAAAAAGGTGCAAAGGGCTCTTTTAAAATAATCGTAAAACGTTGAGCATCCTCAACTTTAATGTCTTGAATCTTCGAGAAGGTGGCGAAATGTGCCGAGACCACTTGTTTGAAACGAATAGAATTAAAAGTCCACGCCACATCCTGCGCCGTTAAGGGCGTGCCATCATGAAATTTAGTTCCAGGTCGAAGTTCAAAGCGAAATTCTGTTGGTGACACTTGTACAAAAGATTTAAGCAAATGGGGCGTGAGTTGCAGGTTTTGATCTACCCGAAACAAACCCGCATGAATCAAACCCGCCAGCTTTGACGCATAGGCATCCGCCGCCAAACGCGGATCGAGATTATTCGGTGAATTCTCAATGCCAATGACAAAAGTATCAAGGGGACGTGGCGCGCCTCCCCCACAAGCACTCAGCAACAGCAGCAGCACGATGAGCCCATAGTATTTGATTCGCATCCGCACCGCGTTGACACCCCTTATTCGTTCAGGCAGAACTTGCCTTAAGTTTATCGTCGAAGCACGGTAGAAAACTTCCACCAAGCTGTCAAAGGATATAGCGTTGCATAAGCCCCCTCATCGGATCAAAAAATACCTCAGTGTGATCAGCCTATGCTTAAGCTGGGCACTGCTGCCAACAGTGAGCCAGGCTTCCTTACAAAAAGACATTCAGCAAGTGTTGAAAAAACACGGATTGGACCAAGGCAAGGTCTCGATTCAAGCTATCGAACTTCAGCAGGGTAAAACACTCTATCAACACGATGCCCATCGCATACTCAATCCAGCGTCGACCATGAAATTACTCACCAGTATTGCGGCCTTTGAAACCTTTGGCAGCCAACATCGCTTCTCCACCGCCATCTACGGCAATAAAAAGGCGTCCTCCGGAGAACTCGAACAACTTTGGATCAAAGGCTATGGCAGTCCGGTTCTCGTCAGTGAGGAACTCAGCTGGATGGCTCAAAGCCTCAAAAAACAGGGCATCCGCGCCGTCAAGGGACCTTTATTTATTGATGACTCTTACTTTGAGGCCGAAAACCCCATACGCTTTCCCGGTAAAACTGGTAAAAGCGTCTACCGCATTGTCACCAGCGCCCTCTCCTATAATTTTAATGTGCCCGAATCACTGATTTATGCGGGCAAACGTATCGACAAAACCAACCCTAAGTCCGCACGCTCGCCACTCATCGATAATAAGATTATGGACCCGTCCTATTATACAGCACGGGCTATCAAACAAAGCTTAGCTCAACAGAATATCTCAGTAAGTGGCCCCATTAAATTTCAAGCCGTTCCCCCTACTGCCGAGCTGCTCTTGTTGCATGATTCTCAAAAACTGTCTCAAATTGTCGCGGCCCTGAATAAATACAGCAATAACTATATTGCCGAGCAGTTATTACGCCTGTTAGGGGTCGCCCAATTCGGTCAGGGGAGGAGTAAAGCTGGTTTGGCCGTTCTTTCCAAAACCTTAAAAAAAGTAGGCGTCAGCAAACATAATTATCGCTTGGATAATGGCTCTGGCTTGTCACGCAAAAATCGCTTATCGGCAGCTCAACTGACTCGGCTACTCCAGCATGCCCTAAATAGTTCTTATGGCGAAGACCTCGTCCGCAGCCTCAGTATCGCCGGTGTTGACGGCACCTTAAGACGCCGCTTTCAGAGCTCGCCACTTCGTGGTAAAATCTGGGCGAAGACGGGGACCTTATATCAGGTATCAGCATTAGCAGGCTTTATGTTAGTCAACAAACAGCCCGTAGTGTTTGCCATTTTGGCCAATGGTTTTGATGTGGGAATTCCGCAAGTAGAACGGGCTCAGCAAGCAATCCTCGAGCGGATTGCCCGTGAGCTTAAGTCGTAGGAGCAAACATGTTTTGGTACCGCTTTGGCGCTGGGCTGATCATTCTGACAATTGCCGGAGCTTTTTTTTATTGGGAGTACAAATTTTTCCCTGAACGCGTCGTGCGTTCATTGAAACCGCGTCCCACCTATCAGGCAAAACAGATCCCCTACCAAGATCTCGTTGCCCCACCACCAAGCAAAACTGAAAAAAGCCCCCCTGCTAAGGCCATTGCCTTCAAGCGCTCTTATGAAGAGCCTGAAGGCTTTCAGTTAACCCCCCCTTTATTGGATAATCTAGTCACCCCCTCACATCTCGATACCGAACCCACACCGACAATCGTCCCTAACCAAGAATTGTTCCCTATTCCGGATACCATCCGTCATGCTGTTGATTTTTGGAAAAATATTTATGCGACTTATAGCTCCGACCAGGTCGTCTTACATGACAAACGTTACTTACAGGTCGTCTATGAGGTGCTAGATTTTTCTAGCTTACGTCAGTCAGGACTTGATCGGTCTGAAATCTATTTAATCAAAAAGCGTACTCTTAACGAAAAAATGGGCGCTATCAGGCGGGCCTTAAAAAAACTCCACGCCAGCCGCGGCAATGCGACTCAGCTTGATCCCTTAGAAGCCAAAATCTGGAAGCTGTGGGCCTTTTTAGAAGATTCTAATAAATTTAAAATTGCCAATAAAGAACTCCGCTCTCAAACCGGCATCCGCAACCGTTTCATCACAGCCATCCAACGCTCAGGGGCTTATATGCCTTACATGGAAGACACCTTCCGTAGCTATCAAATGCCTCTCGAACTCACCCGGCTGGCCTTTGTAGAATCGATGTTTGAGAATAAAGCCTTATCCAAGACGGGGGCTGCCGGCATTTGGCAGTTTATGCCAGCCACAGCCAAGCTTTTTATGAAACTCAATGAATGGGTCGATGAGCGGTTAGACCCACTCATCGCCACAGATTCTGCTGCACGTTTGTTGAAATCAAATTATGAATTGCTCGGCACTTGGCCTTTAGCCATCAATGCCTACAATTCAGGGCCCGGACGCCTGCAAAAAGCCGTACGTCGCCTCGGCACAGATGATATTGGGGAAATTATCACGCGCTATAAGGGTTCGGGGTATGGCTTTGCCTCACGCAACTTTTATCCGTCATTTGCAGCCGCCTTAGAAGTGGTGAGTAACTACCAGCATCATTTTGGCAACCTGCCCATCTACGAGCCCATCACCTATGAGGTCGTCAAACTACCCACCAAGGCGCGATTGGCCGATATTGCTGACATTCTAGAGCTTGATATGGCTAGTCTCCAAGATTTAAACCCCAGCTTTCGCAGAAAACTCTTTGAAAATGACGTCTATTTGCCAGCCGAGGCCACCGTCCGCGTTCCCCTCGGTGACGGGGCACGTGTGATCGCTGGCGTCTATAATTTGGATCTTATCCAACAAGTTAGCCTCTCCGCGGATAATACCGAGTCCACTCAGAAAAATAATTAAGCCCACGGCTTGTTTTGTCGGCCTATTTCACGTTATAAAACAGGCCAAATTCACTTGCCAGGCGGCCTTTATGTTACGAGATCGAAAAATATTATCACCAGGTATTACAAGCTTAGTACTTGTACTCTGCTTCAGCTTAATCCCCCTTGCGGGTTTTGCTAAAAGCGATAAAAAAACCGAGTCCCAAGCAGCTGTTTTCTCTGAAAAAGCTTCAAAACAGCTCAAAAGCGGCATGCAAGCCTTCATCGATGAAGACTGGAAGCAAGTGAGCAAAAAATTATCGGGGCAAATCGGCAAACACGAGCGCATCAATGATTATCTATTATATATGGTAGGTGTTGCCGAACGTCACCAAGGTGAATGCAGCTCTGCCGCAAAGCACTTGAACAAGCTACGTCAACACTACAAGGCCTCAGTTTATTATAATGATGCCTTACTCGAAGCCGCTCAAGCTGAGCTTTGTGCCGAGAATGCTGTGAGTGCACGGACTAAAGCTCAACAGTATCTAAAAACCAAACCCGTCAGACGCCATAAAGAACAAGCTAATTTGCTGATTGGGAAAAGTTATTTTATCGCCGGCGACAAAGCGACCGCTAAGGCTAAATTAGTAGAATTCTGGACCCATGCCCGCGAAGAAGATTTAGCCAATGAAGCCAGGCAGTTGTTGCAGGACATGAATGCCACCATTTCAAGTCAGGCCAAGTGGGATCGTGCCCGCCATCTCTACAAACAACGTGAATGGGTCAAAGCCAAAAAAATTCTCGTCGATCTGGGGGCGCAAGATAGCTTTTTGTTTGCCGAATGTATTTTCCGTCTACGCGATTATCCCCGCGCCAAAAAATTATATGAGAGCTTAATCGCTCGCAAAGTTTCTACCGGCAGGGCCTATGGGCGACTGGCAACTGTTAATGCCCGCATTGGCGATTATGGGGCCGCTATCAAACAAAATTTAAAAATAGCACGTCGCAGTGGTAGTTCTAAAGGTCAGCGTCGCGCCTTAAAGAAAGTCGCATTTCTGCACAAAGACCAATTTGAATTTGAAAAAGCTGCCAAGGTCATTGAAGAGCTCTTACAAAAGCCTCTCCAGCCAAGAGAAAAAATTGACACCCTCGAAGACTACGCTTGGGTCAACTACCGTGCTGGAAAATATGACATCGCGCTACAGACCCTAGAAGATTTATTGCTCATGAAACTCAAGAAAGAAAGAAAGGCCAAATTCTTATTTTGGAAAGGTAAATTTCTTGAGAAGCAATTAACTCTCGAAGAAGATAAAGAGCTAAAGCAAGCCCTTAAAGAGACTATTAAAGCGACTTATGGCGAAGCTTGGAAACATGACAAATGGGGTTATTATGGCCTCGCCGGCTTACGCA
>JAJFLM010000229.1 GCA_021772655.1 Deltaproteobacteria bacterium
GTTCCTTAAGTCCTCCGGCTCCCGCTACACCTACTGCAACACCCCGCTGGCCCTCAAAGAGGCGGCGTCCCGCAAGCTCAAGAAGGTCGGGGTGGTGGGAGTTTCCTGAGAGTCGACCTCCATGCGAGAGATGAGCGCCGAGGGCATCAAGCGCTGGAGCCGCATGACCAAGTTCGTTGCCGGCCTGATGTGCAACGAGACCTTCAAGTACGAGGAGTTCATCTTCGTCATCGTCCGCGACAAGTACAAAGTCGATGTCGACATGATCGTCAAGATCAACGTCAAAGGAGACGTCTACGTCTCCCTGACCGACGGCACCGACGTGAAGATTCCGCTGGACGAATGCAAGGTCGTGGCCAACGACTGGTGCCACCACTGCCCGGACTTCTCCGCCGAGCACGCCGATATCTCCTTCGGCGGTATCGGCCTGAGCGGCTGGACAATGTGCATCATCCGCAGCGAGTACGGCAAGGACGTCTGGAACCGGGCGCTCGCCGCCGGGATCATCGAGGTCAAGCCCACCGAGGAGGACCCCGAGGGCATGAGGGTCCTGGAGGTGCTGGCCAAGAAGCAGCGGAGGCGCACCGGGCCGCTGGAGTCCCACGCCTCGGCCCGCTGGCCGGTCAAGCGGGTGCTCGACAAGGCCAAGAGGGAGTTTGTCGAGGAACAGCTCAAGGTATCTGCGGATGGCGGCGAGGGCGCCGAGCCCACCCCCGGCATAGAGCCGGCCAAGCCCGCCTGATCCCGCACCGCACCGTTTCGAGCCCCACCCTTTCGTGAAGACCCGCGTTGTGCTGCTGTTCGGCGGCCAGTCGGCGGAGCACGACGTCTCCTGCGTCTCCGCCCTCCACGTTGCCGCCGCCATGAACCCGTCCCGCTACGCCGTTATCCCGGTGGGCATCACCCGCGCCGGGGACTGGGTGCTGCCCGAAGCATCGCTTCAGGTGCTGGCCGGGGGAGCACTGGATCTGCCGGACGACAGGTTCGCCGCCGAAGGCATCAAGCTCGACCTGTTCGGGGGCCTGGGCAAGCACGCCCAAACATCGGTTGCCGGCGCCTACGGCCTGAGGGCCCCCACGCTGGCGTGCGATGTGGTGTTTCCCGTTCTTCACGGTCCGTACGGCGAGGACGGCACCATCCAGGGCCTGCTGGAGGTGGCCGGAGTGCCCTACGTCGGCTCCGGGGTGCTGGGGTCGGCCGTCGGGATGGACAAGCAGATGATGAAGACGGCATTCGCTGCGGCGGGTCTGCCGGGGCCGAAGCACGTCGTTTTGCGCCGGGGCGGCTGGGAAGCGCACCGGGAAGCCGCGCTGGCCACCGCCGCCCTGCTGGGCTTTCCGACGTTCACCAAGCCCGCCAACCTGGGGTCGTCCGTCGGCATCTCCCGCTGCACCGACACCGAATCGCTGGCTTCCGGGATTGACCTGGCGTTCACCTTCGACCGCAAGGTGATCGTCGAGGAGGGGATCACCGGCCGGGAGATCGAGTGTGCGGTCCTGGGCAACGACGACCCAAAGGCCAGCGTCTGCGGCGAGATCGTCCCGGGGCGGGAGTTCTACGACTACGAGGCCAAGTACCTGGAGCCCTCATCCAAGACCCTGGTCCCGGCCGACCTGCCGGAGGAGGTCGGCGCAACGATCCGGGAGTATGCCGTGACCGCCTTCCGGGCGGTGGGCGCTGCCGGCCTGTCCCGGGTCGACTTCTTCGTGGCCGATGACGGACGGGTGCTGATCAACGAGATCAACACCATGCCGGGATTTACCGAGATCTCGATGTTCCCCAAGCTGTGGGAAGCCAGCGGCCTCGGTTATTCGGAGCTGATCGACCGCCTGATTGAGCTGGCGCAGGAGCGCGCGGCCACCTAAAGCCAGGGCTTCCGGAATGGGGCCGTTAGGCGTACGATCCCGGGTATAGAACGGTTCGTCTCACTCCAAGAAAGGTGAACCGGCCGGAGGCATCCATGCACGCACAGATGGGCAGCGTCCTCCGTGAGCTGTCGGAGTCCCCGCCGCCGCCCCGCCCACTTGTGCAGCGCTACGGTCCCGCCGCCCTCGCGGTGTTCACGCCGGAAGAGCGCCGGCGCTTTCTGGGATCCATCGACTCCGGCGTGTTATCCCGCATTCACCATGATCCATGGGCCTGGGACGTGGTTGCCGCCGAGGTGGCGTGGGAGCTTTTGTATCGCCTGGAGCCGGAGTTGTACGGCCGCCTCACTGTAGGGGAGCGCATCCATCCCGGTGTTCTCGCCTGGATTCCGGAGCGGATCGGCCGGGCGGTGGAGGTGGGGTGCGGCTGGGGCCGGTTGACCCTGGAGCTGGCGCACCGGTGCGAGGAGCTGGCGGGCATCGAGCCGGCAGGAGCGTTGCGTGAGCGTCTGAAGGCAAGGGTTTCCGAGGAGTGCCGGGGACACTGCACGGTAACCGGCGGCTTCATCAACGACATCCCGATTCCCGATGCCTGGGCCGATGTGACCTTCACGTGTTCCGCCTTTTCGTGTGACCCCGTCCACGGCGGCGATCCGGGCCTGGCCGAGCTGGACCGGGTCACTCGAACCGGCGGCATGGTCGTGCTCATCTGGCCGCCGAGAAATCGGGCCTGGCTGGAGGAACGCGGGTTTCAGTTCCTCAACTTTGCCGGGGAGATGAACGTAGAGTTCGGCACCGTGGAGGAGGCGGTTGAACTCGCCTCCATCTTCTACCCGGGTGCGGTATCGGAAGTCGCCCGGCGGGGGAGCCGGGTAGTTCCGTGCTCGCTTCTGGGTATCAGCGGACCGAAATCGCTCGCCTGGAGGACGGTGAGGCGGTAGGGGGAACTACAACTTCTTGCTTAGGTAACGCCTGGTTACCCAAGATGCGGCCCAAGATGGGTTGAACTACAACTTCTTTCTTGGGTAACCAGAGGCGTACCCAAGCGTTATCGGAAGTGTTGGTAGTGCCCTCTTCGCTTCTAGAGGTGAACCACCGGGCAGGTCAGGGTGCGCGTGATGCCCTCGACCGCCTGGATCTTAGCCACCACGAGCTTGCCCAGGTCGTCCACGGTTCCGGCTTCCGCCTGGACTATGACGTCGTAGGGTCCGGTGACATCCTCGGCCGAGGTAACCCCCGGAATGCTGGAGGCCTCGCTGGCTACCTTCGCGGCCTTGCCCACCTCGGTCTGGATCAGGATGTAAGCTTGCACTGCCACGTGACTTCACCTTCCCCTCGGTATTGAGTGGGCATTATCCTAAACCGCGCCGGGCGGGGCAGGTCGAGTCGCACCAACTTTGGGCCCATGCACTGGACAACGGCGTCCCGGCAGAACGCTAGGGCTCCAGCCACGCAAAGGGGAATTCCACGATGGTTAACACTGCTACGACGCTCACCAACAACAAGGCTCTGCTGGACTGGGTAGACGAGATCGCCGCCCTGACCACGCCCGACGACATCTATTGGTGTGACGGATCGGCGGAGGAGTACAACCGGCTCTGCCAGCAGCTGGTCGACGCCGGCACCTTCACCAAGCTCGACGAGGCCAAGCGCCCGAACAGCTACTGGGCCGCCTCGGACCCCGG
>JAJFLM010000230.1 GCA_021772655.1 Deltaproteobacteria bacterium
CTCTAGGGTCTTCCATGGTTCCATAAGGAGCAAATTCATCTTCACCATATTCAGCTTCTATGTCAGCTTGAGCTGCATCACCTGCATCTCCAAAGAATTCCTCTGCAGAGAATCTTTCTTCTGGTTCTCCAGCTCCTCCCCAATTTTTTGCAATTCTGGAAGCAGCATTTTCAAAATCATCATCATCAAATTCATTCATTGCCCTAAACTCTTCTCTAATTATTTTCTTAAGTTCAAAAAGAGCCATTTGATTTGGGTCTTCTATTTCTTGTTTATGCATGTTTCTTAGTATTTTGTCATTTATATATGGTTGAACATCATATTTATCAAATTCTCTTTTAAATTGGTCAAATGACGGATAATGTTGTCCTCTATTTCTGAAATAATCAACAACATCTTTTGTTGTATCTTTAAGCTCTTCCATTTGTTCTTCAACAACTTGGCTGTATAAAAAAACAGCTTCATCCTCGCTAATTCCAAATTCATTAATTACATCAATTAAATCGTTTGAGCTCATAGTAAAGGTCTGAGGGTTTAATCTTCCTAAGATTTCATCTTTTATTGCCTGGTCATTCAAAATAAAAAGTTTCCTATAAATAGTTTTAAATTTTGATATTATGTATATGTTTTCTATCTTTGTTCATATAATGAACAAGTTATTATGGATAAGACTTTTATAGAAAAATTACAACAAATAGAAAGGTTAAAAATTTATGACCTTTTATGTGACGATTCTATTTGGAAATCTGTTGATATAAATTATCACCCACCACATGTTGAAAGACTTTGGTGTCAGCTTGGAAAATATAGACTTTATTTACATTTTATTCATCCTTGTAAAAAGGAAGAAGCATTATTCCATCCTCATCCTTGGCCAAGTGCAATTCATGTAATTGATGGTGAATATGAAATGGGAATGGGATTTGGAGAAGGTCTTGATGAGCCTGAAATATTTTCTACTATTATTTCACAAGGAAGTATGTATTATGAAATGCCACACAAAGATGGTTGGCACTATGTTAGGCCTACAACACAAGTTTGTGGAAGTGTTATGTTAACTGGAGAACCTTGGGATAGAGAAATGCCAGCTGCAGAAGAAGTTGGAACATTATCAGGGTTACATAATGATAGAGTTGTTATGATGCTTCAGTATTTTAAAGGAAAATATTTTCATACTGTAAAAAAAGATAATATACTTGAAGATATTAAAAGAGGTGATTGGGTAATGCTCGATGAGAAGAAGATGCAAAGGGCTGATTATATTGAATATGGAGAGCTTGTTGGAAAAAAAGGGTTTGTAATTAAGAATTCAAGAGATGAAGGATTGTCAATTAGATTTGAAAATGATAGACATGATGAATTTAATCATTCAATATTAATTAAGTTAAGTAAACCAGAGTAATGGAGTTTATAGGAAAAGATTTTTGTGATAAATGTAATGGAGATACTATTGGTATTATAAATTATGAATATAGCGATGGATGTGTCTATTATATAGATATAGAAATAAGTCCAGACAAAGAAAGCAATAGGCCTTGTAAATGTGAAAAAAAGAAAAAATTAGAAAACAATGTATGAAGGCTATCTAAATAAGTATGTTTCTGAAACAGAGAATAAATATATAGATAAAGGATTTTTTCCAATATTGAGAGGAATTGATTGTGTTACCTTATATAATAATGAAGAGGTTGTTTCTATAGTTTACGAATCAGGAACAAAAGAAGAAACAATAATTAAAGAGAGTGGGGGAATGAAACACATTTGTTTGACTACCTGGGAGAGAAACGAAGAAAATAGAAAAAACTAGAAAGATGAAATATTTATTACACTTATATGAAGGAAACGGATGTGATTATACAATCTCATGTGGAGAAACAATTGAAAGTATTGAAGTAAACAATAAAGAAGAACTTAATGAGGCAGTTAAAGATATGATTGAGTCATATGGTAGAGATAGAATTTATGAAGCTACTTTATATACAGTTATAGAAAAAGAAGAAATTGGTATTGATGGATTATTTGCTCAGGATGATGCAGAAGAAGAAGCTATGAGAAAAGCTGATGAAGAAGCGGAAGAGAGAGCTCAGTTAGAGGCATTGAAAAAGAAGTATCCAGCTCCTCCAGAAAAATAAAAATAAATTTTACAATTTATTTGGTATTTATTGAAACAATTTATATTTTTGCTCGTATATAGAGTAAAGAAAGTTATTTGACATATTGAAAAAGAAATTTCGGCAGTGGATACGGGATGAATGGAGTAGCCCCTTATTAGTACATGTATGATGAGGACTAGTGAAACGAGTTGACCCCTCTGTCGGATGCATATTGGCTTTATTAAAGACGAACCCCAGGAGTAGTGTTCTGGAAGTGGCCTCTCATTAAATTGAGAGAAGGCTTTTAATACGGCATATACATTTCTTCAAAACTTCAGACAAGGAAGTGATTGATGTTTATATAAGATTAATACTGATTATTAACTTATAAACATTTAATTATGAAAACATTTGAAAATTTTGAAGAAGCATTTTTATCTCAAACTGGATTGAACAACTGGTGTGGTGATTATCAAAACTTGGAAACAGGAATTGAGAACATTGACCGTATTCAATTCTCATTAGGAGACGTATTCTGGGCTGTAATGGCTGATGGATACCAACTTGATGATTATGAAGAATGGGTTACACAATACGGGTTCACTGCTGATGGTAGATGGGCTGCAGTAGAAGGTGGTCATTGTTCATGTTATGGATGGGAGGAAATGGAGGAAAAAGATATTACGTATTATCCATCACTGGAGGTTCTGCTAAAAGCTGATGCTAATGCAAATATTATTTTAACTCATAAGGATATTTTAAAAGAGGCTCTGCCTTTTTTAGAAATCTAACTTCAAATGGTGTTGTTTGCCTAACGGCCTATAATACCATTTGATAGGGGGCGGTAGCTCAGTTGGTTAGAGCACCATCGTGTTAGTAGATTATTTACGTAATCGTACAGCGAAGGAGGTCGCAGGTTCGAGTCCTGCCTGCCCCACAAACGTAAACAATAAAAAACTCTGGTCATGATTTAAAACTAAAAAATTTATATCATGGCTAGAAAAGGCAAAGCGAAAGCTAAACAAGCGTCAAAAGATAAGGCGCTTTCCGATTTTGTAAGAGGAGTAACTTCAGCAGAAGTGTACTTAAAACTTTCAAAACAAGGTAAAAAGAAAAAGTAGAAATGTCTACTGTTTAAAGGGTTGGAGATTCGTCTCCAACTTTTTTTTAAAAAAAAATTAAAAAACTCTTGCATTGTATTAATAAATTATTTAATATTGTAGAGTCGAAAGATAATAAGAAAACGTTCTTTAAAAAATTGAAAATATTGAGGCTGTATAGAGTCTCGCATAGATGAAAATTCTTTGCAAGCCCTTAGGGGAAGATAAAATTTGGTAACAAGTTATAAAAGGGGTTACTAACCTCGCCTTTCAGGATTTATTCTGTCTGGACACCTATACAATAAGTGAGTACTCATCCTTCTAGGGGGGATGAACCATAATGAGAGTTATTGTGGTTGAGTGTTGGAAACAATACAAAAAATTCAGATTCGTCTGGAGAAAGGAAAAGCTTAGTCATGTTGTTCGAGTATGTAACAAGTACAAGGGCTTCATTTCATTTAGATTTGGTTGCTTAACTCATAGAGAGAAAGTAATCGTATTTAATCGTAGGCTTTGTTGAGTCAACAGAGAGTCGTGTGGCATTCTGGGGTGCAAACCTTTGGAACCACTACCCGTGGGCACGTCTCTTAATGTAGCATAATCTCATGCACATTTATTTAGCTATTGGTTAGGCTGATTTTTTACTAAAAACAGAAAAAGAAAAAGTAAAAGTTCTCACGGGCGTGTACATCAAAAGGTCTCTCAGACCCTAACTGTTTACAGAATTAGGGAAATGAGCATCCGCAAGATGTTTGTTGATTGTTACGAAAGCTCATGTCGGGATATTCGAAATCCAGGTGTAGGTAGAAATGACAGAGTTAGATTGCACGAAAAAGATTGATACCCTCTAAAGGTATCGAGACTGGTATATACTTGTTGACAAGGCAAGTGGATAAAATAGTTAACTGCTCAGATATGCATAGCAGGTACGGCTATCAAAGGATGCTAATTAATGCTGTAAACTCAGGCTATTAAACAAAAAATTTAAGGTTAAATAACTCTATGTTGTTTAGCCTTTTTTTGTATCTTTACTTTTATAAATTTAGAAACATTTTTATTTAATAAACGTATAATGAATATGGACTTTAAGAAAAAACCAATTTTAGGAATGCTTCATATGTATGGAAGCGAGCAAGCATCAGATTACGCAAGTGATGAAATAGATATATTTGTTGAAGAAGGTGTGGATGGTTTTATCCTAGAAAATTATCATGGAGGAATGAAAGAGGTTCGTCAAGTTCTTGATTGGATTGATGAAATTGATGA
>JAJFLM010000024.1 GCA_021772655.1 Deltaproteobacteria bacterium
TTCGCCGACGGCATGACGGAAGACATTATCACCTCGCTGTCCAAGCTATCCCAGTTGCTCGTGATCGCCCGAAATTCGAGCTTCACCTATAAGGGTAGGATCGTGAATGTGCAGGAAATCGCTAAGGAACTGGGGGTGACATACGTCATCGAAGGCAGTGTCCGCAAAATCGGTGACAGGGTTCGGATCACCGCACAGCTAATCAACGGCGGCGACGGCGGCCACCTATGGGCCGAGCGGTTTGACCGGGACCTGACCGACATTTTCGCCATGCAGGACGAGGTGACCGAGAAGATCGTCGCGGCGATGGATGTCAAACTGACCGGCGATGAGCGGAACCGTCTCAAAACGACAGGTACGAACATCCCGGAAGCATATGACTACGTCCTCCGTAGCCGCGAACAGACCCGGCTAATGTCGAAGGACGGAAATGCCCGGGCCCAAGCTCTGCTGAATCGGGCAATCGAACTCGATCCCGGTTATGCGCCCGCGTACGCCAACCTGGCACAGACCCGGTTGATGAACTACATCAATCGATGGAGCGAGACAGCCGATCCAACATTGGAGTACGCCTACGAACTCGCGCAAAAGGCCGTCGCGCTGGACGGGACCGATCCGACGGCTCATCATATGATGGGACTCATATGCCTCTGGAAGCGGCAACATGATCAAGCCATTGCGGAACTTGAGAAGTCGATCGCACTCGAACCAAACCGCGCCTACACATTCGGTGTCCTGGGCAATGCGCTTCAATACGCGGGAAGGCCGGAAGAAGCGCTCGAATGGATCAATCGCGGTATACGCCTTGATCCGAGTTATTCCGACAGTCGATTACATTTTTTGGCGCTAGCAACATTTCAGCTGGGCCGATACGAGGACGCGACAGAGATTCTCAGACGACGCATAATTCTCAAACCCGATACAGATATTTCCCGGGTATTATTGGCGGCGTGCTATGGCCACCTTGGGCTCACCGACGAAGCGAAGATCCAATGGGCGGAAGTGTTTCGGGTAAATCCGGATTACTCGCTGGAACGCCACATGAAGAATCTACCCTATAAAGATCCTGCGAACACTGAACGCATCGTCGAAGGTCTTCGCAAGGCCGGCTTGGTTGAGTAACACGGCATGCCGGAAGGTACCGCCAAATGTCTCATATTGGCTATTAGCAGACATTACGATGGACCGGATCGACTTCCGCTATACACCCAACTGCGGACATTCGGTTGGCAATGCCCGCTTTCGCACGGATTACGTCCGCTATTGCCTCAGGAGCGGACATCCCTGATGCCGCCGCCGACTTCCGTTAATGACCCGGAAGAGACCTTGAACAATTTGAGGCGGCGGCCCAATTCGAGAGCGACAGACCACCGCCAACTGGGACTAGGTAATACCAGCCGCCGAAGTTAGGCGGCCAACTTACACGCTGAACAGATTTGCTCAACGTGACGATGATCGGTGCCGCAGCATCCGCCAAGGATCGTCAGGTGTGGCATTCGCTCGCGCATCGCCCTGTATTGAGCGCCAAGTTCTATTGGGTTGCCTTCGTCCAACGCCGTGGAATTATCTAGCTCTTCATGACTCTTCGTGGAGGCATTGGCACGAATGCCACGTAGTCGTTTTATCCAACTAGCGTCGGTCCGCAACGCATCCTCGAAGTGGGTTGGATGCGCACAGTTGACCATGTAATATGCGGGTCCCCCATCTGTCAGCGCGTCCACCTCTTCGATAGCGTCGCCCAGACTCTGGCCTGTCGGGATATTGCCATCCGTTTCCGTGGTGAAGGAAATGACGACGGGTATCCCAGCCGCTTGTGCGGCGAGGGTGATCCCGGCTGCTTCTCCGACATGGGTCATAGTCAGCGTAGTGACAAGATCGGCTCCGGCTTCGACAAAAGCATCGATCTGATTGCGGTGATAGGTTGCAGCCTCTTCGGGCGTCATAAGGTTTGTCGGGCTGTAGCCGTCGCCGCGCGGGCCGATATTTCCGCTGATCACGATCCTAGTTTCCGGGGTCTCATGTTTTTCGCGCAGCGCGGCCATAAATCGGACTGATTCCCGGTTTGCCTCAGCGAGACGTTCGCGGTCGTAGCCTAATCTCTCGCCCCAATCTCGGTTGGCCCGCCATGTTGGCGTCTCTATGACGAAGCCCCACTGAGCTTCTACTGCGATCTGAATATGGCGCTCCATATAGCGATTGATTTCGGCGCGTCCCTCTGGTGTTTCGAGAAGCGGGAACGCGGCGAACTCGGGTAAGTCGATCCCCTGCTGAAAATAGAGAAACGTTTCGAGGCCACCGTCCGTCAGAAAGAAATCGCCACTCAATTGTGGTAAATTGGTCCGATATTTGCTCATCAAACTTATCCTCATTAACAGTTCGCGTCGCGGGCTGCGGGAGCGATTGAGCGCTTGTATTACGATTATGAAGTTTCCTGATGATTTCTGTTGGTGCGGATAAGTGTTTCAATCATTTCAGCGCGACATGGAAACTCGGGGTTCCTCGAATCCCGGTATTGGCTATTTGCGGACATACCGACGCTCGTCAGCCGCGTCAGCTTTATCCCCAATAGCGGACGGTCAGGCACGCTCGGGCAGGATGGGTGCCAGTTGCCGACCTCATGTTGACAGATTGCCCCGCATCGCCGACCGTTAGGGTCATGCATTTGGAAAACCGTCATATTGTCGTCACGGGCGGGACCGGCGCGCTTGGGTGCGCTGTCGTCGGCCGTCTACTCGACGCGGGCGCCGCTCTTCACCTGCCGGTGGAGCCGGGCGTCAAACTCGACGACTTCCCGCATGCGGGGCACGCCAAGCTGTCGGCCAAGGCGGACGTCGATCTGACCGATGCGGCGGCGGTCGAGAACTTCTACGCGGCCCTGCCGGAACTTTGGGCCTCGGTCCATCTTGCCGGGGGCTTCGCCATGGCGCCGCTCGCCGAAACCGATCCCGATGTGTTCCAGCACATGATGGACATAAATCTGCGCACCTGTTTTCTTTGCTGCCGCGCGGCAGTCGCAAGAATAGCGGCGGGCGCGGCGGGCGGGCGCATCGTTAACGTGGCGGCGCGGCCCGGTTTGGAGCCGCGCGGTGGCGCTGGAATGGCAGCCTACGCCGCGAGCAAGGCGGGGGTGGCCGCGCTCAGCGAGGCCCTGGGCGAGGAATTGGCCGAACAGGGTATCTGGGTCAACGCTGTCGCACCCTCGATCATCGACACCCCAGCCAACCGCGACGCCATGCCCGACGCGGACCACGAAACCTGGCCGACGCCCGAGGGGATCGCCGAGACCATCGCCTTTCTGGTCTCGCCCGACAACCGGGTCACGCGTGGCGGCGTTATCCCGGTCTACGGCCGGTTTTAGGAGCCTTTGGACAACGCACCATCCAGGGTCGCCGAATGAAGAACTCGAACTCGGTGCTGTTTTTGCGTCCGATCCTGGCTATTAGCGGACGTTCCATCGCTCCAAATCGATGTCCGTTCTACCCCCAGAAGCGGACATTCAATGTGCCGCCTCTGACTTCCGCAAATGATGCGGTGGACGGCTCCCACCCGCCGGCATCTAGGTGCCAAAGTTGTGGTTTCGATGAACCACAGGGAAACAGGAGCCGTCCATGACCGAAGTTACCACGATCGGAGTTGATCTCGCGAAGACCGTATTTCAGATCC
>JAJFLM010000231.1 GCA_021772655.1 Deltaproteobacteria bacterium
CCTTTGCCGGCCGCTCTGAAGCCATTCATATTGTCCTCAAGAACCGCTAAGCTTGTCTCCGCTGAAAGAAGTCGTTATGATAAATCCGACATGGATGAATTAACGGATCATACGATAGTCGCGGCAATTCCTGAACTCCAAGACGAAGAGCAAGAAAAACACCCTTATATCTTGTTTCAACAAGGCCCTTTATTTGGGAAAATGGTCTTATTAGAACCGGGTGATATCGTACTGGGCCGTTCTGAAGAAGCTGACATTATGATCAATGATGAAGGTATTTCGCGTAAACATGTCAAACTGCATTATGAGCGCGGCGTCACCACAGCCACTGATTTAAAAAGCACTAATGGGACTTACGTGAATGGCCGACGCATTCAAACCCAAGAGCTGAATCACGAAGACAAAATTCAGATCTCTAGCTCAACCTTGATCAAGTATATCTACGCAGACAAACTAGATGAATCCACCCAGCAAGAACTTTATAATATGGGACACCGCGACCCCTTGACCAATGCCTATAACAAGCGTCATCTCTTAGATCGCTTACAAGGTGAGTTTAGCTTTGCCCATCGCAAAGAAGTCCCCCTCTCTTTAATTATGATGGATATTGATCATTTTAAGCTGGTAAACGATACCCATGGTCATCCGGCAGGCGATTTTGTATTGATGAGAATGGCAAAACTAGCCGAATCCATTATCAGAGATGAAGACATCTTTGCCCGCTATGGTGGCGAAGAGTTCATGATTATTCTGAAAGATACCCCGCAAGAGGGTGCTAGAATTCTCGCGGAACGCCTCCGCCAGTTGGTAGAACAACATGAATTTATTTTCGACAGCGAGAAAATTCCTGTCACGATTAGTATGGGCTTAGCTACCTTAGATCATAAAAACTACGACACTAAAGAAGACTTGGTTAGTGCTTCCGATCAATGCCTTTATAAATCAAAAAACAATGGCCGCAACCGCGTTACTTGTACCGGTTAATAATCGGTACTTTTATCAAATCTAATTTCCACACGTCGGTTCTGCTGCTGTCCTGCCTCAGTGGCATTGCTCACAGCCGGTCTCGACAAACCATAACCCGTGGCACTGATCTTAGCAGCGGGTAAGCCCTGACTGATTAAGAAAGCCCTTACGGATTGAGCCCGGCGCCGTGACAAAGCCTGATTGTACTCAGCGGAACCACGATTATCGGTATGCCCCTCAATATAAAGTCGATTCATCTTCATTAATTGCGGGCCAACCACCTTAGCAATTTGCGCTACGATATCCCGAGAGGTGGGTGTAAGGATGGCGCTATCATATTCAAATAAGATTTTATCAGAGCGGATTCGACTATCTTCCCAATCTACATAAGCCATTTCTGCAGGGCAACCACGGTTTTCAACAGGGCCCGCTTCTGCAGGACAATAATCTAAGAAATCGGCCACGGCATCGTTATCACGGTCATGACCTTGCAGTTCATAAACTTTTTCGCAGGCATCATCATGCACACCCTGCTTCCAATCCTCAGGAGCAGGACATTTGCCAGCTAAAGCACGTAGTTCGTAAATCTTCTCGCAACGATCATCATGAACACCTTGTTGCCATTGATCCGGCTCCGGACAATTTTCTGATAAATAATAATAATCCATCGCCGTTAAGTCATCATTTGGAATGGGGATGCGTGCATGATCGTATTTTACTGAACGCTGCATGGGCTTATAAGCTACCCGCATCGTCCCACGCCATTGTGGAGCACCCACCCCGGCGACCAAACCAGCACCACCACCTACATCCAGAGACAAGCGCCGATCTAAGAAGAACACCCGCATCGTCGCTCCAACTTCTAGGGGACTTTGATCACTATTTTGAAAAAATTCACCCGCCAGAGCTCGGCCAAAGGCCTCCGGAATAATTTCAAAATAGTCAGTCACTCTAATATTAGCTGCGAGTGAATAAAGGAACCAATCATCCACTTCCGTCGCAAACAAAACCGTCGAATCACGCAATTCATAACCTACATTCAAAGCCATGCGAAACCGATCTCCAAAATCAGGGCTTTCGAACGCAAATTTACCACCGGCAGCAAAAGATTTATTTCCGACCAATCGAGCGCCTGAACCGGTTGGGGCAATCACAAAAGGAATAAACGCTATACCCCAACCATGCTTATCTGGGTCAAGCAAGCGAAGCTTTGCTTCCACGCGAATGTCGCTCATCCGTAAATTTAGAGAATCCTGCCCATTAACGGCATTAATCGTGTGATTGAGCAAAGCTACCGGAATATCAATCCCCACCTGCAGCCAATCAAGCAAGCCAACGGCACCGGTCAGATGCATCATAAAAATATCTTCAAGAATGCCGCTGACACGACCTCCGGAGGGACCCGCCAATTCAATGGGACGATGCGCAATATCTAAGGTAATGCCCGTCGTCCAATCCCATTTTTTAAAAGTTCTCGTGGAGTGAGTGACAAGATAAGGGCCATTATCGGTAGTAGGGTTGAGCATCTCGCCATTGAGGCTGGGGACAGCTTGCGCAGATAATGGGACTAACAGGGTCAACGCTAACCCTAACAAAAGCACAAATACTCTGATATCCCTTAGTCCCATATTTCCTCCTACTCACAAAGTACTAAGCATAAAAATACAATATTTTCAGAGACTTGTAAAAATATATCTTGGAAATATTTTTAGAAGAAATCGCAACACCTCGTAGGGGCGTATAGCAATACGCCCCTACCCTAAATACCCTCTAAAATAGCCCTATAAGCAACAATTTGACATTTGTAGTAGGCCAAGCTAGCGAACGGCGATGCCTGCACAAATTATCGACGGAAAAGCCCTCTCACAACAAATTCGCCAGCAAATTGCTGAAGACGTCACTCAACTCAAAAGCCGCTCTGGCCAAATTCCTGGCCTCGCAGTTGTATTGGTGGGCGATAATGAAGCGTCAAAAGTTTATGTGCGCAATAAAGGGCGTGCTTGCGAACAAGCGGGTCTGCATAGCGAACAAATCGACCTCCCCGAAACAACTTCTGAAGCCGATCTGCTCTCAGTGGTTAAGCAATTGAATGAAAATGAGCAAATCCATGGTATTTTAGTTCAGTTACCATTGCCCGCACACTTGAATGAAGCTGTTATTCTACAGGCCATTCATCCCGACAAAGATGTCGATGGCTTTCACCCTGTCAACCAAGGCCGTCTCATGACAGGCTTGGCGGGTCCACGTCCTTGCACGCCTTACGGGATGATGAAAATGTTGGAATCCATTAATTACGATATCAATGGAAAAAACGCGGTTATTGTCGGCCGTAGCAATATTGTTGGAAAACCCGCCGCACTATTACTTTTAGAAAAAAACGCGACAGTCACCATCTGTCATTCGCGCACCCACAACCTTGCTGAACAAGT
>JAJFLM010000232.1 GCA_021772655.1 Deltaproteobacteria bacterium
GGCGGCAGCTTCTTGCGGGATGGGGATACCCGGATTCACCAGAATCTCTTCACTTAATTCCGTTTCGCCATTCAGTCCTAAGCGCACGATACCGATTTGCACGATACGGGCGTCGGGTTCTAAGCCCGTGGTTTCAAGATCAAAGACCGCTAAGGGATGGGTGAGTTGGAGTAGAGTCATAGCGACTCTTTACGACAAGGAGATCAATGAAGCAAACGACAAGAAGTCACTCCTGACCGCGAAAAAACCTAAGAATTACCATGCGTTGTTGACTCGAGTAAACAATAAGCGCCTGCGAGTACACAACAAGCCCCTGTGAGATTCCGATAACTTACGACGTAAACAAATGAGATTTTTAACCCTTTTTGTCTGGAGGATGTCATGGGAGCTTCAACACAATCATTAGGTTCAGCCGCCGAGCGCACTACTTTTAACCCTTGGGAATCTATTAAAAATACCGTTTCAAGCTGGTTTGAGTCGGATGCCGAGGAAATGGGCAGCGAGCTGTCTCCGGAAGTCGTTACGGAGATGCGACATGTGTATATTAGTCCTGAAGCTCAGGATCCCCAACTCAAAGAATTACTGAAGCCCTGTCGCGTAGATGACCCTGTTGAGACTCCTGAGGCGGCACCGGCTCAAGACGATACAGTCGACCCCACGGCTCAGACGAGTCTTACGGGCCTTGATGGGGGAGGTGATGACTACGTAGAACGCAAAATTACCGAACTGGACTCGGCCTTAAGTGCTACGCTTCAAGAAGTCTACGCCGGCACCAAAGAAAGTCTTAAAACCGGTGCCGAACTGAATTTGAATAAACCGATTATTGTGACCATGAGTGTGGAGTCGGCTCATGGTGGTAGTCACAATTTGAAACTGGAAGATGTTAATTCCGGCTATCGCTTTCCAAGAAAAGCGGGGCCACTCCGGCAACCTGTTTGGTATAAAAGTATCATGGCCGGTGTTCATGGCCATCTTCGACGTACGACGAGCACCGCGATTGATGGAGAACGCGTAGCTGTCGCCAGCGAAATCAACGTTTCACCAGAAATTAATTTAGAGTCTATCCAAGACACGAGCAACAAGATCCGCTTTCGCGTCTATCCCGATGGTCGTGCCGAGCTGGTTACCGACGACAATGCCAACCCGCAAGCGCCGTCACCAAAGAATGCCGACAGGGTCGGTTCATAAGTTGATCCTGATAAAACTGCCCTGATGCGGCTACTGATTGCGGATGCGCTCCAGCCGGACGTGAAAATGCTCCGCGATTAGTTCATCGAGGTGCGTCGTCACTGTTTTGACGCCCTCATTGGAAGTATATTCTGAGAGCGAGTGTACGGAAAACTTCAACAAATATTTGTCCGGTTTTGCTCGCAGCATCTTAAACGCCATGCTTTCACTGGCTTTGAATAACTTCAGACTTGTCGATTTTCTTGGCGCTTCAGAATTAATCAAGTAGGTCACCGGCTCACCGTTGTGCTCGCCTGATATTTCTAGAATATCCCGATCATCATCGCCGCCGTGGCGCCTTTCGACATAATTCACTTGAGAAAAAATGACTTCTTTCGGTTCATTATTCGTTTGTTTCACTCCCAGATAAGTGAATGGCTTTTCAAGCCGCTGACGCTTAGTAATGGTTTGAGTGTTCGTGTTTTCTGGTTCTGCTGCCGCCATTATTGTGACGGGATAAAAGGTGGCTAGGATAAAAGCGTAGAGAACGCCGCTGGTGATGAGCTGAGTCGCATGTTTCATGAGTGCTGACCTCCGACCTAAAAGTATATCAGATTGAGAGGTAAAAATACCAATGGCTGAAAAGTTCAGTTATTTCTTGAATCCAATGCCTGGCTTAGGTGTAGCTGGTGGCGCCATCAATTGACGAATGGTATCAAAGACAATTTTAAATTGAGCATCATATTTATTCTCCAGCTGCACCATTTTGGCAGCGAGGTCTTTATGTGACGCCAGTATAGTGCGGAGCCGTGCAAAGGTTCTCATGATTTCAATATTTACTTGAACGGCCTTGGAACTTCTTAAAACACTAGACAGCATGGCGACTCCATGTTCGGTGAAAACTAGTGGTAAGTATTTAATATGCTTACCTTTTTCTAAGGTCACAATTTGTGACCTTAATTGGAGTGTTTCAAGCTCAGCCCAAGTTAGCTGAAACATAAAGTCTGCTGGGAAACGGTCGCGGTTTCTGCGTACGGCTTGATTCAAAGCCTTTGTCGCCACGCCATATAAGTTGGCAAGATCGCGATCTAACATAACTCTGTAGCCTCGGACGAACAGAATCTGGTTTTCAATCTGTGCTGTTGAATTCAGGTCGGACATTTCAGGTGGCTTATAAGAGCAAGATTGGTGCCACACTATATTTATAGTAAAATTTGTATGCTTATGGACCTTAAGAAAATTAACTGGGTTTCAAAATAAGACTCGTGTGATTCAGAATCGGATTAATACCTAATCCGTCATAAAGGCTTTAATCTCCTCATGCTGACTCCGCGCGTCCTCAAAGCCCAACGCCAAGAGTTGCTTCAAATACTCCGGTGAAAAACTAATGTAGGATAAGAGATCCACACCGCTGTAGGGATCCACATCCATCATCCGCAGTAAGAATTTTTCAAAGAAGGTGAGTTCGTCCTTATCGCGTTTCCGAAAACAACGCCGGAAGATCTCACCAATATCCTCGGAAGGCCGGATGCGTAATACCTTAATATGTTTGAGGCCGCGGTCTGCAATGTCACCGCTAAAATTCTTTTGTTGGATCATTGTATTGATCTCTTCTAAGAAACTTTCCCCATGCACCTCTTGACCCCATTCAATAATGCGGTTGATGCGATTGAGTTGCTCAAAGTCATACTGCACCCGATCCAAAAAGATCGCATTCATCACGCGACTGACCACGGCGCCTAAAGCAGGTTGGCGGCCCTTTTGTCCACGCTGCGGCACGTCTTCTCCAGGTTGGGCTCGATGACTCAAGCCTACCGCTAAAACTCGGTCGGCTCCTAAATGAATCGCGGGTGACAAGGGCGTATTGAGACGTAAGCCCCCATCAATGTAGGGCACATCATCAATCATCACCGCGGGGAACATAATCGGAATCGCTGCTGAGGCCCGTGCATGGTCCGGCGTGATCTTGGTGAGATGCGCGATACAGTCGCCATGATAGGCCGTTTCTTCATGCTTTTGGATGAACAGCTCTAAGCGTCCGGTCAATACATTGGTGGCGACTAAAGACAGGGCATCAATCAAACCATCGCGGATATTGCGGGTCAGTTGTTTCCAATCCATCGCTTCACGGATGAACGGTGTAAAGGGTGCGGTATCTAAAAAGCCTGGGAAATGCGGGTTGCTTTTGCCGCTGCTCTTAAACAACTTCATGAGCATGCCGGTGCTGGACTTGCGGAGGAAGCTGGTCATCGCCCCCATATTGCGTTTGTAAATATTTTCGCTGCGGAGGTTTTCCCATAAACGCTTGATGTCGCGTGCCTGCAAATTATGGTCATGGGCGGTTGATACCATAAAGCAGGTATTGATCGCGCCAACGGAAGAACCACATTGAATATCAAAACGCCGGGTCCGCGCGGCTTCTGGGAGCATTGTGCGGATATAATGGATGATGCCGGCTTCGTAGGCCCCGCGCGCACCTCCACCGGAAAGGACTAAGGCGAGTTTAGGGGGGAGTTGTGGCGCCATGGGCTGGGAGTATAGCCTAAGTTATTCATTTTTTACAGGTTTGAAATGAAGGGGATCGTATACCAGTGTGTACGGAAAACGACGGCCATTTTTAGAAAAAAGGCAACGGGCCGGATTTAATGCCGATGTGCTTAGAATGGAGCCAATCTCATGACATCCCCTCGGCCTGTAGAACAATTATGTCAGCCCCAGATGCGAGACATTAATGGTGAGCTGCATTATGCACCGACCCCGGAATGTATCCAAGAGAAGTGCGCTGATACTTATATGGGGTCTTATCAAGGGCAAGCCTATTTAATGTGCGAGCAGTGGACGGATCAATTAGTAGTCCAGGCGCAGCCCGTGGAGAATTTTTGCCAGCCCCAGATGCGGGATATCAATGGTGAGCCGCATTTTGCGCCGACCCCGGAGTGTATTGAGCAGCAATGTGCCGATACGTATTTGGGTTCGTACCAAGGTCAAACTGCTTTAATGTGTTATCCGTATATCGGCCCGCAACCTCCTGCGCGTACCTCCTTGAGTCAGGTGATAAAAGGGGCCTTGAAACAAAATAATACGGCCGAAGAAACGACGTTGTGTTCACAAAGTACTTGCCAGACGATTACCGCGGCAGAGCTTGGTAAGATCTGGAGTGCGATGTCGATTGAACACCGCTCTGAGTGGAGTGACTATAAGAATTTTGTAGATCAGGTGAAGTCGTCGCAAGTCATATTGGCACCTACAGCTCGCAATCTCTTGTTTGGAGTCAGTGGCAGTATTTTAGTAGATCAGCTTAATTCTTCGTTGCATGCCATGTCTGATCAAGTGAGTGAAAGGGACTCCTTTGTTTTTGCGGTCTTAGATTCTTTCTCGGCTTATAAGCAGCAGCGTGCCAAGGACCTGGTGTTAAATGGCCAGCAGACAGTTACCTATCGCGGCACTTATAATGGCGCGGCTTATAGTGCGTCCATTTATTTTGAGGCTGAGCCTTTCCCTTTCCAAAAGTTAAGTTCAAGTGCGGCCATGTCGATTAATTTAAATAACGCTCAACATTATGTGATTGAAAAGCCTGAAGCTCAGGCCTTGCAAGAGCTGCGGCAATTAGCGGCTTTAGATCAAACTGAGGAAGCCTGGCTGCAAGTTGTAGTGCAAGTAGGTGGTGGTGCAAAAAGTTATTTTTATGAAATCGGAGATACTGAAAGGGCTGGCAGTGTAAAACATAATCCCAGTATGTTGGATGCGGCGATGGATCATGCCCAGCGGCAGGGGTCTATTATCAGAGCCGACTTTTATCATATCCATCCCGGTGCCGTTTACACTTGGTCGCCTCCATCCAATACAGATGTGAAAAGTTTGCAAAGCACTGCACAAAGGTTTCAAGGAAAATGGCCACAATTGCCGTTGATAAGAGATCGGATTATCTCTGCAAAGCGCGACTGGCAATTGTCGATCACTCCCAATGGTGTGTCGGCTAGCTCCAGCAGGGTGAATGCGCATGCAGATCAAGCTATGAAGTGTATGCGTGAAGTTGATTCAATCACCGAGGTTTCAGCGTGTTACTCAAATCAAGACTATCGCATGACTTACCGCGATTTATAAAGTGGTGCCTTTTAATAGATTTTTTTAGGCCAATTGATAATGATTGTCGCCCAAGACGACTTCAGCTTGATTTTGCAACTGTTCTAGATGCTTTAAAATCATCTTATTAGAAAAATAAACTTTCAAGGGATCTTTATGCAGGGCGCGGCGATAGATGATGCCCGCGTCGGTTAATTCTTCAAGGGTTTTCGGACCCGCTTTTAATTGCTCTAAAATCTGTGCTTCGCGCCGAGCAAAATGACTTTCAAAACGATCTAGTTTTTCTAAAAACTTCTCACGACCAAAAACCCGTTGTCCATGGGAGGTAATATAATGTTCGGTTTCTATGGCGCGGACTTTTTGCACGGAGGCCTTGAAGGCCTCAAGGTCAGAGACCTCATTGGCATACCAAGGTCCAAAGGGCGTGAGGTCAATGTCCGAGGTAAATAATAAATCAATGTCCAAAAAGTGAATCGCAATCAATCCGGGGGTGTGTCCCGGAATATGAATAATTTTAATTTGATGATTAGCCGTTTCTAAAATTTGCTCGTCGGCTAATTCCACATCGACCTTGGTCTCATGCAGATTCATTTGCTGCCACATCCGTTTGACCCATTGTAAATAAATCGATTCGGGGTCGTTATCTAAGCGGCGTTGGAACTCTTTCCAAGAACGCAGGGCCGGAGCATCGTCACGGTGACACATAAAAGTGGCTTCGGGAAAGCGCCCGTTTAAGGCACGGTGATCACTGTGGTAGTGGGTGTTGATCACGCGATGATTGTTGAGCGTGAGTGCGAGGCGACGGATGTAAGTAAAGTTGGCCGAGGGATCAATAATAATCGGCGAGTCATCATGGATGACAATGGTATTGGCAAAGAAGAAGTCTTTGGAGTTCCGTGCCCAGACCAATTCTACATCGCCTTTGCGATGGCCATGCTCGGTCTCGTGAAAATCTGTATTAGCTAACTTCGACATGTTCCAGAGCTAAGAGTTGTTCTTTGACGTTGAGGCCCCCGGCATAGCCCCCTAGCTGCCCACTTTTGCGGATGACGCGATGGCAGGGGACAATAATTGAAAAGGGGTTTTTTCCATTGGCACTGCCGACGGCCCGTACGGCTAAAGGGTTGCCAACTTTTTTGGCGAGCCATTCATAAGACTTAGTGGTGCCGTAAGGAATCTTGGTGAGCGCGTGCCAGACTTTGCGCTGAAAGGGGGTTCCTTGATCCCAGTCCAGGGGCCAGTCGAAGGCGACGGGCTTGCCTTTAAAATAAGCGATGAGATCACGCTGGATTTTTTTCAACAGGCGCTGCTCCGCTTGCTCACCAAACAGACCATCGGGGCCGCCACGGCGGCGTTCCCAGTGGATAGCGCTGACTTTGCCATCAGCCACTTCAATTCTCAGTGGGCAGAGGCGCTCCGATGTTATTCTTAAATAGGCCATAATCGCGTTTTTATTAGATTTATCAAAAGTTGATTCTCAAAATGAGAAATTTATCAATTTGAGAAGTGCTATTTAATTAATAGTTCAAAAACTTACTTTAAAATCAATTACTTACTAAACGAGCGCCGCGTCATCTTTTGGCACGGTATGTGCACTCTCTAAGAACGGATTGCCGCCGCTCATTAGGGAAGGCGGGGCGATGGTTACGGTTTAGGTGGATGGATGTCAATGGATAAGAATCGCGAATATACAGCACAATCATCATCAAAAGAGACAACGCAGCCGCGTGATTTGTCACCCTGGGCGCGTTATTGGGCCCGTCAGCGTCGTGTGCCGCAAGATAGTCATTTGGTGAGCTTTGGCAACAAGGTGACGTACACCTTTGCGATGGGCAATGAAGCCGCATCCCTCCACTATGACCAGGCTAGAGGCGAAGTTTTTTATAAGGGACATAGGGTAAGAGGGGAAGATCTCAAGCCGTGGCTCAATCAATTATTGAGTCATTTCAAGGTGGTATTAAGTTCCAGTCAGTATGCCGATGAGTTTCTGGCGGGATATTCCTCAGTATTGGCTAAATTACAGGCAGCCGCCCCGGCGGCGCCAAACGCAACTGGAAAGTAGTATCTAGCCGATAATCTTAGTCTGGAACCTTATTTAAAATAGGCTTCTAGAGGATACTTATGAGAATTCGGGACCGCATATCATCAGGCTTAAATCGTTTAGGTAAGATCAAGCCTTCCAATAAGCTCACGGAACAAGCCGTAGATGCCGTGTTTTCTTATGAACGCGATGGCCATCGTTGGACCTTTGAAGAAGGTCATATCTTAATTGACGGCTATGATGTAGCGCCCGTTATCAATCAAGAAGAGCCCACGATCCGTACTTTAGTAGGGATGGCTTCGGGCTTGGACGAATACAAACGCCATAATGAGCGCCTGGCCCATCGCCGGCCGGGAGTCGGTAAATTGGTGGCCATGGCCGATGCCTTGATTGAACGCGTGATGGGGCGCGTGAAAAAGATTTATGATGATAAGATTTTTGGGGTGAAGTGGAAACTCAAGGGTGGTGACCTGATTGTCAATGGGGTCAATATTCATGCGTTTCTAGCATTGTATCAGGTGCGTAAAACGGAGAAGGCCTACCAATATTTGGTGGGCTTGCAAGGCAAAATAGACAAGCTCATCGCCAATCCTTCGGGTAGTTGGCGCAACGAAAAGGTCCGAGCCAGTTTGCTCCAGTTACGCCGTGAAATTGCTAACGAACTTCGTCATCGTCCCCCCGCTGATCATCCTGGTCCCCTGCTTCATGCTGGGAATCATCACCGCTGATTCCTATAGAATTTCGGTTATTGTCAGTGTGTTGGGTGTCTTACTGTTGTGGCAGTGCTGGCGTCCTATGGCGTGGCTTTGGCCGATAGTCTTTTTTTGTTTGGGCCTGGCTTGGGCCCAACAGTACTTTCTTGAGCCCAACACTCACTTAAACCTTACGAAGCAACCCCAGTCATTTTTATTGAGAATTCAAGAGCCGCTGACTTTTTTGGAGCGCGGTTTTCGCGTGCGCGCGGATTATCTGGAGCCGGATGAAAATGGTTTTAAAGCTTCTGCTGTAAGCTTGCGGGTGTATCAAGGGGACTTGCCGCTGCGTTCCGGAGATTTGGTGCGCATTTGGGGGCGCTATCGACAGACCCATCGCTTGCATAATTTTGGTCAGCCCGACCGTCAACGTCAGCAAGAACGCCTAGGACTGCACGGGCAGATTCAAGTGGATACGGTGCAAGCGGTTGTGTCGGTAGGACAAGCGACAGGTTGGTGGTGGTGGCGGCCAGCGGAGGCGTGGCGTTATACTTTGCGGCAACTTTGGTCCGATCCAGGGCCCGTTGATGGTTTGTTGCGCGCTTTAGTGTTGGGCGATCGTTCGGGTTTAGGGGCTGAGCTACAAGAAAAATTTCAGCGCGCGGGTTTATCTCATATGCTGGCCATTTCCGGGCAGCATATTGGTTTAGTCGCCTTGTTAGCATTTATGGTTTTTCGTTGGGTCTTACGGCTGTGCCCACCCATCGCACTATATATTCCGCTGTCTACCTTGGCTTGGAGTTTAGCTTGGTTGCCCACAACGGCTTATGTCGGTTTGGCAGGAGCTCCCGTGACGGCCGTGCGCGCGTGGATTTTTCTAAGCGCTTTTATTCTGGCGCTGTGGTGTCTGCGGCAACGCGATACATGGACTATTTTCTGTGTGGCGGCGGCCTTGATTTTATTGTATCAACCGGCCGCCTTGTTTAGCCTGTCTTTTCAGCTGTCCTTCATGGCGATCGCGAGTTTGTTGTGGGTGTCTCGCTGGACTTGGTTACAAGGACGCAGACTTGTAGGACTGCTGGTGCATTCTTTGGCGATCATTCTCTGGACCGCGCCCCTCTTAGCCTACACTTTTCAGCAGCTTTCTTTTGTGGGTGTCATCAGCCATGTTCTGGCCTCAGTCTATTTTGCAGTGATTTTATGTCCGTTAATTTTACTCCGGATTATCAGCTTGATTGTTTCGGCTTCAGTGATTGTGTGGCCGCAGCAGCTTTTAGATCTCGCACTGACAGGATTTATTAAGGGAGTTCATTTTTTCTCTACCTGGCCGGGACAAGTGTCACTGAGTTTAAGTGTGACGGAAGTGTTATTCATTTACGGAGCTCTTTTGCTGTTGTTATTAAGTTGGCAATTACAAAGGCGGCGAGTTTTGTGTCTCACGGCTTTCGCCAGTTTTGTTTTGTTGAGTGGGTCTCTCTTCTATCCAAAACCCCTGAAACATTTTCGGATGACCTTATTAGATGTCGGACAGGGTGATGCGATTGTTTTACAATTTCCCGATGGAAAGAATTATTTAGTGGATGGGGGTGGCCATTACATTCCGAGTCAGCAACGTAAGTTTCCCGTGCGCGATGTGGGGGCGTCGGTGGTCGTGCCGGCGCTGCGTAAGTTAGGGGTGAAGGCCTTAAGCGGAGTGATTCTTTCGCATCCGCATCCGGATCATTATGGAGGCTTGTTAGCGGTTGTGAAAAATTTCCCAGTGAAAAACTTTTATTGGAATGGGGATCGTTTCCCTGATGAAGAATTTCAACAGCTCTTGCAGCAGCTTAATCAACAGCACACCAGCATAGTTAATGTGATGGAAGTGCCAAGTGATATAACGGGATCGGGCTATCATATAAATTGGTTAAAGTCTGAAGCCTTACCGGAAACAGATCTTAATAATCGTTCTTTGGGTGTGCGGATTGATTATGGGGCGACCTGTGTCTTGTTAACCGGAGATATGGAAGCGGCCGCGGAACGGTTTCTGGTCAGGGCGATCGATGGGACTCACCTCCGCTGCGATATTCTCAAAGTTCCACATCATGGCAGTCGGACGTCTAGTACCGCTGAGTTTTTGGATGCGGTTCAGCCACAACTTGCCATTGTTTCGGTGGGGGCGCGGAATCGTTTTGGTTTGCCACATGCTTCCGTAGTCGAGTCTTATGGACAACGAAATATTCCACTTTACCGTACGGATCAACATGGAGCCGTGCAGCTAGAGAGTGATGGTAAGCAATATTGGGTGAGGACAGCTCGTTAAAAATTTAAGAGGCGCGACCGAGGTTTTCCCAGGAGATCACTCTCCATCGCAAAGTTTTCTTGAGCAGTGTGGCGCCTACTTTATAGACGATGTCACCATCGCCTAAAGAGACAAAGGCTTGGACATAAACCATGTCGTGTTGCAGTTCTTCGATGGAGGTAATTTCGACTTCATCAAATTCATGTTGACCAAAGTCGCTCGCTTTATGTTTTTTGCCGTATTTTTTGAAGTAGCTTTCAATGGCGCCGCTGGCGGTCTTTGGTTTAGGTAAACGTTTTGCGCAGCCATTGATGGTCAGAAAACTGAGTAAGACCAGTGCGATGGGGAGTACATATTTTGCGCGGCGTTTCATGATAAATGTCCTTCAAGTGTTGAGTGCTACTATATATTAATGTGGGCGTGACAGGGATTGAACCTGTGACCCCTGCCGTGTGAAGGCAGTGCTCTCCCACTGAGCTACACGCCCTTAAGTGCCATGAATCTATCATGACAGGGTTTCGAGGCGCATTTGTCCACAGGACCGGGGTTCAGTCAAGCAAAGAACTGGCGAGGGGAAAGGGTGTTTATTTAGAATGAGGTCCCAAATTCTAAGATAAGAATCCCATTATTAATACTTTGTCCTAGAATGGGGCCCGTCAATACGGCGACACGGTTGCGGTTGTGGACGATGATCCCATAACCTAAACGGCCCATGATGGGCAGGTGATAGCCGAGTACAAAGTGAGCCCGGAGTTCAGCGCCCACGCCTAAAAGAAAGTTGTCGAAGAAGTCATCCAAGCCGCCTGGAGTTTGACCTTGGTTCCAGGCGTTTCCATAATCGGCAAAAAAACTGAGTGACGCTTGGCGTAAGAAAATAGGCATGGTGCCTAAACCACGTTGGGCTTGGAATAACGGCATGCGGTATTCGGCTGAGAGAACTAAGGCGCGGTCACGTAAGAACGTTGTCAGCGGAATGCCGCGCAGATTAAAACTGCGGGTGGAGGCACTGGCAATGGGGCTATCACCTAACGAACCCCCGACGGCAAAGGTCCCTTGTGTCAGGCGATCCCCTAAGGCGACCCCGCCCACCTGGCGGAATGCCAAAGTATGATGGCGTCCCCAGGGCATCTTTATATATTGTCGGGCGTCCGCTGAGAGAACCGTCCGCTCCATATTTTGACTGGACCCTAAGGCTGCGTTGGTGAAATCCACACCCGCGCGAAACCAATAACCGGAGTCGGGGCCGATACCCGCAATAAACTGCTGTTTTTTACCCGTCGTGTAATTAAAGCGGATGCCGGCGTAATTGCCGAGTACGGGTTGAAACGGTGGGGCGGCTGGTAGACCGGATTGCACGCTGCGGTCTTCAAAGAAGTATTGCAGTGAAAAGCGATGTTTTCTTTTAAGCGCAAAACGAATGCCGGCAAAGGCGCGGTTACGTTCTTCAAAAAAATCAGTCCCGGCGCCAAAAATATTGCCGTAGTTCACGGAAAAGCGATTGAAGCCGGTAAAAAACTTCGTAGCATAACGCCCATATTGATAACCGCCCCCAAAGCCGACAAATTTATTATCGGTACGGAAGCTGCCTAATCCATACCAAGAGTGTCGGGCCAAGGGATCAAAAGAGCCAATGACAGTACTTAAAAATAAGGTGTTATCCACGAAGGCCGCGGCCGGTTGGATGTAATGAGGCAGTAAGGCGGGGCTCCAAGGTGTGTAAGGACGGTCTTCATAAGCAAACTCTGATAGGGTGCCGGGCGCTGACACTAAAGAGGGTTTTGTTTCTGGGACTTTTACCTGCGCAAAGTTTTTTGGAGCCGTGCCGATTGTTACTGGTAGCGTCCGGATTTCGAAACCCTTCCCAGAATAATATTGATACGCCAAGCTCTTGCCATCAGGGTGAACCGTCGGTGCAAAAGCCCCACTGCTGACATGGCTCAACTGACGGTTGCGACGCGAACCCCACTGATAGTGATAAATATTATAGATGCCGTTTTGGTCTGAACTGTAGAAGAGGCTGCGGCCATCAGGGCTCCATTGTGGGTAGAGATGGGTTGTTTGCTTTTGATGAATGCGACGGACGACTTTGCCTTGCGTATTAAACACGACAATGTCGCGATAACCATCGTTGTTCCAGCTAGAGGCCGCGATGAGATTTTTACTGGGATGCCAATCCAAATGATCCAGGCGCGTTCCCTCAACTTTTCTGCCGAGTTTTTTGAGCTTCTTGGTTGCTTTATTATAGAGAGCCAGTTGATCGGAGCTGCCGTCATACATGCTGACAGCAATTTGCGTACCATCCGGTGAGAAGCTGGGGTCACGGACGCGTTTGCCGGTGGTGACGGGCTTCGCCTTTTTCTTGGCGACATCATATATATAGAGGTCGGTAAAACTGTGACCTTTCTTTGTGCCTTTTGATGTGAACGCTAAGCTTTGCCCATCAGGGCTCCAGCTTAAGTGCTGTGGACTATGCCCTTTAAATAAGATGGTTTCTTCATCACCGCATTTTAACCGGGTTTCTGTTTTGTGGTGGGGTGAAGATTTTACATAAGTGAGGCAGTCACCATTGGCCTGCCAAGCAGGGGTTAAGGCGAGACCCTCATCACTTGGAATCAGCGCGTCCCCATTATTCAATTCACCATTTTGATGAGCTGCAATAACGTCGGCGTATTGTGTTTTGAGTTCGGCCTGCCAATCTTTCCAGAGTTTATAAAAACTTTTGCCAAAGACCCGTTTGGCTTTGTTGTTCAGCGAGAAGAACCACAGGGTGCCACCGTATTTGTTACTGAATTGAGCGACTTTTTCGTGACCATAAGTTTTGCTGAGATAATTCCAGAAACCCACGCCATAAATATAACCAGCACGCCACGCGGGCCAATGAGTCATGGAGCCGGCTGCTTTATCGATGGGCAAGAATTGATCCTTAACAATATCGGTACGCGTGATCATCTGCGCATAACTAGAAAGACCGCGCCCACGGCCGGTGACGGCACTTTCAAAATAAGTTGCCATGCCTTCTAAGACCCAACTCGGCGCTAAGGCATTAGGGGCAATAATTTTCCCGAAAATAAATTTCAAAAATTTAGCGGGATAACCGGCATCGGATAAATTTAAGATGTGGGTATATTCATGGGCGATGAGTAAGCGCAGCCAATCATCATAATAGGCTAAGGGACTATCAGCATCTGGCAAGACCAGGCGCAGTTGAATAAAATTGTAGGGGATGACGGTTGCGAGCCCGTTAGATTGATCATGAATATCTGTCAGCAGCACCTCGACTTTACCCTTTGGATAAACATCAAACTCTTTGCCTAACAGGAGGCGCATCTCTTCAAAGAGGCGGCCGGCTTTTTTGGCGGTCAGATGGAGGTCTTCCGGATAATGGATGCGAAAATGATCGGTGTGCAGGGTGCGGTATTGGGCTTTTCCCGGGACAAAAGCGGCTTGAAGACTCGTGGCAGTGAATAAAGCTAGTAGACAAAAGACGGCCGTCGCCGCGATGCGTTTCCCCCGAAAAGACATACATTACAATATGAGGGTTTTATTTAAGGATTTCAATGAGTTTATGTGTATGTGTAGGGGCGTATGGCAATACGCCCCTACAGTTCAACGGGCTTCCAGATTGACCCGTTTCCCATTGACAAAGACTAGGGGAATTCCTTACATTACCGGGCCTTACATACAGATGCCTACTTTGTAGGCACTTCTTATCTAGAGTGGTTGAGGGAGATGGCCCGATGACACCACAGCAACCACCCGGCTGCGCTAAGGCTTGGCAGGGCAGGTGCTAATTCCAACCCTAGGATTAGGGGCCGATAAGAGGAGTGCTTAATTTTTTAACCTCTTCTTATCTTTTTGATTTTGAAGAGGTTTTTTTATGGAAACACTACTAGAAGCGATTGGAAACACCCCCTTATTGAAGCTGGCTGAACGTACTTCGGCCGGGGCGGCGATCTATGCCAAATTAGAACGCTTTAATCCCGGTGTTTCCATTAAAGATCGCCATGTCTTGGCCATGATCGAGGCAGCTGAGTCTCAAGGCGTGCTTAAGCCCGGAGGCACGGTTATCGAGGCGGTTTATGGGAATACCGGCATTGCCTTGGCTCATATCTGCAACATCAAAGGCTATCAGCTGATTTTAGTGATGCCAGAGGATTATATCCCCGAGCGTCGTCATGTATTGTCCTGCTTAGGCATTGAAATTATCAATACGCCCGCCGCTCAGGGTATTCGCGGGGCGATGGAGCAAGCGGCAGCGATTAAGGTGGAGCATCCGGATTATTTTACGCTGAACCATTTTGATAATGCGGCCCAGCTGACCGCTCATTTGAGTGGCTTGGCGCAGGAGATTCTCGATGACTTGACTGGCATTCAGATTGATGCCTTCGTCGGGGCTTTAGGGACGGGCAGCAGCTTAGCGGCTCTTGCCCAAGTCCTGCGTCCCCAAGGTACGCAGATTATTGCCGTGGAGCCCGAAGCCGGTCAGGCGATTCCGGGGATCGGTTTTGGTTTGGAGCCTCAGCATATCAAAGCGGAATTAGTCGATCGTATCGTGACGGTGACGGCACAAGACGCGGCGAGGGGTTTTAAAGAGTTAGCGGCGGAGAACGGAGTATTGGCGGGTTTATCTTGTGGCGCCAATTATCGGGTTGCCAAACAAATCGCCGCGGAATTAGGTCCGGGCAAAAATGTGCTCACCATTTTTTATGATGGGGGCGAACGTTATTTTTCATTACAGCAAGAGTTAAAGGAGAAGGCCTCATGAGTGGAGTCCGTTGGTTAAAATGTCGCGAATGCGGAGAGAAATATGAGATTGCACCGGTTCATGTCTGTGAACTGTGCTTTGGTCCCTTAGAAGTTGGCTATGACTATGACAAGATTGGCAAGCAGCTGACTCGGGAAGTGATTGAATCACGTCCTCAAACGATGTGGCGTTATCGTGAGTTATTGCCGATTGATAAGGCGCCGACTGTGGGAACGCAGGTAGGTTTTACGCCTTTGATTGAAGCGAAGCGTTTGGCGAAGGCGCTCGGGGTGAGAAAAGTTTGGGTCAAGAATGATGGGCTCAACTACCCCACCTTATCTTTTAAAGATCGCGTGGTTTCGGTGGCTTTATCAAAGGCCAAGGAATTTGGTTTTGATACGGTCTCTTGTGCCTCCACCGGCAACTTAGCGAATTCTGTCGCTGCAAATGCTGCGAGTGTGGGTTTAAAGAGCATCGTGTTTATTCCCCATGACTTAGAGCAAGGTAAGGTTTTAGGTGCCTTAATTTATGGCGCGCGTGTTGTGGGAATTAAAGGTTCTTACGATGACGTCAATCGACTGTGCAGTGAAATTGCTAACAAATACAATTGGGCTTTTGTGAATATTAATGTGCGCCCGTACTATGCGGAAGGTTCTAAGACTTTAGGTTATGAAGTTGTCGAGCAACTCGGTTGGAAAACACCCGATCACTTTGTGGTGCCGATGGCGAGTGGTTCCTTGCTCACCAAGATTCATAAGTCGCTTAAAGAAATGACTCAGCTGGGTTTGATTGACCAACCTAAGTCTAAGATTCATGGGGCGCAACCCGCCGGTTGTAGCCCGATTTCCACCGCTGAAAAAGGGGGGATGGATTTCTTTAAGCCCGTCAAACCCAATACTCTGTGTAAGTCTTTAGCCATTGGGAATCCTGCGGATGGTTATTATGCGATTCAAAGTATTCGTGAAACCGGTGGCGTGGCGGATGATGTAACTGATAAAGAAATGATCGAAGGTATGCGTTTGTTGGCAGAGACGGAAGGTATTTTTGCTGAGACCGCTGGTGGCGTGACAGTGAGCGTGACTAAGAAATTAGTAGAACGCGGTGTGATTAAAAAGAATGACTCGGTAGTTATTTATAATACGGGTAACGGTTTGAAAACGCAGGAAGCGGTGCTGCCGTCAATGCCTAAGCCAGATATTATCACGCCTCATATTGATGAGGTGGATGCGATTTTGGCGAAGAAGTAAGTAATCAACGTAGACTTCAATACCCTAGGGGGATGAAATTATGGCGAAAGTAACGAAGAAAACAGTTAAGAAGAAAGCAACGCGTAGTAAAACCGTCAGCCGTAAAGTTTATCTGACCTTCCCGCGTCTGCAAACCAAGGAAGCGATTATTTGTGACATGTATGATCGTTATAAGGTGCGCTTTAATGTTCGTTCCGCATCGGTTGATGATCAAATGGGCTTAATTGCGTTGGAATTGGAAGCTCCTGATATGGCCACTTTATTAAAGGCTTTTAAATATTTTGAAAAACGCGGTGTAAAAGTGGAGCCGATTGAGATTTCAATCATTGAGCCATAATTGGCGTAGGGGCGTATGGCAATACGCCCCTACAATATTGGAAATGTTTAAAGGTGATTTGGGTATCACCGTCGCGAGTGAAATAGATTAATGTTAATAAACAGCATTTTAGAACAAGTGGGCAATACCCCGTTAGTGCGCATTCGTAAGGCTGCGAATAGTATCCCACAGGTGCGTGACGGGCGCGTGAAGATTTACGCCAAGCTTGAATATTTCAACCCTGGTGGTTCGGTGAAAGATCGCGCGGCTACTCGCATGGTTAAAGAAGCTATTGCGAGTGGTGCCTTGACGCCTGAAAAAACCATTTTGGATCCGACTTCGGGCAATACTGGAATTGCTTATGCCATGATTGGCGCTGCTTTAGGGTATTCCGTGGAATTAGTGATGCCGGGTAATGTGAGCGTGCAACGCAAACAGATCATTGAAAACTACGGGGCGAAGATTATTTATTCCTCACCCATGGAAGGTTCGGACGGAGCAATTCGCTTGGCCAAGCAAACCTATGAGGCCCATCCTGAAAAATATTTTATGCCGGATCAGTATAACAATCGACTGAATCCGCAGGCGCATACGGATACGACGGCCCAAGAAATCTGGCAGCAGACCGACGGTCAAGTCACTCATTTTGCTGCGACGATCGGTACCAGTGGAACCGTGATGGGTACGAGTCGGGGCTTAAAGCAATTGAATGATAAGGTTCAATGTTATGCCTTGATGCCGGATGCCTCATTGCATGGCTTAGAAGGTTTAAAACATATGCCGAGTTCGATTGTGCCGGGGATTTATCATCCGGAAGAACTGGATGGCGTGATCGAAATTCCTACAGAGCCCAGTTATGATTGTGCCGAACGTTTGGCCGCTGACGAAGGAATTGTGGTCGGTCATTCATCGGGTGGTGGTTTGTTAGGGGCGATGGAGCTTGCTAAGCGCATGGTTGTAGGTTTGATAGTGACGATTTTTTGTGATCACGGAGATCGTTATTTTGC
>JAJFLM010000233.1 GCA_021772655.1 Deltaproteobacteria bacterium
CAGTTTTCTAGATTGATGAGCTCCCGATAAACTTGCTGCGGGGATTGTTCCAATTGACGAGCTAGTTCACGAATATAAACTTGCGCCTCCGGGTCGTTGACAAAGAATTCTAAGACCTGAAGCCTGATTTTGGAGGGAATGAGAAAGCTGAGTTCCATAGCTTTATTGTCATATTTATTATGATATATGTCAAATTAATAGGGACGATATAATTTACGTGATTTGAGACTGCTAGCAGGGTACAAAACCATAATGAAGTGGATGAAGGCACATTTAAAGCCAGTACTGCTCTTATTAAGTCTTTTAGGGTCATTTCCCGTAGGGGCGGCAGAGAGGCATCGATTTTTTTATGAAGGGGATGGAGCTGTTAAGCTTTATAATCCTAAAGTGGGGCAGCGGACAGAGATACGGTATCGGCACGATGAAGCTTACCCGGTATCCGCACGGGTTGCTGTTGACCAGCTCTTTGGGCTCAATCCGACTCAGCAGAGTGTGGAACATATTTCACTACGCTTGATTGCTTTACTCGATTACATCCAAGACACTTTTGGTGACAGTACTAAAACCATTCAGCTTGATTCCGCCTATCGCGCGCCTCAATACAACCAAAGTTTACGTGATAAAGGGCGTACCGTCGCAAAGGCGAGTACTCATATGGAGGGGATGGCCGCAGATATTACCATTTCAGGTGTCAGTGGCAAAAGTTTGTGGGAGCAGCTCCGTGATAAAAATTGCTGTGGCGTTGGTTGGTATGGAAAGAATTCTGTGCATGTTGATAGTGGCCCCGCACGTTGGTGGACCGGTAAAACCTCTAAGGTAAAAACCAATATCAGTGATGCAAATAAGCAAGTTGTTGTGCGGACGGATTATGATGTGTACCAACCTGGGGAAGTGCTAGAGTTGGCGATTGTGCGCATCACGTCATACCCGCTTGGAATTCGCCCTGAGTTTGAGTTGGCGCGTGGTGATGCTGAAACCGGTCGCGTGCTTAAGCGACTTAAAGCAAGTTTTGCAAATAAAGCGGGTACAAAGACTAATTGTTTAAAGCTTGAGAATCGCAAGGAAGCTCGTCGGGTTCAACTTACGTTGCCAAAGCGAATTAGGGATGCTGAGGGAGAGCGTTTGCATTTACGCTTGCATTTATGTGAGCCGGTGAGTGAAGAGACACCTGCCGTTGTTTATTCCAATCAATTTGTGATTAAACAGTAAGAGCACGGCAGTCTGTGCGTGACATACCGTGCCCTTAAGGAGATGATTACGCGAATCGAGTTTATTGCGGTGCCGGAGCGCAGTGACCACCGGCATAGCGACAATCTAGCCCACCATCCGAGCAGCTCACATCTGAGATGATTCCTTCAATCAAGCAAACTTCTGGATGCGAGGGTCTAGGTACTGGATTTACAGGAGCCACTTGAAACCCATTGATAACCGGAGGTAGTGGTGGGGTTGGGTTATTACTTAGTGTAATGGGTCCAAACATGTTGGGGTCACAGGCATTGCCTTTGCCATCTCCATCACTGTCGGTTTGACTAACATTATGATCTTCGGGGCAATTATCGTCGTCATCTAGAATGCCATCATGATCGGTGTCTTTCGGATAAGGTGTATAATCGCAGACATCACCGATGTTATCATTGTCTGAATCAAGTTGATCCGGATTTGCTTCTTGAGCACAGTTATCACAGGCATTTCCGAGGCCATCAAAATCGGCATCATGTTGGCTGTTGTTAGGAGTGTTCGGACAATTGTCATGTTTATCGAGAGTGCCATCATGGTCGCGGTCTTTGTCACAGCCTTGTGGGGCAGGGTCCCACTTTGAGCCTTCATAAGGACAAATATCACAGGCGTTTCCTCGGCGGTCTTTATCAGTATCATCTTGATTGGGGTTAGGTACTAATTTGCAATTATCATTCACATCCGAAATGCCATCTTCATCAGTGTCCTTCTTTTTGCCGCTGCCTGAATGATGTTCTGGTAAGGGACATTCCCCATCCGGATAAATGGAGCAATCAATGGTTAAATCGCTAGGGCCCTTGCCGTCACTGGGGTCAGGATTAACCGGCGTGTTGCCCGCAAAACCCGCTCCGGGAGCGATGATCAGAATGATGAAAATAATAAGTCGAGTGAATGATTGTAATGACTTCATAATGGTATCTCCTTGTTACTCTTAGTTATCGCGAGGAAGGTAAGTCGACTTTCTTAGGGAGGGTACAGAGCTTATAACAGGGAGAATTCATCTAGGGTTTGAAAAAAAATTACGCTATTTCTTAGAGTGCTTTAGAAGTTTGCTGTGTTCTTTCGAACACGCATTCTTATTGTGTTTTAGCAACAAATGCACCCTTGATTCGAGGAGTACTCAATAGATTGACCATAACTTCTTGGAGACTCCTTTATGACTTTTTTTAATTCTGCGATGGCACAATTTTCTTTAACAACGGCTTTGACAACGAGTGCTTTTGCTCTCAGCGCCTGTGGGGCTCAGCCAACATCCGAATCAAGTGGTTCTAGCGCTGCTTATCAAACCCCAGGGATTGATCAGATGAAAGTCCAAGATCCAGGGAGTGCGACAGATCAGTTGAGTCCGCTATCTGCAGAAGCTGAGGCTATGTCGAAGGAGATAGATGCAAATTTAGAAGTATGGATTCAACCTCAATTTAAATTAGTGGACAGCCTTGCAGAAAAAGTTCGCGAGGAATCAGATCCTGAAATGAAGCAAAAGTGGCAGGATAATTTGTTTCAAATGGTTACTTCACCAGTTGCGCCAGATTTCCCAGGTTATGTTGATAAAGCAGTTACCAATCAGCGCCAGGTTGAAGGTATATTAAGAGCTAAAGGTTACAATTATATCTATTGTGAACAGCGTCCTATCAGTTACATGGCGGAATTAGGTATGGTTGATCTAAATAGCCCCGAAGTTTTGTCAGGGGCGGTTTATGTTTACTGTTTGGTTAAGTTCGAACCAACTCCTGAAGCGGCGATGAGAGAATCATTGCAGATGATCATTCCTCCTCTGGAATTAAATCACAGCATATAGGGTTGAGTAGTTTTACGTTTTCTCATTGTAGCTATGTTACTTTTAATAGCATTGCTTAATAGTTCTCATCGTATTTTTTTTGAAAGGGTTTGTTAATGGGGGTTCTTGATTTTCCAAGTCAAAATAATCCGGTTTCTGTGGATCGTCATGATCAGCAAGGCGACTTTTCACTGAATCAAGCTTCAGAGCAAGATCATGCGAGCTTTGCTGGGATTATCGCATATGTGCAAAAAGGTGAAGTCTCTGAACAAGAAATGCTGGTCTTTCTTGAGATTGTCAATGAAGCCGATTTATCTCGATACGCACCCTTTATGTTAGGGTGGTGTTTTTCTGTCTTGAAGGTAAAAGAAGCCGCGGGTGAGTTTCCTGAATTAGCCAATGAAATAAGTAAAGCGCTCGACAAGATTGCAGAGACTTTACAGCAACAAGAGGTTTTGGGAATTAAAAATAGTGATTTTCCTTATACGAAAACTTTTGGTGGTGGGGTATTTGCTGAACCTGAAGAATTAGCGCCGTCAGAAGAACCGGAATCTTTTTTGCTCTATGAAATGGTCGAAGTTCTCAGTAGTGATGATAAAACCAGGCAAGTAGAAGTGATGCATTTTATTATTCATCATTCTGATTACTTAGAGTGGCAGCCAAAACAAGATCTCAATCGGTTAAAGCGAAAGCTACAAGCTTTGCAGTCTAGTGCTAAGCCTGGAGTGGATGCTCTGATTGGACAAGCTCTATATAGTGTTGAGAAAGCTTCGGAACAAAGTAATGGTTATTTGTCGAGATATACTAGCCTTAATGCAGGAGCACGTTTTGAATTAGTCGGTGGGTATCGCTGGGGAGGTATATCTGGTGACAATGCCGGCTTTCTAAATCTGAGTATTGGCCCACAGTTTGGATATACAGCGCGCAATAGTTTACAAATTTTGGGTTCGATTGAATATACGGGTATGTTTGCTTGGAATGCGCGGGAATCCCAAAAAAATATTTATCAGTCTCATGGTGTGCAGCCAGGGCTTTCTTTAGGGCAGGAAGGTATGGGCCCCTTTGTAACTTTAGCCTTACCCATTGCATATGATTTACAAGAAAAAGGTATAGATATAGGGTTTCGTAGCTTTATCAGTTATCAACTTTTTTACATGAGATTTGGTGTGATGGTGGGGAGTAATAATCTAGATGATGTGCGTCCCGATTTAATTGTTGGCGCTGGGGTTGATGTGGTGATTTCTCCTATTATAGGTGGGCGCTAGCGCATTAACTTTAGCTTGGTTTTATTCTTCGAAGCAGCTTATAGAGAGATCTTTAATTTCTAATATCTCTAAAGCCTATGAACCACCCCAGCACCCGCGGTATTGTTTATATTATGGTTGCCGCCATTTTCTTTGCAACGATGGGCGCCTGCCTTAAGTTTGCGCTGCAGGGAATACCGCTTTATGAAACGATTTTTTTTCGCGCCGCGATGAGTTCGCTGATTATTGGCGGAGTTATGCGCGTGAAGGGTGTGGGTTATTGGGGAAGCAACCGCAAGTATCTCTTGGCCCGCAGTCTGGCGGGCTTTATTGCGATGAGCTGCATTTTCTACTCATTAACCTATTTGCCACTGGCAGATGCGGCAGTGTTGCAACAGACGGCACCCTTATTCGTGGCATTGTTAAGTATTTGGTTTCTAGGAGAGCATGTCACTCCCCAACTGCTCATGTATTTATTATTGGGTTTGTTTGGGGTTGTATTGGTGCTGCAGCCTGAAGGAAAGATGCTAAATGTCTATGGATTGATTGCCTTGTTAGGAGCCTTTTTCTCAGGGCTGGCTTATGTTTTTGTGCGCCGCCTCCACCAAACGGATAATTCCTGGGTCATCGCCTTCCATTTTGCTTCGATAACGGCTGTGTTGGCTTTTCCAGTGGCCGTCTGGCAGTTTGTCTGGCCGAGCCCATCTCAGTGGCTGGCTTTGGTAGGAGCCGGCTTGTTAGGGACTGGCGGACAGATCTTTATGACCACCGCTTATCGCTATGAAGAGGCTTCAAAATTGGCACCATTTTCCTACATCGCTATTTTTCTCGCCTTCATATATGGCATTATATTTTGGTCAGAAATACCTGATAAATATATGGTTTTTGGGGCAATATTGATTATATTGTCAGGCCTCGGTGCGGTCCGGTTTAACTGGAAACAGCGCCAAGCTAGCCTCCTAGCAGATGAAGCCTAAACGGGAAAGCACTTGAATTTTTGGGGTCTTATGATACACCTTTCCGGCTGGTAAGACTGGCCTTAGGGTCTTTTTTCGGGACCCTCTTACGGGACATTTTACGTCGTCGTGACCTTGCCTCTTGTGGCAAGGAAGGCCGTACTGACTTTGCTTAAGAAAAATTAAGGGATTTTATCTAGAGGACATAGAAGGAAACAACATGACGCCTATCACCAGAACAAAACGACCCACCGCCCAAGGGCTCTATGACCCACAGTTTGAGCATGATTCCTGTGGTGCGGGTTTTGTCGCCCATATGAAAGGGCAGGCGTCTCATGACATTCTTCAGCAAGGTTTAGAAGTGCTCGTAAGGATGGAACACCGTGGAGCTACGGGTGCTGAAGCGACTACGGGTGATGGTGCTGGAATCCTGATTCAGCTGCCGCATAAGTTTTTACAGAAGGTTACCGCCCAAGAAAATATCACTTTGCCGGCTTTAGGAGAATATGCCGTCGGAATGATTTTTCTTCCAGAAGACAAGGCTTTACGTGAAAAATGTGAAGTAATATTTGAAGGGATTATCCGCGAAGAAGGGCAAACTTTATTAGGTTGGCGTACAGTGCCGACCGATGATTCAAGTCTAGGAACAGGGTCAAAATCTTGTCAGCCGTTTGTCCGCCAGATTTTTATTGGCCGTAGTCCAGATTTGCAGGATGCCTTAGCCTTTGAACGGAAGCTCTTTGTCATCAGGAAGCGCGTGCTCAATCAAACGCTCGCGCTTGGTATTCACGAAAGCGATAATTTCTACATTGCCAGCCTATCGGCCCGTACCATGGTCTATAAAGGGATGCTGACCTGTGATCAGGTTCCCAAGTACTACCCAGAGCTCAATGACCCTGATCTGCAGACCGCTATTATTTTAGTTCACTCACGTTTTAGTACGAATACCTTTCCGAGCTGGGATCGGGCGCACCCGAACCGCTATATGGCCCATAATGGTGAAATCAATACCTTACGCGGTAACGTCAATTGGATGCATGCCCGTGAATCTATGTTGGCCTCTGATTTATTTGGCGACGACATTCAAAAGATTCTTCCAATCATCAATCAAGAGGGGAGTGACTCGGCGATGTTTGATAACTGTCTGGAGTTTTTAACTCTGGGTGGACGTTCATTACCTCACGCCGTCATGATGATGATTCCAGAACCTTGGTCCAAGCATAAGACCATGGATCCTGAAAAAAAGGCCTTCTATGAATATCATAGTTGTTTGATGGAGCCTTGGGATGGCCCCGCTTCGATCACTTTCACGGATGGTGTACAAGTGGGCGCAGTCTTAGATCGCAACGGTCTCCGCCCTTCACGTTATTATGTCACTAAAGATGACCGTGTGATCATGGCCTCTGAAGTAGGTGTGGTAGACGTTGAGCCTGATAATGTTGCTTTTAAAGGCCGCTTAGAACCTGGCCGCATGTTTTTGGTCGACACCGTCGCAGGTCGTATTGTGGCAGATGAAGAACTGAAACGGCAAGTGGCTGAGGCCGAAAATTATCAACAATGGTTGGCTGATAATTTAATCGTGTTAGATGATTTGCCGACACCCCCGGCACCACCAGCGCCGGATCATGACACCGTCCTGCAGCGTCAGTTAGCCTTTGGTTATACTTTTGAACAAATGAGCATGGTGTTGGCGCCAATGGCCAATGATGGTGTTGAGGCGATTGGTTCCATGGGAAATGATTCGCCGCTCGCGATTCTCTCGGACGAACCACAGTTGCTCTATAACTATTTTAAGCAATTATTCGCACAGGTGACCAACCCACCGATTGATGCCATCCGTGAAGAAATTGTCACTGCAACTGAGACCACGATTGGTTCTGAACGCAACTTATTAGATCCACAGCCAGAAAGTGCGCGTTTGATTAAGTTGCAATCGCCTCTGTTGACCAATGATGAGATGGCACGTTTGACTCATTTAGATGAGTTGGGTTTTAAATCAGCAACATTCCCGATTCTTTATGAAGCTGAGGGGGGTGCGAAAGCTTTAGAGCGTGCGTTACAAGAGTTATTTGTGAAAGCCGACGAGGCTATTGCGTCGGGTTGCAATATTTTGATTCTTTCGGATCGGGATATCTCCCATGAGCAAGCGCCGATACCCGCTTTGTTAGCCGTGGCGGGATTACATCACCATCTCATTCGTGAAGGCACGCGTACAGGTTGCAACATTGTCTTGCAATCAGGTGAGCCCCGCGAAGTTCATCACTTCTGTTGTTTATTAGGTTATGGTGTAGGTGCGGTGAACCCTTATCTAGCTTTTGAAACCTTAGATGACATGATCCGCCAGAACCTTCTCAAAGGGGTCACTCATGAAGTCGCGGTGAAGAATTACATCAAGGCCGCCATGAAGGGCATCGTCAAAGTTTTATCTAAAATTGGTATCTCGACCATTCAAAGTTATCGCGGCGCACAGATTTTTGAAGCCGTGGGTTTGAATGATGAGCTGGTTAATAAGTATTTTACCTGGACGCCGACACGTATTGGCGGCATTGGTTTAGACCATGTAGTGGAAGAAACCCGCCGTCGTCACCTGCGTGGTTATACCCATCGTGATAAGGGGCATGAAGCTTTACCTGCAGGCGGTGAGTTTAAATGGCGTCGTGATGGGGAACGTCATCTGTTTAGTCCTCAAGTGATTCATGGTTTACAAACGGCGTGTCGTACCAATGACTACGAAGCTTTTAGAAAATACACGCAGCTTATTGATGAGCAGGAAGAGCGTTTTTGCACCTTGCGTGGTTTATTAAAATTTAAGCCAGGCAAAGCGATTCCGGTAGAAGAAGTAGAATCTGTTGAAGCGATTACCCGTCGTTTTAAAACCGGTGCCATGTCTTATGGTTCAATCAGTAAAGAAGCCCATGAGAGCTTAGCCATTGCGATGAATCGTGTGGGTGGTAAGAGTAATACTGGTGAAGGCGGTGAAGATCCAGCGCGTTTTATTCCCGATGATAATGGCGATTCACGCTGCAGTAAAATCAAGCAAGTAGCTTCAGGTCGTTTTGGTGTGACCAGCCATTATTTGGTGAATGCGGAAGAAATTCAAATTAAAATTGCTCAAGGTGCCAAGCCGGGTGAGGGGGGTCAGTTGCCCGGACATAAAGTATACCCTTGGGTTGCTAAGGTTCGTTTTTCTACTCCCGGCGTGGGCTTGATTTCACCACCCCCGCATCATGATATTTACTCGATCGAGGATTTAGCCGAGCTGATTCATGATTTAAAGAATGCCAACCGCTATGCCCGCATCAACGTGAAACTGGTTTCAGAAGTAGGTGTAGGCACAATAGCCGCCGGTGTGGCGAAGGCACACGCCGATGTGATTTTGGTTTCAGGTTATGATGGGGGCACCGGAGCGGCTGCGCAAACCAGTATTAAGCACGCGGGTATTCCCTGGGAGCTGGGTCTTTCAGAAACTCATCAAACCTTAGTCATGAATAATTTACGGAGTCGTGTGGTGTTGGAGACGGACGGTCAGTTAAAAACCGGCCGCGATGTTGTGATTGCTGCTTTATTGGGTGCTGAAGAATATGGTTTTTCAACCGCGCCCTTAGTGACTTTGGGATGTATTATGATGAGGGTGTGTCATTTGAATACTTGTCCCGTTGGTGTGGCGACGCAAAATCCTGAGTTGCGCAAAAAGTTTACTGGTGATCCCTCCTATGTGGTGAATTTCATGAACATGATTGCTCAGCAAGCCCGCGAAATCATGGCGGAGCTTGGTTTTAAAAGTATTGATGAGATGATTGGTCGTACGGATAGGTTAGCTGCGCGTGATACCAATCATTGGAAAGCCAAGACCATTGATTTTGACAAAATCTTAGCACGCCCTCAAGTGCCGGATACAGTGGGTGTGAGACAATCAATGGCGCAAGATCACGGATTAGACCGCTGTTTGGATATCACAAAATTATTAGATGTTTGTAAGCCCGCTATTGAATCCGGCGAAGCTGTGCAGGCAACTTTGCCCATTAATAATGTTAACCGCGTCGTCGGGACGATTGTGGGTAGTGAAATCAGCCGCAAGTACGGTGCTGCAGGTTTGCCCGATAATACGATTCAGCTAAAGTTTGAAGGATCGGCGGGACAAAGTTTAGGGGCCTTCTGTCCTAAGGGTATGTCATTTACTTTGGAAGGTGATGCCAATGATTACATCGGTAAAGGTTTGGCCGGTGCGAGTATTGTCGTGTATCCGCCGAAAGTAGCCAGCTATGTGCCGGAAGAAAATATTTTAGTAGGCAACGTGGCCTTTTATGGGGCGACGGGAGGAGAAGCGTTTATCCGCGGGATTGCTGGAGAACGCTTTTGTGTGCGCAACAGTGGTGTTGTGGCTGTTGTTGAAGGCGTGGGCGACCACGGTTGCGAATATATGACAGGTGGTAAAGTGGTCGTCTTGGGTAAGGCCGGACGTAACTTTGCAGCCGGGATGTCAGGTGGTGTGGCTTATGTATTGGATGAAGGCGGTACCTTCGAGCAAGAGTGTAATGTTGAGTTGGTCGCTTTAGAAAGTCTGGAAGCCGAAGATGAAAGCTTCTTGCAAACACAGCTCAAAAAACATGTTGAGCTTACAGGGAGCACGGTTGCTGAAAAAGTTTTAGCCGATTGGACCAATTATAAAAATAAAATCATCCGCGTGATGCCAAAGGATTACAAGCGCGTCTTAGAAGCTTTAAAGCAAGTTGAGGCGACTGGCATGAGTGGTGATGAAGCTGCCATGGCCGCGTTTGAAGCAAATATTCAAGATAAAGCAAGAGTAGCAGGGAACTAATATGGGTAAGCCAACCGGATTTATGGAATTTAAGCGTGAACTACCAGGAGATCGTTCTCCGGCAGAACGTATCAATGACTGGGGCGAGTTGCATCTGCATCAGGCGCAAGAAAAGCTGCAAGAGCAAGGGGCCCGTTGCATGGATTGCGGCGTTCCATTTTGTCATACCGGTGATTTGATCAATAACATGGCGGCTGGTTGCCCGATTAACAACCTGATTCCTGAATTTAATGACCTAGTTTATCGTGGTTTGTGGCACCAAGCCCTAGATCGTTTGTTGAAGACTAATAATTTCCCTGACTTTACAGGGATGGTATGTCCAGCTCCTTGTGAAGGTTCGTGTGTGCTTGGCATTAATGAACCACCGGTTACTATTAAAAACATCGAAAACAGTATTATTGAAAAAGCCTGGGCTGAAGGTTGGATGACACCGCAGCCTCCCGAAAAGCGCACCGGTAAAAAAGTGGCGGTTGTCGGTTCAGGTCCCTCAGGCCTAGCGTGTGCGGATCAATTGAATAAAGCAGGTCACGAGGTCACTGTCTATGAACGTGCTGATCGCATCGGTGGTTTGTTAATGTATGGGATTCCTAATCCGCATCTTGATAAGAAGAAAGTCGAACGCCGGGTCAATCTCATGATTGAAGAAGGGGTTACGTTTGTGACGAGTACAGAAATCGGTAAAGATATCCCAACACAAAAATTAGTTGATGATTTTGACTCCGTAGTCCTTTGTGGCGGGGCGACGAAGCCACGTGATCTACCCATTGAAGGGCGCGATCTTAAGGGCGTTCATTTTGCGATGGAGTTCTTAACCAAAAACACCAAAAGCTGGTTGGATAGTGACCATAAAGATGGTCAATATATTTCAGCCGAAGGCAAAGACGTCATTGTGATTGGTGGCGGTGATACCGGGACTGACTGTGTCGCCACATCCATGCGTCATAAATGTAAGAGTGTCGTGCAGTTTGAAATTATGCCGATGCCGCCAGCAGAACGTGCTGCCGATAATCCATGGCCTCAATGGCCTAAGGTTTACAAGTTGGACTATGGGCAAGAAGAGGCCAAAGCCAAATTTGGTGAAGATCCTCGGACCTATTTAATTATGACCAAAAAGTTTGTCGGTGATGAACAAGGGCATCTCAAAGAGTTGCATACTGTCGAAATTGAATGGGCTAGAGATGACGAGGGCCGTATGTTTCCGAAAGAAATTCCGGGCACTGAAAAAATCTGGCCAGTTCAATTAGTTTTCTTAGCGCTGGGTTTCCTGGGCCCAGAAGATACCATGCTTGACGAAATCAAAGTGGAGCGTGACCCGCGTTCCAATGCCAAAGCGGAGTTTGAAAAATATCAAACCAGTGTCGATAAAGTATTTGCTGCCGGCGATATGCGCCGTGGACAAAGCTTAGTTGTCTGGGCCATCAATGAAGGCCGTGGTGCGGCTCGTGAAGTGGATCGCTATTTGATGGGTAGTACAGAACTACCTTAAAATTATGATTTTATGGGCCTCATCCTGAGCCGACTTGCGCATTCATTTGTATTCAAATTGATGAATATTTATTAAAATAGATGTCTATAGTCACCATTTATTTAAGTTAAAACAGCTAGTTAATTATTTAACTAGTATTCAAATATATGTTTTTATTAGTAATTTAAGGAAGTTCTTCTGTTGCTACAATTTGGCATCGTCATTGCAATACCTAGGCATGATGCGAGGCTTCGGTCTCATGAGATGAATCCATGCTAAGGGAAGGTAGAGTTATGAGTAATCCAATGACGGTCAGACCGGGGGACTATGTATGTGGGGAATCAACCTTTACGCGGGCAGATCAAAGCCGCGGCGATATGGAGTGCGGTGTTGCCCAAGATACGAGTCAGCCCGGTGTTCACCAAATCAAGTGTCGCGATAATTATTCGATTGATACCGGCAACGGTTATACATGCGTCAGCCCAAAGGCGGCGTTTAATATTTCCGGTATGATCCGTTTATTCACTCCTGTTACTGGAAATAAATAAATAGTGCTAGCGGCTCTCAATGGAGGGCCGCTCACTCCCAATCTCATTCTGAGAATATTATTAATATGATAAGCTACCTCTAGGCACCGCAGTTAAATAAGCTATGCAAAATTATTCAGTTAGAGAATGTATTGAATGCTAGTCGATTGGCACGGGCTTTGCTAATATTAAAGCCTCAGGAGGACCGGCCTTGAAACTATCTTATTTAATCTATTCGTTCTTGTTTGTTTTTATGTTTGGCTTTGCACCGCAACTAGCAGCTCAGATTGGAGATGCCCCTGTTGTGACAGGTGGAGGTAAGCCTGATATGGGAGAGTTGCCGCGTATTGCGATGACAGAAGAAGACTGTCATGAATTGTATGGCCCTAAACTTGTCGCTTGTCATCATACTTATATGGCAAAGTTTCTTGAATGTGGGCAGCGGACATTGCCGACGAATGAAATGATTCATTGTCGTACCAAAGCAATCAAATCGCTGCGTTCTTGTTCGATGACTGTTCGTGATAGAATGGATCACTGCGTTGAGAACTACGCTGTTCCTGGTAAGAAATAGCTCTTAGCGCTCATTAAAATCGAT
>JAJFLM010000234.1 GCA_021772655.1 Deltaproteobacteria bacterium
AAGGGATTCGCACAATGGTGTGAAAGAAGAGGAAAAATACATGGCCTTTATATGAAGTGGCACCGTTCCAACAACAAAGTCAAAGAGAAGTCTTATTATCAAAATGGGAAAGAACACGGCAAATTTACTAAATACTTCAAAAATGGAATTATTCTTCAGGTCGGCTACTATCAAAACGGGAAACAGTCCGGTAAGTTCACCACATATCACGAAAACGGACAGGTTTATCTGGTCCTCTACTACCAAAGCGGGAAACAGCACGGCAAGGAGACTCAGTAGACCGCAAAGTCCGATGACAAGAGGATAACGATTTGGTCGGCAAATCCGCGACGTTGCTTCAAAACGTCAAAAATCCAAATCCGAAACTTGTGCAAGGGTAGCAGGCCATGCAGGATTTGCCTTCGTCCGGGCTTTCCCTCGAAATACAGCTTCTCCCACTTCACCTTGCTGTGAAGGTTCAGAAGCATAAACCCCAGACTTGTCAAGAACATTCGCATCAATACGTTTTTCGATGTCGTTTTCGCCCAGACTTCCCCAGCCATCCTGTAACTGCACTCAATACCGAACCTTTTTCGATATTCTTCATAGAGGCTCTTGAAGCTCATCTTGACCTGGCCAATGACCACATACGCAAACTTCACCATCCCGTGCTCACCGTATTTTCCGTTCTGGTACCGACACACCACCCACACTGGAAACCTCTCACGACCGTACTTTTCGCTGTTTCGAGTATACCTGGTCTTGTAGCTCTTCCTGGTCTCCAGCAATGTCCTGGTGCCGCCTGTTTTCCCTTGGATTTTCAGAGGCATAATGCTCTCATGTCTACGCTTTTTGAGCCATCGAATGACGCTGTTATTGTCGTATTCTCGGTCCAAAAGCAGCCTATCTGGGGTCAAACCTATCTGTTCGGCCCGTTTCATCAGCCTTTTGAGTCCATCAAGGGCCAGGTCAGAGCGTCTGAGTAGAGTGATAGCGACCGTATACCTCTTGTGTCTCGTGGTGATGTAAAGGCTCGCGTATTCGTAGAAATGGCTGGTTCCCGACTTAGCTTTGCTCCTTCTGACATAAAGCTCATCTTCCTCATCATATTCCCCGTGATATGGGCGTTGTGTGACATCAGCAGCGCAAAGAGGACGGCCTATCAAAGCCACCGGAGGGAGCTGAGACAGCAACATTTGATTCATCGATTCCTCAAAGGACTCAAGCTCTTGCTCATCACCAAAGAGTTCCTTGAGTCGGTTGCGAACGGTGTTGGGACTGGGCACATCACGAAACAAGGCACAGGCTCCTTCCATAGCGATTCCTTCGGTGGCAGCGGCCAGAACGACGGACCAGATATGCTCAGGTCGGTAAAGGCTGCCGCCGAGGTCGAGTTGAAAGTGGTTTTGAAGTGAGTCAATCGCCAAATCAGTGACCTCCTCAGAGGTGAGCCTTTTTGCTTTCGTTTCAACGTGATAGAATGTGTTTTGTGCCATGCGCTGATTCCTTTGAAATACGTTTTTGATAGGTATTTCAATAAGGTAGGCGTATTGGCCCAAATTTCAACCCCTATTTACCGCATATTGCGGTCTACTGATAGTCTTTCACCGTATATTCCGCCCCTGATGGAAGCTGCACCGAAAGAACCATATTCGTTGAAGTGTCCCATGATGCCACCACTTGGGAAACAAAGGCTGGATATTTGAATAAAATCCCTATTCCCGTTCCATTATCAAAGTTTTCATAGCTGTAATAATGTTCCGTCACACTTCCACTGGAGAAAGCATCGAGGACTCTTGTCCCCTCATAGTCAATCGACATAATTGTAAACTCCTTGATCTTGCTTTGAGGCTTGGGTTTCGTTCACATTCATCGTAAGAATTAGAGCCGAAATAGGCTCAAGCAATATGACCAGCAATGCTTCTTTTTGAGTCCAAACTTGAGTCTAACAGAAGTCATTTTCTCTCTCAACCCCCTAAAAAAAAATCTAAAAACGACAAGAAGAGCGTTCTCCCTCAACCCCGACTCCTTAAACTCTAAAAATAGCCTCTCATTGACGCAAGAGTAAATCTTTCAAATCAGCACCATGAATCTTACCCATAGCGCACCACTGAACCATGGAAGACACCAAAAGCCCCAAGATAGCTAGAAATCTAGCTTTAATCCGACGTGATCAATTAAACGCCTCTAAACGACTAAATATATAACTATATCAAATAGTTATAGGCTTCAAATTATGCCTTAAAAACACTCGAAAGTTGAAGCCTCAACCAGAGCCCTACTCGGCCTTGAAAATGGCCTTATCTCACCCAGTCACCGACACCATTAAACGCATAATCCAACTCTGTAGCCCAAGTAGGATGCTCCAAGTAGACGGTGTGATAAGCCAATCTCATCGCTTCTATACCGCCTAGATTGTGGAGCTCTAAGCCTATTTCTCTCACCTTCTCTTTATGGCAACCCAAGAAGGAAGTCGTATTCTCATCCGAACCATCTTTGCCTTCGGTCATTTTCACGAGTTGCAACACGGGTTCGTTCATAGCTGAAGATTTAAGGGGGAAAGAAAACGCAACACATTGCTGACTTCTGGTGCTTTGAGGCACCATCCTTGTGAATTTAAAACATTTATAAGGAGAAGTAGAAATGAGTGCGATATCCCAACTTACCCAAACCCGACTGTGCAATCAACTTGAATCTGCCGCTGCTGTCTTTTTGTCCCCGCACCACCGCTTTGATAGCTCTCCTACAGACCTCGCTCGCTTGCGTCGCGTTGATCGTTCTACCATCTATCGTCGAGCTACATCTCTTCAAACAAAACTCGAACGACTTCATCAAGCCGAAGCCCTCATCTCCAGCCTTCGCGCACAAAACGACGCTCTCCAAGAGCAAGTTTCTGCTCTTCAGCAAGAGATTCTCCCCTATACGACTGGGTTTTGGGTTCAAGTCACACCTGAAAAGCTTGCCCTCACCACTCTTGAAATGGCTGCCCGACACAACTCTGCTTCTGATATTCAATCCATTCTCAAAACTGCCTTTCAACTTCCAAAACCACCTTCTGACGGAACTATCTGCAACATCATAAAACAAGGTTCTCGCCTTGCCGATCAGATCCTGAATAGAGTCCAATACCACTTTCCTCTTGATGCTATCGAATTCGATGAACTCTTTCACGCCCAAAGCCCCATTCTCGCGGCACTTGAACCATACTCCATGTCTCTTGTCATGCTCCATCAGCTCGGTGACTGCAAGACTTCCACTTGGAAGTTTGGTTTTGATTTTCTTGATGTCGAACTTCCTCCTTTGATGGTCCATGACTGCAGCATGCAAGGTAATGCTCTTGTCCGTCTACTCGGAAAAACTAGCCAACTTTGTGTTTGGCATCGACTTCGAGAGATCGGGCGTGAACTGCGCCCTCAACTTGACAACATTTATAAACAATCCCTTCAAGATGAAGATGAACTCCGATGGCAGCGGGCTGAAGAACTCGAATCCTGCTTTGGGACTTTGGCAAATTTGACTCACTCCCTGGACCCATATCGTCGGACTGTCCGACGTTTTGAACCCGCACAGCAAGAATTGCTCGATTGGTGTAGAGAATTCGGCTATCAGCTCGACAGGCTGGGGCTCAAATGTCCTTCGCTGAGCGGGTTGGAGTTGAGAGTTCATCAGTATCTGGCTCATCTCCGACAATGGGATCGATTGAGCCAAGAGGTCGAGCTGATCAGGGAGTATGACGACTTTGAAGGCTTTGACTTAATTGACGCCCTGGCAGCGGTCCATATCAGTGAGGAAATGCTAGCAGATGTGTACAAAAAGCACGGTGAAAGCAGGGCTTACAGAGAAGAGCAGAGTTTGTTTCTGGAATGTTGTGAGCGATTGAGAGACGCACAGTCCAGGGTTCAAAATGCTAGTGCCATCGAAGAGAAGTTCAAGTTGCTGGTGGGCAACCAGGTGAGAACGTCGAGTCGAGTAGAAGCATTGAATCGGAGATTGCGGGGCTTTACAGATGCGAAGCGACAGGTGACAGAACGACAGCTTTTGTTGATGCAACTTCATCACAACACGACGCATTTCAGTTCTGATGCGAAGCGAGCAGGAAAGAGCCCATGGGAATGGCTTGCACTCGACGTATCGGGACTTGAAGGCGGATTTGTGGGTGTGTTGAAGGCTGCGAGTCGGGAAGCTGGGATGGTCTGGCCATCGATGTGGTCGTTGAAGCCGTAGTCCTCGATGTATTCGCTCTGTTAAAAGGACTTGATATGGTTGCCAAACCAGGGCCACAGTTGTATCCTCAGACAGGTGTTGCGTTTTCAGACGACTCTTTCAGCTTTCTTTTGAACGAACCCTGCAACACTAAGGGTTCCACATCTATACATAATGCTGGACCAAGTAGATCCCGATGCCAACTCACTGACTCCTCATGTCGCGACCTTTGCACTTTCAAGTATTCTTTACGACGAGCCACCAGTTCAAATGCGTACTCATAATCGGGCTTTTCTTTCATCAACTCCATAAATAACTCTTGTTGAGGATTTTTAAGCCACTCTTCTTTGAGCAAGCTCATTAATTCCTCATCCGACTTTTTTTCCAGCGGAGTGGGTTTCCAGCTGCTCAATGACTTAATCTTCTTATTGTTTTTAGGTTTTTGCCTCTTTTTCTTCAGAATTTTCTGCTTCTTTTTCTTTCCCACGAAATCTTCTCACTCAAAAAAGCCATAGCCAACATGATGTCTCAAAGATCTTCCTTCAAAACCGCTTTTTTTACCAGCTCTTGCAGCCGTAAGATGGGCATCGACTCACTCTCTAAACCGTAGCGCTCACCATTCACACCGCCTGTCTCTTCAAGCCAGGCGTCTGTTTTTGCCTTTTGAGTCTTTGGCAAACGATAGCGGTAAAGCTCTAACTCATCGGGAGAATAGTGACGCGGCTCGATCAGCGTTACCATTTCCTCCACCTTCAATCCCGACTGCTCCAGTTGCCTCCGAAACGACGAAGCAATCAAAGCACCTGATGGATCGTAATCCACCAGGCCGATCAATCTGACCGCCTGGTCGTCCTTCAACACCTTACCCAAATCATAGGCTGTGTAGCTCGATGTCAAAGCCGAAGGGAAACCTCCGAGTGCCAGAACTGAGACACCGTAGTCATCATGAAAACGTCGGAGAATCCGAATCCAACCTCGCTTCTCCGCGAATACCAGGACCTCTGGTTGCTCTGTCCCTATCCTTCGATTCTCCCAGTTCTCATCGGTGAAATCGAAGTCCTTGTACGAAAAGAGTTTGAGCTCCATCACCAGTTCCACGAAGAGCTCACTCATCTGGTCGTAGGGATCTGATTTGCCCAAATACTTCTTGGGCACCTTGGCCAGCGCTGGCTTCAAGAAGCGATACCAAAAGGTCCGTAGATTCCCAGTGATCGGGGTTTCTGTCCCATCTTTGATACGAGTGTAGACTTGCCAAATCACGCTCTTGATCAGCTTCGAAAGAATAATGCGGTTGCTCGTCGAGCTGCCAAAATGCCTTTTGATCTCTGAGCGCCGAAGGCCTCGAATGTCTTTGTCCAATGCAACGATGCCTTCCTTCTCCAGCAAAGCCGCCAACTCTTCATCGCTTCTCGGCATCTCTCACACTCCATTCAAACGTCCAACCCAAGACAACCACAGCTCAACCAGGTGGTTCTCTACCAGCCTGGCCACTTCGAGAGGGCTCCCCAACTCTTCTCAAAGAACGGCTTCGGACTCTGACCCAAGAGCCATTCACCAACCGATACAATTGGCTCTCAGAAAGGGGCTGTGAAGCCAACACTTCTACATTTCCCCCCTTCCTATAGGGGAGGGGGAAAGAAGAGAAAGAAGCGGACCTTCTTCTCTTTCGGTTCAATTCCTTCCTTTCCTTCCACACTGAGAAAGCCAAAGAACGGAAGACAACGCTTTTTTCTTTTTCTTCCTCCCCTCTCCCTATAGGGGGAGGAGGGATAAGGGGTAGGGGCAAGGAACCAGGCGCCCCACTTGAGGAGCTTTCCAGAATGGTACCCATGGTCACTTCTGAAATGGCCTCTTCCTCTTCTCTCACAGGGCCGTTCGGGACCTCATCAGAAGATAGGGTGGGGGGCAACCACACTCTCTCCTTAATATTAATATTTAAGACAGTGTGCGGTTTGGTCGATCCTATCTTTTCTCGACCCTCTTCTTCCCCTTGTGGCTCATAGTCTTCAGGGCCCTCGAAGGGTGACCATGATTCTCTCCCAAAAGACCCTTTTTCATCCCTCTTGGCTGCCTCCAAAAGCAGCCCTTCCAGGACCCGTTTTGCCAGCCGGCTTGATGCCTGCTCTTTGTCATCATCAGCCAGCAGATATCGAAGCTCGGTTAAGGTGGGCAGCTTCTTGTGCTCCAG
>JAJFLM010000235.1 GCA_021772655.1 Deltaproteobacteria bacterium
GTTTCCGCCTACAATGATGCGAATGAATATGGATTGGTTGATGGCGCCTTATCCTATAACCGCGGAATTGCTTACTATAAATTGCAACAATATGAGAACGCTATTAAAGACTTTGAAATGGCGATTGAACAAGGTATTGCAGAAGACATCGTAGAAGTATTTGTCTATATGGCGTCCGCACACTACGAGTTAGGCAACCGTGATAAAATTGTCATGTGGCTTACGAGTTTTATGACCCAGAGCCCCACTGATCAGGCCACAAAAGTACTGGATGGATTCCCCGAACTACTTGCTCTAATGGCTTCCGCCTAACTTCCCCTTCATTCTTAGCTGCGCTATAATACGACTAATCATCATGGCGCCGCAAACCCTCACAGAGCTATCTCATTGTAATCTTGAGGATATTTCCTTAGAGACCATTTCATTGCTCCTGGCTCAAGTTCAGTACCCTGACCTCAATATCAAACATTATCAAGAGCTATTAGATCACTATGCCCATCAAGGCAGTAAATACATTAAAGGTGTTGCAGGCGCTCCAGCCATTGCCTCAGCCTTGAGTCATTACCTATTTGAAAAAGAAGGTTTTCGCGGAAATACCCGCGACTATTATAATCCGGCGAATAGTTATTTTAATGATGTGTTAGACCGACGTTCGGGTATTCCCATCACTTTAGCTGCCTTATATATTTCCGTCGGCCAACGCTTAAGACTTCCGGTTTCAGGGGCTGCTTTTCCAGGACATTTTTTAGTCCGGTATGAATACGAAGATGGGGCTTTTTATGTCGATGCCTTTTCTAAAGGGAAACTATTATCAGAGAAAGACTGTAGAAAACGCATCAAAGATCAGTACAAAGGTGAAGTCATGTTTCGCCCTGAATTCTTAGCCAGCGCGTCGCATCTAGACATATTATTACGTATGCTCAGCAATCTTAAAATGGCGCACATGCTGCACAAAGAATTTGAAACTGTTCTGCAAGTACTCAACTATATTCTGATGTTTTCACCTGAAGGTATTGCAGAACTTAAAGAACGCGGACTTATTTATATGCATCTAGAATGTTTTCGGCCAGCGCTTGCTGACCTGGAAAAATACATGGAGCATTTTCCGCAAGCCGATGATTTTGCTGTCATTGAAGAGTGTGTGGAAGACCTGCGTGAAAAGGTTGAGCATATTTCATAACCCGTAGGGGCGTATTGCAATACGCCCCTACAATAATCTCTGAGACCTCGAGTAACTCCTTTACTTTCACTAGCTTTTTCTATTTTTTAAGACCTTATGACTGCAATACTTGCAACTATTGGCTGCTTGGTGGCTTACGCTTTAGGTTATTTGATTTACTCACGCTTTCTAGCTCAAAAAGTTTTTGGGCTCCGTCCCGATGCCCCTACTCCCGCCCATACTCTGAATGACGGGATTGATTACGTGCCCGCCCGCAAACCCGTATTATTTGGGCATCATTACGCATCGATTACTGGTCTGGCCCCTATGCTAGGGCCCGCCGTTGCCGTAATTTGGGGCTGGTTTCCGGCCATGCTGTGGGTGGTACTCGGCGCCCTCTTAGTCGGCTGCGTTCATGACTTCGGCGCTTTAGTGGTCTCGATGCGCGCCAAAGGCATGAGCATTGGCAAAGTTACCGAAAGTATTATTGGCAAACGTGCCAAGACCTTATTCCTCCTCTTAATATTTTTTGGTATCTCCCTGGCTATGGGTGTCTTTGTTTTTGTGATCTCCACCCTTTTCACAACTCAGTTCTACCCACAAGCCGTCCTCCCTTCATCATTGATCATGGTGCTAGCGGTCGGCCTTGGCTTTCTCTTATATAAAAAAAGTTTTCCACTGTGGCGTTCGACTTGGGTAGCCTTTGCATTGTCACTCTTAGGAATTTGGGCCGGCCTGGAATGGCCGACTTTCGGCTTAACTGCAGAGTCCTGGCCACAAACACCACAGTGGTCTTGGATTTTATTAGCCTATGCCTTTACCGCCAGCGTGTTACCGGTTTGGGCCTTATTACAAAGCCGTGACTTTATAAATTCATTATTACTCTACCTGGGTCTTGCTGCGATGTATTTGGGCTTCTTTATTTTACAACCCGAGTTTGCTTCACCTGCAATCAACGCACATCCCGCAGGCGCCCCACCTCTCTTCCCATTTGTGTTTATTATCATTGCCTGCGGCGCTGCGAGTGGCTTTCATTCACTGGTCAGCTCGGGCACCACCGCTAAACAAATTAATACCGAACCCGATGCACGCTTTATTGGTTATGGCGGGATGATTGGAGAATCACTCTTAGGGTTAATGGCCGTGCTAGCCTGTACGGCCGGCTTCATTTCTGAAGAACATTGGCATGCACACTATGTCGATTGGAAAAGCGTGCAAGGTTTGGGCAATACAATTAGTGCCTTTATTGAGGGGTCCGCGCGCTTTATCAGTAGCCTCGGCATTCCCATAAAGATTGCGTCCTCTTTTGTGGCCGTTGTCGTCGTGAGTTTTGCATTAACTACCTTAGACTCGGCAACACGTTTATTACGCTATAACATTGAGGAAATCGCAGAAACTGTTGGGTTTAAAAAGGCACTTAACCGCTACTTAAGCTCTGGCTTGGCCGTCATCGCCATTGCCTTCTTTGCCTTTTATAAAATTGATGGCCGCTCAGCAGGGCTAACCCTCTGGCAACTATTCGGAACCACAAACCAACTACTCGCCAGCCTGGCACTCTTGGTCGTGACACTTTATCTGAAACAACGGGGACGGATTTATTGGGTGACCTTAGTACCCATGCTATTCATGCTCGCCTCAACCATTATTGCCATGACACGGCAGCTGCACACGTTTTTACAGAGTGAGAACATTCTACTATTTAGCGTTGGAAGTATCCTCTTAGGCTTAGCTCTCTGGTTGATTTACGATGCCATTATTTCGTTACGCAAACCCAATTGGAAGGTCACCAGCTTAGACATCGATTTTAATGAGCGCT
>JAJFLM010000236.1 GCA_021772655.1 Deltaproteobacteria bacterium
TGGGACCCCTGTGTTGATCCTCACTGGCCGCGGCAATGAAAAACTTGCCGCTGAGGTGATCAAACAAGGCGCCTATGACTACCTTACCAAAAACGAGGTAAAATCAGAGTCCATCGCGCATATTTTAGAAACCGTTATTGAACGCCAACATCTCAAAGAAGAAGCCGAACGGGCCCAGCAACGCTTAGAGGCCCTTGCCACCCAAGACAGTCTAACAGCCACCTATAATCGCCGCTATTTTCAAGAACGCCTAGATGAAGAATTTCAACGGGCTCAGCGTTATCGGCACCCACTCTCGCTGGTGTTACTCGATTTGGATTCTTTCAAGCATGTGAATGACCAGTTTGGCCATTTAGCTGGTGATATGGTGCTCAGTCAGGTCGCCAAGGCTCTTAAAATTGGGGTCCGGCGCGTGGATGTGGTGGCGCGCTTTGGGGGCGATGAGTTTGCCGTCATCCTCCCTGAAACCAATCACCAACAAGCTTTAAACCTGTCTGAACGGCTGCGCATGCGGGTGGCTCAATCTAACTTAGAATTTGAAGGGCTGGATCAAGTCATGACCGCTAGCTTTGGAGTCGCCTCCATTGGTCCTGATATCACGAGTGCCGAGTCCCTCGTAGCCGCTGCAGACCGAGCCTTATATGACAGCAAAACAAAAGGGCGGAACCAAGTCAGTTCCGCCCTTTCAGCCGTATCAAAATAAATTTAACGTAGGGGCGTATGCCATACGCCCCTAGCTCGCGATGATGTCCCGTTTATTAAAAGCGGAAACTGACGTTAGCCACCAACCACTGAAAATCAACATTACTACTATTGAAATCTGTCAAAATGTAGAGATTCATGTCGGTTCCCAGATGAATCCGGTTGGTTAGGGCATATTTTACCCCCACATTAGGCACCGCCACCGCCATAAAACCGCCACCACGACTCGCGCCGCCGCCGCCAATCCCCAGACCCGCATAAGGCACCCATTTTGGGAAACGGCTCAAATCAAAGTGATATCTGACAAAAGGACGGAAAATAAACACATGGGGTGAGCGGATCCAAGTGTCGAAAGCCACACCTAAGCCAATATTATTAGTCAGAAAGTACTCACCAGCTAATTCTAAAGCAAAGTGAATCGGAGAATCAAAAGTTAAACCCGCACCCACACTGACATCAACTTTGCCCTGCCGTGTATTAAGATAATAGTTAGCATCTGACGTATTTGGTGCCATGACTGTTGTCGCGGCCAATAAACTGACGGATAAAGTTAGCTTGTGGAAAAGTTTCATCTTTGCCTCCGGGGGTTCCCCTAATGATTTCAATAAGTCTTGAGGGCACCGAGTAACAAAGTCACTTCAGGCTGTCAATGAAAGGCGGAGCTTGCTTCTAGGTCATTCATTGTTTATAGGAAACGTAGACTATGAGCGCCAAAAGTCCACAGCGGCGTACCGATCATACCAAAGAAATTCTCGGCATTTTGTTTCTCGCCATTGGTTCCTTTATCGGTTTGTGCCTGTATTCCTACCACCCTTTGGATCCGTCCTTAAGTTCCGTCGGCACGGGACAAGGCATCCAGAATCTGGGCGGCACGATCGGTTCCTATTTAGCCGACTTCTTTTATATGCTGTTGGGCATTGGTTCGTATTTATTACCCTCACTACTCATTATTATTTCATTTACTTTTTTTGCCTTACGGCCCGTCAAAGCCGCCTGGTCACAGGTCTTTGCTATTCTGGTCTTTACTTTCCTCGGCGCTATTTTCTGCCAATTAATTTGGGGAGACATCACCATTAAAAATCACCCCTTGCCTGCGGGTGGGTTGATTGGTTGGTCGCTCACTAAAATTTCTATTCAATATTTAGGACTCTTTGGCACTTATCTCTTTGCTACGGTTGGCGTGATTTTGACCTTGCTCTGGCTGACTCAAATTTCATTAGCTCAGGTATTAAAAGCCCTCACCACCTTCACGAGTAATCTCATCCAGAAAATGGGTACATCTAGCCGTCTGGCTTGGGCACGTTTTAAGATTTCTTGGCAGAAACAGCGCGAGGCCTCCTTAGCCGCGCGTGAAGCCCGTAAAGCTAAGAAAGCCCAAGAGAAGGCTATTAAAATCGCTCATAATAAGCCCGAAGCGACTGCAGAAAAAAATACCGCTGCCACCAAAGTCAACCCAGCAAAGAAAGCTCTGGCGACTGTCACGCGCTTAAAAAACAGTACTCCTAAAACTAAGGCGCCTGTCACCGATGATTCACAAGTAGCTGTGCATGCGCGCAAAGACTTGAGCAATAATAAGAAAAACTCAGGCCAATTAAAGATGGTCACGGTTGGCGGTGATTTTGAATTCCCTCAACTCTCTTACTTAGACTCTGGAGACTCAGACCAACCCAAGCAAATTGATGAAAAAACCTTAAAAGCCAATGCCAACCTGCTTGAAAATAAACTCAAAGACTTTGGCGTTGAAGGCCAAGTGGTGGCCATTCACCCCGGTCCGGTCATCACCATGTATGAATATGAGCCGGCCCCAGGGGTTAAGGTAAATAAAATCGTCAATTTAGCCGATGACCTGTCTGTCAGCATGGGGGGGAAAAGTGTGCGTATTGTCCCTCACCTCCCTGGCAAAGCGGCGATTGGCATTGAAATTCCCAATTCAGAACGTGAAACCGTCTGGATGCGTGACATCATGAGTCACCCCAAATTTTTGCGCTCTGAATCAAAACTGACTTTTGCCTTAGGGAAAGACAGCGAAGGCACGCCGATGGTTTCTGACTTAGCCAAAATGCCCCACCTCTTAGTCGCTGGCTCAACCGGTTCCGGTAAATCTGTTTCGATCAACACCATGATCTGTTCGATTCTTTATAAGGCGAGTCCTGACGAAGTGAAACTCATCTTGGTAGACCCTAAGATGTTAGAGTTGTCCGTGTACGCCGACATCCCACATCTGTTAGTCCCCGTAGTGACGGACCCTAAAAAAGCCACTCAAGCCTTGCGCTGGGCTGTTCGCGAAATGGATCGTCGCTATCACCTGATGGCAGATGCCGGTATTCGTAATATTGCGTCTTACAATGAGCTCGCTGAAGCCGGCAAACTCAATACTGAAAAAACGGTCAAGGCGGGACGCGAGGATTTGCAACATGAAGGCTATATGCCGCAGATCGTGATCATTATCGACGAGCTGGCTGACCTCATGATGATTAGTCCCAAAGAGCTAGAAGAAAGCATCATGCGGCTCGCGCAAAAAGCCCGAGCCTGTGGTATTCATCTGGTATTGGCCACACAAAGACCTTCGGTGGACGTTATTACAGGTGTCATCAAAGCCAACTTCCCCACCCGTATTTCATTTAAAGTATCCTCACGTCATGATTCACGAACCATTCTGGATCACATTGGCGCCGAACGCCTCTTAGGCGCAGGTGATATGCTCTTTATGCCCCCCAGCAACTCTGGCATGGTGCGGGTGCATGGCGCCTTCATCAATGATCAAGAAATTCATCGTATTGCGGATCACCTGAGACAACAAGGCAGCCCTTCCTATCGTGAAGAAATCCTCCAGGCCCCACCTGAAAATAGTGGCGAGGGTCCGGGCGGCAACGAGGGTGAAGACGATGAATTATACGACCGCGCAGTCAGTCTGGTCGCCCAGGCCGGACAAGCCTCAATTTCGATGGTGCAACGTCACTTAAGAATCGGCTATAATCGAGCCGCTCGCCTCATTGAACGGATGGAAAGTGAAGGCGTCGTAGGACCTGCTGATGGCAGTAAGCCGCGCCAAGTCCTCGTACAGAACCTAGCCGAAGGAAATTAATCATGCGCCTTTTATGTGCTGTTCTCAGCCTCTGGATACTTGGGCTGAGCCCCATCGTGCAAGCCAAAGCGCTTGATGAAACTCTCATCCAACAGATTGAGAAAACCTATCAAGAAATGAGCGGGCTTAAAGCCAAGTTTACTCAACACACCTATATCCCCTTATTAGAACGCGAACAAAAACGTTCAGGCGTGCTTTATTTTGGCAGCAATCAATTCCGCATTGAATATCAAAAACCCGCCAAGCAAGACTATATTTTTGACGGGAAAACGTTATGGATCTATAGCCCAGAACATAAAGAAGTTGAAATCTATGCACGTGCTGCCGAACAAATTGGGCGAGAAGCTTTGGCCTTTTTGAATGGCTTAGGTCGCTTGCGGGATACCTTTAAGATTATCAACACCGAAAAATCTGGGGACACCTGCACCCTCACACTGGAACCCAAAGACAAACGCTCTCGCTTGAAAGAATTAATCCTCTCGCTGGATGCAAGCTCTTACAAAGTAAAATTCGCGACCCTATGGCCAAAGCAAGGGAGTAAAAGTCGCTATACTTTTTCAGATTTAGAGCTCAATCATAAACTCGCCAAAAAACTCTTTGAGTTTAAGCCCCCTTCAAAAGTAACTATTGTGCGCCCTGACGCCTCATGATCACACTCCTATTTCCACCTCGCTGTATGCAATGTCACCGCTCTATTAACACTAAAGAAATACTCTGCTCCACCTGCCACAATCTAATCAAAAAAATTCCAGAACCACATTGCCGGCGCTGCTTACAACCCTTTGAAAGCCCCAGCGGCCTTATCCGCACGTGCCATCATTGCTTGCAACAGCACTATCATTTTGATCAGCTCTATAGCGTGGGAAGTTATGATGGTTTATTGGCAGGGCTCTGTAAAAAATTAAAATTTGAAAAGAATATCTCATTGGCACGAGGACTCGGACGTCTGTGCCAACCCTTGATTGCAACGCATTATGATGCCATTATCCCAGTTCCTTTACACCGCAAAACTTTAGGCCAACGTGGCTTCAATCAATCATTGTTATTAGCACAACAACTCACTCACGGAACAAACATGTCCTGCAATCGCCATGGCTTAAAAAAACAGCTTTTTACTGCAAACCAACATAAACTTAGTCAGGAACAACGACGGAAAAATTTACAGGAAACTTTTAAAGCTACCCATTCGTTTCACGGCGAAACGTGCTTGCTCATCGATGATGTTTTGACCACGGGAGCCACCGCCTCGGCCTGTGCTAAAATTTTGAAACAGGCAGGTGCTCTACGAGTAGACGTGCTGACCGTGGCCCGGACACTCTGATAAAAGCAGCGAACTTGATTGTGCCTCACCTCAAAGCCGTGTTCATCTGAATACGGGAATCCCCTTAAGCAACACAACTTTGATTTTATTGCCGCGACAAGTGGGCACTTAACAAATTTTAAAAAATTTTAGGAGACATCATGATCCCCGCAGCTTTAAACTCAACGATCGCAGCTAATTTTAATGCTTTAGCCATGGGAATGAACTCTATCTCTACCCCGGCGGCTTGCCTTGAAACAGCAAGCGAACTTGCCGGCTATAATGGTCAAGATGCCAGTAGTTCTGCTTTATCTCTTGAGATCAACGAAGGCCAACTGCGACTTTGGAACACTCCTAGTCAATTGACTCTCAAAATAACACTTAGGGGACAGCGTCCAGCTGCTGATTTTAGTTTTCCTGAAGAACGCGCACAAGTAACGCAAAACTTAGCGAGTAGCGCCATAACTCAAGAAGGTCATGACGCCGCGATTGAAGGCATAACGGAACGGGAAGCCTTCCTACAACTCGCTAATGGTGGAAGCAGCACTCTCCCCGTCAGCCTAGAATACGACCTAGTATTAACCCGATATGCCGATAAAATATATAGAGGTGCTCTAGTCACAGTACATGATGAGCCGGCCGTTAGTTTAGCAGAAGCAACTGTAGCGGCTTTAGCGGCAACCGGACTTAGCAGCTCAGCTATTACAATACCCGCTATTTTTGCAGCCTTCTTAGGTCCGGAACTTGTCTTTCAGTTTTTGGGACAGGGGACACCTCAGTTGCTTAGAGAACTTCAAGCAGCTGCGGATGTTGTACAGGAGACTTTAGGACTAGAGCACCCTCTACAGCTTCCATAAAACGTCAACGAGAACTGCTACAGAAAAAGTTAAGGTGAATGAACCAGTCGAAAGCAGCTAAGAACAAATAACTATGCCTATACTCGCATCAATACCTTTAACTCAAACTATGGCTGCTGGCTTTGACGCTGTGGTTGCTGGAGCCAGCATCTACAGACCCGAGTCCTATCCCCCATTACTTAATGACCAAAGACCTTTCAATACCGATCAAAGCGTTATCGCGTTTTCTGCAGAAACTGGCAAACTGACCATCGACATAACAGCGCTTGGACAAAACACACAAACGCATTCTATTCTCACGAACCAAGAACCTCAGCACCAATTAGGCAGAAGTTTCTCCTCTCAAGCAAGGCCTGATACCTTATTCATAGGTATAAAATGATGTCATTGGGAGGAAGTTAAAGGCCGGTGAAGCCACTATCGTTGAAAGAAAGAAGCCCTTAAGGATTCGCACTCTGTTTAATCAGCGCTTTCTTCAGAAACCTTAGGCATGTAACAACAAATAAGCTCCTAATTGCTGAATAGGCACACGTTTGGTTTCTCGATCCAAACTTTCAATATCTCCCCCTGCCGTTACCACAAGCTTATTATATGGAGCTTCAAAAACTTTTTTGGCTTCGCTATCCAATTCAAAGGGCTTAGCCGACTGAATCCCTAACTTAACTTCGATAAAAATAGTTTTCTCATGAGACTTAAGAATAAAATCTATCTCCTGTTTTTCTTTTGTTCTCCAAGTAAAAAGTTGCCAATCCTTTAAAAAATTGTCTCTTGTCTTTGCTAACTCAGAAAACACTAAGGTTTCGAATAAGGCCCCCACTTGAACAGAGTTCCACAAGAGCGTTTCATCTTCATGACCCTGTAAACGTGCACAAAGGCCCGTATCAAAAAAATAAAGTTTTTTCATCTTCACAATGCGTTTAGATAAATTCGTCGCGTAAGAACTTACCAAATCAAGCACAGCATTTTGCTTGAGAATATTTATCCAAAAAGAAACCGTCTTCTGATCAACCCCTGCTTGCTGAGAGATATCACTAACATTAATAAACTGACCGGTTCTTGCTGAAAGCAATCTCAACACAGTATGAAATTCACTGAGCTTTTCTATTCCAGACGCATACGCCACATCTTTTTCAATAAAGCTTAAAATATAGTCATTATAAAACATTTTAGGCGATAGTTTGTCTCGAGTATAAACTTCCGGAAACCCACCTCTGAGCAACATTGTTTTTAAGGACAATTCTGGAAACGCTGCCACAATTTCCTTCACTGAAAAACCATGTAGGTTAAATAAGTGGCAGCGACCCGCCAAAGATTCTTTGATATTTTTATCTAATAAAGTTTTATTAGATCCCGTCAGAAAAAACCACGTAGTCCCCTTAGACTTACGCCGAAGGTTGGCTCGACGTCTTTCATCAATCAGATACTTAATCTGTGGAAATAACTGCGGAGCATACTGCACTTCATCAATCAAACAAGGCAGCGGCAAATCTTCTAAAAAAAAAGCCGGATCATTTTGAGCTCGGGTCCTCAAGCCTAAATCGTCTAAATAAGCTTTAGATTTGAGATTTAGTTGATCGAGTAAAGTGGTCTTACCCACTTGCCGAGCCCCCCACAGCAAAAGGGCTTCTAAGGTCGTTTTCTCGTTTAAGGCCTCTAAAAGATCTCTTTTTACAAGCATTTGGCTATTTTGGATTAAGAGTCCTAAATAGTCAATAAATAGGTCAAAGCCTTTAAGAGACGCTCTCGTCACATTGACGGCTCCTGGCAGGATCTGTTACCTAGCCATACTATGCAAAACTTCCTCGAACTAGCCCAACAAGCCGCTCGGGCCGCCGGGAAAATCCAGCAAGAAAAACGCGGTAAGATTGAATCCATCGAATTCAAAGGCACGATTAATCTCGTCACCGAAGTCGACAAGGCCTGCGAAGCCACTATCATTGAAACAATTAGTTCCCAATACCCAGACCACCAGATTTTGGCAGAAGAAAGTGGCCTAGCTGAAACAACGTCTCCCTATAAATGGATTATTGATCCTTTGGACGGCACCACCAATTATGCCCATGGCT
>JAJFLM010000237.1 GCA_021772655.1 Deltaproteobacteria bacterium
TTCCATAAATCAGCAGACTTTATGTATACAAAACCTTCTGAGAAACTAGAAAGTGTTACAGGTATTGTAGCAACACCAGAAGAATCAGTTACTGCAGATGCAGTAGCAACATCAACAAAGTCAATATCTTTAACTCCAACAAATACAGTTGTAGATGACATTTTAGCACCTAAATCTAAAGTGAAAGAATTACTTCCATCTCCATCAACAACATAGTTATTTAATCCAGTTGTAAAAATAGAATTTAAGTTAGGTGTGAATTTATATCCATAAGCATAATCTACTACGTTTTTTATACCTGTTTCAGAATAAGCTAACTCTTCTTTTATAGCATCTGAAACAACTAATGTGTTTATTAAATATTTTGCAGCATCACTTGAAGCAGCGTTATTTATAACATAATCAACCAAACCAACCCATTGAACAAACGGCATTTCATAAATGTAATCATTTACTAATTGATTTTTGTAAGGTCCACCAGATAACTTAGCAGCTGTGTCCACAATACCACTTCTGTCTGATACAAAAGATACTCCAGCATAGTTAGATATTAATTTACTTATTGATAAACCATCTACTAAAGCAGTTTCTGCATTAAGAGCGTTTATGAAGTTTGGTTTTTCTTTTACTTTATTTCCCATTTTTTGATTGTTTAATTGTTTGTTATTTTTAGTTACTCCTATAAATACTATAGCAAAAAAGATAAAGTATGAGTTTAAAAAAAACTTTTTGACATTTGATGAGTATTCTGTATATTTGCATAATATAATCACAAAAAACTATATAATATGTTTAATCATCAGTATAATTTCGACATTGAAATTCCTAAAGAAGTAATTACAGAAAAGAAACATGACAAAATATTTGAGGAATTATTAGAAAATAAGGTTTTAATTGGTCTTTGTGGTTATGGAAAAAGTGGAAAGGATTTTATTGCTAAGAAGTTTATTGATAACTATGGATTTCATAGAGTTGCATTTGCTGATAACATTAAAATTGAAATGAATGAACATCTTAAAGAATCTGTTTTTGAATTTTTGAAAAAATATAATGAAGAATCGGATGATTCTTATGTTGACCTTCATGGTGGTCACGAGCTCATAGATGGAAGAGTTATAACTGTTGATGACATAGATTTCCAAACAGAGGATAAACCTCTTAAAAAGAGGATAAGACCATTTATTATCTGGTATGGAGAAAAACTTCGTGAAGTTAATGGTCCATACTATTGGATAAATCAAGCATTTAAAATAGATGCTAAAGGTTTTGATAAAATAATATTGTCTGATGTAAGAAGAAATAAAGAACTTGAGATTTTCGAAAACTCAAACTCACAAGCAAAAAGAACTAGAGAATTATTTGCAGCAGCTGGATGTATTAAAGAATCTCCAATTCATAATTCTAAGTCTTATTCTTCTCTTTTATTTCATGTAAGTCAGCTTGGACTTGAAGATAGTGATAAATTAACTCATGAATGTATTAGAATTGCACAAGAAAACTGGCTTTTTGATGATGAATTCAAACTTGACCCAAGACTTCCAGAAGAAGGTAGTTATAGAGAAACTGCTATGTCAATACAAATTGCAGATATTTCTTTAAAACATAAAATAAAGCTTCCAGAAAAAGATATTGCTTATGGAAGACAAATGAGTATTTTAGATGATAATGATTAATTTCTAGGAGCAGAACTTGTATCTTGTGTTGAAAATACTGGAGTATTATATCCAGTATGGTCTCCCTCAAGATTTCTAGTCTTTTCAAGTATAACCTTTATGTCTCCTTTTATTTCACCAATATCTTCTGTTATTTTTTCTCTTCTCTCTCTCTCATATCTTAATTCTTTTTGAAGTATTCCTCTTATTTCTTCTTTATACTCTGTTTTTTCTTTTTCTAATAAAGATTTTTGATTTTTAACATCGCTCTTAATATCTAAATAACCAACTGTTGCAAGAGATGAAATAATAAAAAGTAATATTCCAATAATCCAACTTATCATTGATAATGAAAGAGTAACTTTTGTGTTTTCTCCTATTTTTCTGCCATTTATTTCTATTTCTTTGTCTGCCATGATTAATAAAGATTAGCGCTTCCCCAGTTTACTTTAATATTTTGATTTGAGCTATAACTATACACATATCCTAAGAAGTTCCATCCATTAAAATAATTACTCTTAGGTTTTGCTAAAATGTATGGTACTATAAGAACTTTTGTATACTTACCATTGGAAAATGCATATACGTTAATGTTATTTATAAGAGTAGATGATACCTCGCAATTTCTATAATAACTATCACTCCAGAAATATATATTGTAATAATATAATCTACTTGCATTATTATAAACCCTATCAACATAAATGTAAAGATTAGCCTTTCCACATTGTGAATCATTAATCTTAACCCATTGATAATAGTTGTTTTGATTGAAATTCATACTTCCCTGAGAGTATGCAAATGATGTTATAAACATCAAGGCAAGCATTGCTAGTATTTTTTTAAACCACTTCATTATATATCATATATGTTATCGTATCCGTAATTGTGAGTAAAATCTTTTATAAATACTCCAGCAACAGAATTAGCCTGGTCTTCAATATGACCTCCTATGTTTTGTACTTTATCTCCTTCTCCAAATATACCAACTTCTCTTTGTCTGTTGTGAACAAGCTCATGAGCAATACTTCTAAGAATATCAACAATAGCTCTACCACCACATCTTATGTGATTTTGGTTTTCTCCTGGAAGGTATGATGCAGTTGTTTGAATATACTCATCTCTACCTTTTCTAAGGCAAACGTGAACAGGCTCTTCCATTCCTAGTTTGCCACAAACGAAACTAACAAAGTCTTTAACTACACTAACTTTCTCTGGAGTCATCCCATCAATTCCTTTTTGAACATTAAGAGTGTGAACCATAGGAGTTGCTCCTAAGTTTGTAACGACTGTATCTTCTTTTACTTTTTCTGGAAGACCTTTGTGTTTTGTTGCTGCGAAGTCATCAACATCAGAAGTTTTCATTGAACTTGCTGCGTCTTTTACAGAACCACTACAGTCACCAGTTTCTTGACAATCCTTAACTGCTCCGAAAAATCTTTGCTGAGATTTGCTAACAGATTTTTCATTTATAGATTCGTTAAGCGATAATTTAGAATCAAAGGCATCATGTTTTGTATCTCCTAATTTATCAAGGTATCCAGTTCTTCTAAGTGTTTTGTAAATAAGGTTTTCATTTGAGTATTCACCACCTTTATCAAGACCTATTGCTCTAATCCCTCCAAGCTTATTTTTAAGCTTCTCAGCAGCTTCAAATTGCTTGTCCTTATCTTGCATGCCAACGATTCTATCTATGTCATTCATGATACTTGCAGACTTTTCTCTAACAGTTTCAAAATCAATAGAAGGTTTATCTTTTCTTGGAGGAACAACCCAGTCATTATTTATAATGCTGTATATTGCTTTATAAGCAAATTCATTCTCCTTATCTTTTGCAAAAGGTTCAACCTCAAACCCATAAATAGAAATATTATGATTATCTACCCAATTCTTTTTCTTTAAATAAAGATAATCTTCAAGAAATCCAATATCTTTAAGTTCACCATAATCAACAATAAGATGAAGGTCAATATCGCTTCCGTCTGTCCAACCATAGTTAGCCAAACTTCCAGTAAATAAAACATCTTTAATTTCTAATGGAAGCTCAAGAGATTCAAAATATGAATTAGCTATGTCAACCAAGGCTTGTCTAACCTCTGGTTTAAGTGTATTATCAGCGTTCCAAACTTTAGGATTAAGTTCACTACGTAATTGCGCAACAGGGACTGTCACATCTTCTGGCTCTACGTCCTCAAGTGTGATATAATTAAGGTTCTTATACGGCTCAAAGTATTTTGCTGGTCCTTTTTTATTTCTGTACCTAGCACTTCTTTTTGCTGTGTGAGACAAATTTCTCCCCTCTTCTGGTATGTTATTTCCTCTTTCCAACTTTCTTCTTTCCTCCTCCTTTAACACCTAAGTTAAGGATTCTAATTTCAAAATATTTATCTGAGTGGTCATACTTAATTCTAAGCACATCTATTGCACCACATCTAAGTCTAATTTCCCACTTATCCCACTGTTTGTTAGGGGATGTCCATCCGTTTGTAAATTTCATGTTATAGCTTTCTATATAAATAGTCAGCAAAACCTAAAGTTTATGCAATTTTGTGAACTGTGAAATATTTTCTGAAAGTTGATTTTTTTATTAGGTAAAATTTGGTGTTACTACCTTTGTCTCCACCATTTTCTTTTAGATAGAAATTATTTTCTGATATTAATTTTCTAAGTTCTTCTGTTCTTATAGTCCAGAGTTCATTGTTAAATCTAAAAAGAGTTGAAAAATATTCTGCTGTTGTTACTGTTAACCCAGAGTCCTTACCACGACTCTCAACTTCTATTGCCATGTTTCCAGTATCCCTATAAGAATCAGTTTTTATTTCAAATGTGATAGGTTTTCTATTTACCTCCATTAGTAAGTCAAACTTATTATCATTACATTTGGCAATGTATTTATAGTTCATACTTTGTAGAAACATTCTAACCTCATCTTCACCCTCTTCTCCAGTAGTTAAATCTTTTTTGAAATTATATTGTCCTTTTTTGTAATCTCCCATATACAAAATTAAGAAATTAATTGCATAAAAAAAAGTCCTGAAACAATCAGGACTTTTAAATTTATAGTTTTGTTATTTATCTTTCGTCATCAGAAGGAACTTCGTAGTTTAGCATTCTACTCCATTTATCTTTTTCACC
>JAJFLM010000238.1 GCA_021772655.1 Deltaproteobacteria bacterium
ATGGTGATGGCGACCCGGGTGGAACCAGTGCGATTTTAGCAGGGGAAGCCGGCGCTGATATAGCGAATATAGGCGTGGATGAAGCCTTTGCCTTCATTGTTGATTTTGATGCTAATTTTGCAACGACGCCCAATGTTGTGGCAGGGGTGAGTTTCCCAAGATCATTGCCTACCGGCTATCGCGTCCGCGAAGTTTTCTTACCAGACTTGGGTCTGGTAGCAGCCTTTTTAGATGGTTATTATGGGAATGAGATTGGTGCCACCGCAGGTAGTGGAGTTTTTGCCTCACCCAGTCCTTCGCAGCCTCATCTTGAATTTACTATAGTCGGTTTTTCTCAATTGCCAGGTTTCGATACGCTCGATCCGAATGATCCCGACCAAACTGTCGGCTTAGCTTTTAGGGCCGGTAGTGGTGCGGATGCGGGTATTGGTGACGAAATCATTGAGATGTTCCCATCGGCTCAAGATTTCTTCGATGATGATGGTGATGATATTCCTAATGAGTTTGATCCTGATAGTGACAACGATGGTATTTCAGATGTGACAGAACGTGATTTAGAAGATGTTGATACCAATAACGATTGCTTTTTAAGTCCCGACGAAATTTTAGCCTCAGGTTTAGATACGGATATGGACGGCGATATCGATATCAATGATGGTTACATCTCAGCAGACACCGATAATGATGGGAATCCTGATTTCCTTGATACAGATGCTGATGGAGATACTATTCTAGATATTCATGAAGCGGATACTGTTAATTTTGATGATAATGATGATTTAACCATTACGCCGGATGAATTTGGCGATGTGGGTTGTCCGACGAATGATGAGTTGCCGGACACGGATGGTGATGACACTCCCGATTATCGTGATTTAGATACCGATGGTGACGGGATTCCTGATGAAGATGAAGCGGGTGATGATGACCCTCAAACTCCACCTGTAGATACGGATGATGATGACCTACCGGATTATCGTGACCCGGATTCTGATGGAGATGGTTTACCTGATGATGAGGAAATCGATATTGGAACCGATCCCCTTGATCCTGATACGGATGATGATGGCCTGTTAGATGGGGTCGATCAAGATCCCTTATTTCCTGGCGATGGTTTAGATCCTGATATTGGAGTGCCCAATAGTGGCGCGAATGTTCAGGTTCAAGGTAGTGGTTTTGCAGGGTGTACTTTAAATAAGGGCTTACAGTCCGGAAATCATACCGCTGTGATTATGCTGGTGTTAATGGCTTTAGGGGTATTCATGATGAGGCGGAAGCAGACGGTACTACGAGCCGTGTTTTTTTTTAGCATCTTAGTTCTTATGCCAGCGCAAAGTTATGCGTTGAATGCCGAACAGTTTAAACCCACCTTTGATAACTTAGGTTTGTTTAATCTGTATGATGCGCGTACTTTACAAAAGCGTGCTTGGAGTGCTGGAGCGTCGTTAAGTTTTGCCCAGAACCCAGTTGAATTGGGTTTGATTAGCACAGGCCAACGCTTAGATTCATTGGTTGATTACCATGTGGGCATGACCCTAACAGGGGCCTATGGTATTAATGATTGGATTACAGTCGGACTTGTCGTCCCTTTTTTCCCAAACTTAAAGATTGAACCGGTCGGAACTTCTGTGGGAACTTCTAGTGCAGCCTTTGGTGACATTGGTTTAGCAGGTAAATTCCGTTTGTGGGATTACACCATGCAAAGTAATGAAAATATCCAGATGGCGGTGGCAGTGATTCCGTATGTTAATTTTCCTACCGGGAGTACTTCAAAGTTTACGGGTGATAAAAGCCTGACCGGTGGCGTGCGGGGTGCCTACGAATTAAATATTGGCGTCAATAAGGTCGTTGGTAATTTAGGTTTACGTTTACGTCAAAAAGAAACTTTATTTAATTTAGCCATTGGCCAAGAGTTATTATATGGCGTCGGTTTTCAACGCCCTATTTGGCAGCCTTGGGACTTGCATGTGTTGACAGAAATGAATGGTTCCACCACTTTTAATGGTTTTGGCTCGCGTGCGAATCGCTCACCTTTAGAGTGGTTGTTGGGTGCACGTAAAGGTTTCTTAGAAAGCCGTTTACAAGCAACCTTAGGCGCTGGTTTTGGTATTACTAATGGGTATGGTAGCCCTGACTATCGGGTGTTTGCCATGGTTAATTATCAGGGCGCGCCGATTAAAAAGCGGGTGCGAGGCGGTTCTACTAGTACGACAGAAAAACGTGTGACCTATAAGAGTTATGTTCGCTTAGAGGGTGGCCAAATTGTGATCTTAGAACCGATCCACTTTGAAACAGCCCGTTGGAAGATCTTACCTGAATCGCAGCCTGTCGTTAAAGCCGTGGCTAATTTGATGCGGGGGCAACCTTGGATCCGTCATGTAGTGGTTGAAGGTCATACAGATCACCGTGGTTCTGACCAGTATAACCTCAACCTGTCAGCCAATCGTGCGAACGAAGTACGCTTAGCTCTGATTAAACACGGAGTTGAAAAAAGTCGGGTTTCATCTCGAGGTATGGGTGAGCAACAGCCGATTAAAACTAACAAAACAGTTGAAGGTATGGCCAAAAACCGTCGCGTTGAATTCCATATCGTAGAAGTTCAGAAGATTAACGAGAAAGAAGAAGTGACTGAGAAGACTGAAAAGGTCACTAAAAGTAAGCGTAAACGCTAATAAAATTCTTTAAATGGGGTGCGCTTAAGCGCACCCCTTATTACGAGGATGTAATAATCTCAAAGCTATCGGTTTTCCCTAATTTTTCTAATACTTTCGTCGCTACAATGTCGCCACGCATGGCGTGACTAAAGCCTTCATTTTGTTTTGATTTATTTCGATCGAGCCGGACGATGCGGAGTAATTTGGGCAGTGCTTGCTCTCCACATAATAAGCGTTCACTTTTGCCATTTGAGTTTAAAGCGCCACTGACGATGCGCCAATGGCTTGGGTCATGTGTGGGTGTGTCATGGCCTAAGACTAAGTAAGAGGCCTTTAAGTAATCTTTTTTGATGCCCACCAGTTGATCCATTTTTTTAATCAGGCGAGGTTGTTCCCAGTTCCAATAAGCATGGCACCAGTCGCGTTTGTTGGCGGCTAGCATGGGGCATGCGGCCTGATGGAGACAGGGAGCATGAATATTAATGTCATGTTCTACTAGTAGATTACGCAGCTCCATCAGCTCTCGAGTTTGGCGGCGTAGCGCTGGTTCAACGATAATAATACGCCCATGGGGTGAGAGGTGATGCTTTATGAGTTGATTGATTAAGCGCGCACGTTTTGAAAGGTCGCTTATTTCATTTAAGGCATTGGCAATAAAGATCAGGTCAAAAGGTTTGCTGCCTGGCTTGATTAATTTTGATTGCGTAATATTAGCGATGTGGCTTCGCAGGGTGACACGATCTTCAGCGACACGGCGTAGAATAGATAGGCCGTCTTTAAGAATGGGCTTGTTTTGATCAATGAGTGTGATGTCCCCAGCCCATCCTGGCTGTGATAATAAAAAACCCAGACTGGCTGTGCCCGGTCCGCTGCCCAGATCTAAAATACGTTTGGTTTTTTTAAGAGTGTCTAAGGGCAAATTATTGACTAAGGCTTTAATCTTCAAGGCATTGACCGGAAGAAAATAAAGTAAATATCCGGAACGATTTTCTTTTTTATTAAAATAATCTCTATTTAATAAACCACGTTCACTGGTGAAGGAGCGACTGAGCTCAGCGATGCCTTTAGAAAAGAAAACATAGTCGCCGCTGGTAAATTTACGTTCTGCAAAATCAGCTTTACGAGTCTTTGGAAAAAAAGTTTGTTTTACATAAGACTTTAGTAAATTTTCTATATCAATGGGTAATTGTAAGAGTGATGGTGCCATTTAAAGAGCTCTCCGTTTGAATCCGTTCTTAACGGACTTGAGCGCTCAATGCAAAGTAATGCGGTTTTTGACCAAATGATGGTGGCTAATAATGTGGATATTAATAATTTAAAAAGCCGCTCCTTAATTTAAGGAGCGGCTTTTTAGTTTCGTTGCAAGTTCTCTTCTTTAGACTTTTTTCTCGCGTCGGAGTGCCAGCAAGCCGAGCACAAACAGTCCAAAGGCGCCCCAGAGAATGGCTTGGCCTGATTGTCCGGGTAGTAAAGCACAACCGCCACTGCCGGAGCCTCCTGTCGTCCCACCACCTGTTGTGGTGGCGCCACCGCCCGGTGCGGCCGCCTTATCGGATGACCAGGTGTTGCTTAAATCTTCACTGGTTTCATCATGGCCAAACATACCGTTGCCGCCAGTTTTAGTTTCTGCGCCCTCAGTATTGTCTTCTCGTTGATAGGAATTACCCTCTTCGTGAGCTGTCTCCGAAATCACATCTTGGCTTCCTGTGGCCGTATCGGCTTTGAATGCTGAGGTATCGGCATTGGCATCAGGGCCATCAATAGAGGCGCCTGTTTTATCGACGCGCACTGTATCGGTGGGACCCCAATTGGCGATGTCACAGTCGTCAATCAAGTCAGAGAACTGATCCCAGTAATACAAGATCAAGCTGCTGCTGGTATCGACTAAATCAGAGGTGTCTGGAATCTGATCAAGTTCAGCACTGGGTCCGAAAATGCCATTAGCATCCGGCTTGCGCATATCCGGAATCGTTGTATCCGAAGCCAAGAGCTCGTAATCAGGTTTTGTTCCATAAGCAGATTCAAAGTCCGTTGATTTGATAGCAATGATTTGTCTGGAATTTGCGGGGATAACGGCACCCTCTGGAAAGCGGGCATTAAATGCGCTGCCGCTGCCAGCTGAACCACGGTCACCCGTAGCTGAATTCACAAACTTCCAGTAATCATTCACGTTGGATAAGTAGTAAATAGAGAGCTCAAGATTAAAGTCATTGCGATTTAAAATCTCAATGAACTTAGCGCCACTCGGGGTCACCACAATTTCACTCAGTAAGGGGCATTCTTCAGCACGGTATTCATAAATACCGTCATCGCCACCGTCACTGCCGCCCGTCCCGCTGGTATCACCCGTATCCGTTCCACCATCGTTGCCGCCATCAGTGCTCCCTGCACTGCTACCACCTTCAGGATCGTCAGGGTCACGCTCGGCGCCACCACCTATAGGTTTGCCGCCACCGCCTGGAGGGCTGCTGGGTCCGCATGGCTGAGTGGGGTCATCAATTTCTAAAACCAGCCAATGACAGTTTTCAATGTCAGATTCTTTGATGGGAAACTTAATGTTGATGCGGTCACCGCCGTTATAAACCGTATCCAATAAATCAATGCGGTCGTTGTCATTGTCCATGTCGTTGACGTCTGGAATACCTTGATTGTCACTATCGACTAGAAAGATATGGACCGAGGCCCCATTGGGTAAGGCTAAGCCATTTAAACGAAAGGTATTCGCACTGCCGCCTTGGTCACCCTTGGGGTGTAAAGCCAATTTAGGGCAGGCATTGTCGCCGGCTAAGATTTTCCATTTACCATCAGCCGGGTCTCTGCCGATGCCAGCACCAAAGGCCGGCATGACATTGCCCATGGCATCAATCGCATCATACCAATGATCCGCTTCGGGATTGGCAGTCATTTCATAGATATTGGTTCCGGCATCTAAGAAGTAGCGAAAGCCATTTCCATCAACCATTTCATTCCGGTCTTTAGGCCATTTGTAAGGGGGGCTGCCTGGAGGATCTGCATAGCCCTGTAAGCTGAAGGTAAGACCAATGGTTAAGGATAGAAAAAATAGTAGGAAATTACTTTTCATCGAGACCCCCCGGACCGTATTGTTGTTGAAGAACTGAAAGTGTGGCGCGAATGGGAGAATAAGTCAAAGTGAAATACCGAATCAAAGTTATCCCTAAGTCATCGAAAAATGAAGTAATTCTATTGGGTCCGGATGAACTGAAAGTAAAACTAACCGCAGCTCCGGTAGATGGAAAAGCTAATGTAGCTTTAGTAAAGGTGCTTGCCGATCACTTTAAAGTAAAAGCGCGTCATATTCGCATTATCAGTGGCGCGACAGGTCGTACGAAACTGGTCGAAATTGATTCGCTTTAATTCGCAGCGACCGCATGCCCCAATTGCAAACCATAATAGATTGTAATGGCAATCAGCACGATGTTGATCATCGTGGCCCGTTTGATTTTGTTGATGTATTTGTCTTTGGTCGCACGGTCGGCTTCAATGATGCCGTTAGCCATGCGGGTAACTTTTAAACCTTGTCCAAAACATTGCATGCTGGCGATTAAGAAAATCATCATCGTGAAACCAAACTTAATCATCAGTGGGCCGCTGATTTTTTCATAATATCCGGTGCCCAAGCCAATCTTTAAATCGGTCAGGCCAATGGCACCACTCATGAAAACTAAACAGATACCAAAAAGATACAGTGGGTGAAAATACTTAAGAATGCTGGCCAGCATTTGAAAGCGTTGTTCAGCGTCTTCAATTTTTTGTGCGGCCGGATAAATCCCTACAATTAATAAAACCGAAGCGCCTAAGCTTAAGACAATGCCCATCAGATGAAGCCATAAAGTAGAATCAGCCATCGGTGTTATTCCTTCGCATCTAGTTGCCGGATCAAGTCATGAATAATGCCATGCATTTTTACGATGAACATCAGGCACAAGGTGAGGGTGAGTAAGATCAATCCCAGTGTCAAAAAGCCCCAGTGCAGATGAGACATGAAGAGGGCGCCACCATGGGCTGCCTTCAATCCCACGTACATGGTCATGGAGAGACTTAAGATACTAAGCAACGAAAGTGTGAGGGCAATAATTCGCATGAGCGAATGGGCTATCGTATCCATGGCTATGAAGTCAATGGTTTCAGTGTCTTAGGACAAATTTCGACATTTAGGGGGCCGGGGTCCCCAGGTGGGAGCGCTATTCTCAATCCGAGGAAAGCATACTCAAAAAACTATAGTAAATTCAGCTAGTTAAAAGAGTACGGATAATTCTATATTGTCGC
>JAJFLM010000239.1 GCA_021772655.1 Deltaproteobacteria bacterium
GCTTTGCCGAAGAACGTAAAGTGATTGATGCCATGACTATCTTCCATCGTAATGAACGGCGCGACTTAGAGGCGGCGGTGCGCTTTTATCTAGACCGTGATCATACCTCGGCGCACACGGCCTTGGCCGATGCGCAAGCCACAGCGGATGTGCTGAAGGCACAGTTGCAACGTTATGACGAGCTGCCGCGTGACGCGCAGGGACTGCATGAGTATTGCAATAAAAAGAATTCCCGCTTTGTCGACCAGCAAGGTAAGTTTGTGTGGATTGCTGGGGAAGCCGCGATTAATTTTGGGAAACATCGCGGAACTTTGCTGCGGCAGATGGTGGAACGTGAGAAGAATTACTTACAATGGATGGCAAGCAAGGATGATTTTAGTGACGAGGTCTTGGGGATCGTGCGCGGGGCCTTGGAGGGAGAGTTTCCGAATAAGGCTTAGTGCTTCTGACTTATTTTTCCTTCTCTTCTAAGCGGAACGATCCAAAAAATTTCTCAAGGCTCATCAAATCAGGCTTAGGTTGGTTCGTCAGCGCTACCAAGACATAGAGCCGGCGCTTCACGAGAAAAAACCGTGCCTGCCCAATTTGCGCGCGTTTGTTTTTGCCATTCGGCAACACTTCAAACTCCATATCGGCGGCCCGATACCGGCCCCATTTGTTCAGGTGATAGGCTTTCAACTCGCCATGCGTTGCTTCCATCAGGGCTTTTTGGGCCTCGCTAAAGATTTTTTTATAGCCGCCGAAAATAAGTGCGAGTCGTGGCAGATCGGAATAAGAGGCATCTAATTCTAAGTTGCGCCCCACCCAGCTGAAGCGGTGTTCCTTGATATGACCCAGGGGGCTATCCACGATATCCAAGCGATGCTTTACCGCGCCCGGAAACAGGACACTAACCCGCCCTGCTGTTGAGGTGAAGCGTTGCCAATTTCGTGAATGTGCGACGGCATGGCTCGTAAAACTTGTTAACATTAATAGGCAGGTAATGAGAGAAAACCGCGTTAGAAAAATAACCATCCGAGGCATAGGGCATTGTAGCCTGATCGAGAGGAAAAAAGAAACTAAGACGGAGGTGTGGAATTTCTAGAGTCCCGTTTCTGCACCTCTGTCTTGAATGTTCTTAGCAAGTTCTCGACCACGCTGGGATCCGCTAAGGTCGTGACATCGCCAACATTTTCGGTCTCACCCTCCGCGATCTTGCGCAAGATGCGCCGCATGATCTTGCCCGAGCGGGTTTTGGGGAGAGCACTTGCAATCTGGATGCGATCCGGAGTCGCGGTGGGGCCAATCTCTTTGCGGACATGGGCCACAAGTTCACTGCGCAGAGCCTCGGTATTGTCGATGCCTTCGAACAGGGTCACATAGGCGTGGATGCCTTGGCCTTTAATTTCATGTGGAAATCCGACGACGGCCGATTCGGCCACAGCCATGTGAGAGACGAGGGCGCTCTCAACTTCGGCCGTACCAATGCGATGCCCTGAGACGTTGAGAACATCGTCAATGCGGCCCATCAACCAATAGTCCCCATCCTCATCAATGCGGGCCCCGTCACCCGTAAAATACATCCCTTTAAAACGACTGAAGTAGGCTGCTTTAAACCGTTCATGTTGCCCATAAACCGTTCTCATCATGCCGGGCCAAGGTTGTTTGATCACCAAATAGCCCCCTTCATTGGTGTCACATTCACTACCATCTTCGCGAATAATGGCCGGATCAACCCCAAAGAAAGGGCGTGAGGCTGAGCTCGGTTTGGTCGTCATCGCGCCGGGAAGCGGCGTGACCAGGATGCCACCGGTCTCCGTTTGCCACCAGGTATCTACGATAGGGCATTGTTTGTTGCCGATGATTTCATGGTACCAAATCCAAGACTCCGGATTGATCGGTTCGCCGACAGTGCCGAGTAGCTTTAGTGATGAAAGATCGTGTTTGGTCACGAGTTCATCGCCTGCGCGCATCAAGGCACGTATCGCGGTGGGCGCCGTATAAAAAATAGTCACCTTATAGTGTTCAACAATCTCCCAAAAACGATCGGCCGCAGGGTAGGTCGGGATGCCTTCAAACATAAGGGATTGAGCCTGATTGCAGAGTGGACCATAGACGATATAGCTGTGGCCGGTGACCCAACCGATGTCGGCCGTGCACCAAAAGAGATCATCTGGATGATAATCGAAGACATATTTAAAAGTGGTGGCTGCGTAAACCATATAACCGGCGGTCGTGTGGAGGACGCCTTTGGGTTTGCCGGTCGATCCCGAGGTATAAAGGATGAAGAGCGGGTCTTCTGCTGCCATCGGCTCGGCAGGGCATTCGCTTGAGGCCATCACGACAGTGTCATGCCACCAGACATCGCGGTTCTTTTTCATCGGGACCGCGGTCCCCGTGCGCTTGACGACGAGACATTTTAAAACCGCATGTTCTTGCTGTTCACACAGTTCTAAGGCCTGGTCACAGATGCCTTTCATCGGGATCTCTTTGGTGCCACGATAGCCCCCATCGCTTGTGACCAGATAGGAACAACTCGCATCCAGGATGCGATCTTTAAGTGACTCGGCACTAAAGCCACCGAAGACGACGGAATGAATGGCCCCAATACGTGCGCAGGCGAGCACCGTGACCGCCAATTCCGGGATCATAGGCATGTAGACTGCGATGCGATCGCCTTTTTTTACGCCAAGTTCTTTGAGCGCATTCGCACACTGGCAGACGAGTGCGTGCAGTTCACCGTAAGTGATGCGCCGCTCTTCTCCCGGTTCATTGCCGACCCATAAAAAAGCCAGTCGATCTTTGGCAGCGGGCAGGTGACGGTCAAGGGCGTTGTAGCAAATATTTGTTTCCGCTCCGTCAAACCACTTAACTTCAATTTTATCTTCCCAGTCATAGGAAAAGACCTGGTCCCATTTTTTAAACCACGTGAAGTCCGCAGCGATCTCAGCCCAAAAAGCTTCGGGTTGTTCAATGGAGCGCTGATAGAGTTCTTGATACTGCTGGAGTGAAGTGATCTTGGCGTGCTGTTGAAATGCGGGCGGCGGAGGGAACTGTCGCCCTTCATGACTTAATGATTCGATGCTGTCAGCAGCCATAAGCGATGCAGACCAAAAAGGTATTTAATTGTCAATAAATGTTATGGAAGCTTCCCCTCCTGACGAAGGTGGAGCTGATGCATCAGGGAACAATTTGTTGCAGCGCCTGCTGGGCCGCCTGGCGAATGTTTACTGAATCTTCAGACGCGGCCTCGATGAGCGCAGGGACCGCATGGATAGCCTCCGGCCCCAACTCACCCAGGGTACGGATGGCCACCAAACGCAGCAGCTCCCCCGGACCGGCGACAAGTTCAAGCAGTGCCGGAACCGCCAAAGGGGCGGCGGGACCACCAATCAACCCCAACACGCGAGCCGCTTGGCGACGCCGCGGACTGCGCGCCGTTCTCAGGACCGTAACAAGTTCCGCAATGACCGGCACAGACTCTGAACCAAGCAAAATCAATTGATCCAACGCGCTCTTTTGCACCTGTTCTTCCTGATCGTTAAGCGCGGCACGTAAAGAGCTCCAGTGATCTGGGTTCATCTTGCTTAAGACCGACGCAAAATCAGAATTCTTGAGTGGGTCCTGGCCATCGGACGTAAACACCTGCCCCTTAAAAACGCGATCACGCATATACAACCAAACCAGCTGACCAAAGCGACGCCGCGAAGTGGGGACCTGCGGATTAAAGAGACAATCGCGAAACGCATCCGCTTGCAAAAAATAAGCATGCACGGCCGAGGCAAAGGCTTCGTTCTCGTTGGCAAAAGGATGACCGACCAAGTCAGAAATATTCAGATAAGTGGAATCGTCGATCACTTCATAATTGCCATGCCCCAAAGCCATCCGAAAGACCACGTCCCAATCCGCATCCTGCGAGAAAGCCCCCTTTTGATACAGGCCGTGCCCCATCTCGTGAACCATGGCCGCCCGGTTTTGATCCATCAAACGAATCGTGGGACTAAAGGGCTGCCGACCCAGATGCACACTATGATGTTTGGGATTGTAAGCCCCGCCTTTGGCTTGGTTCCACACAAACATTTTAACGGGCTCGGCGAGAAAGGGATTGAGTTTTGCGATCAAGTCAAAGAGTTCCCCTTCTTCTTGCAGCGTCATCAAACCTGCGGGGGTCAGGAGAGTTACGTCGTAAGTTCCGTGTACGTCGGTCACAGTGCGGCGGCTTTTTGTCCATTGGGTTTTTGGGGGTGGGCTTGTGTTTTGGGCCTGGCCTACGCTGGGGGTTAGGGACCAGTAGCTTGGTGTGATTGTGGTGGGGGCTGAGTTGTTTAGGTTGGAAAGGAAATGTAGGGCGGCTTCCGAGGTAAGCGGAGGCGTATCCGTGGGCACGGGATGGGGATTGGTGCCCTTGGGGAGCTGATATTCCCGTGGCTGTTGTGTTTCCTGAATTAACAGGCTCATTAAAACCTCCCAGACAATGGGCTTATCGGATTGTTGGGGAGGATGTTGTGGGGTAGTCTTTTGTGGGTTTGCGAAGTTTCGAAGGGGGGGCACGGAATACTGCTATAGCGGTAGGTTTTGAATAGGCAAGAGACCTCAAAACAGAGGCTACAGAGAAGGCTTTTTAATTAAGTTAATAAACTGATCTACATCCTTCTGAAATACTCTTATATCAGACTCTATTTGATCACCACCTGATATCTCAAAATGCTCACGAACATAGCACTGTATATCATTGAGATGTGCAAGCGCACTCAAGAAACCGTGCGCCGAGTATTCATTAAAGTAAGCGTCTTCGCTAAGATGCCCCACACGTAGTGTCATGTGCGTATAATTCGATAGCGAATTAAAATCCTGATCATACATTTCCTCAAGCCCTACAGCACGTGACCTTTGCTTGATCGACTTACCCCCTAATTGATTAAACTGGAGGTCATTATCCACCCTTTCAAATGCGTCCCTACATACCCCATACGTATGATCTAGATCCTTGAGATGCTCTGGATGCGCAAAGATATACTTCGTGTTTATCACTTCCTCAGTTAGAGATCTTAAGCCAAGCAGAGCAAGTTGAAGACACCCACTCTTCAACGCCTCTATAATCTGACCTGCTAGCTGTCCGTTACCCATAACTTGCTTCTTTGCGATAACAATACGCTTACGTTCATTTTCATGAGGCGCCTGATCGAAATCAGGTAGTGCCGAGCGAATCCGCTTAGACTCATCGAAGCAAGCTTCGTGAAGTGCTGCCGCGCTTTTAGATATATGTTGTAAAGTTAAACTCATAAGGAACTCTCTTACTCGATAGCACTAACTAATTAATTACTTGGAAGCCCCCAATTTTTCTTTTTTTTGCTTTACAAGAAAAAGATGCTGTAATCGCTATTCCTCCGTCTGAATATTCTTTTCTTAAGAGCGATGAGTTCTCAGGCTACATAAACATGATCGAGATGACGACGTTGTACTCCGTGGAGTCCCGAAAATGAGGCTCCGGAAATTATTAGCTGCGTACCGTGAAATTCATTGCGACTTAGAAGATCGACGAAAGGCTGTACGATAAAATTCTCCTTGTCTTCGACAGCTTCTCCCAAAAACTCGCCGGGTACGTCAATAATGGACAGACCTGGATAGTGAAAGCCGACTTTATCACTCAGACTGAGGAGACCATAGTGATACGCCATCAGGAAATACAATGTATCCGTGCCGCCTAACACAGCACTCCAAGGACGAGTGCCGATGCGCATTTTGAAATTTGACGATGAAATATCTACCCTAACCTCATTGTGAAGCCATGCGCCCGGCCTGAGTCCTTCGATAGCGCTCAGGTAAGAATTCATGCCCTCCTCTAGGAGTGCAGCGCATGCATCAAAGTCTATCGCGCGCCTTGCCTCATCGAACCGTTCTTGGATGGGCGTAATTTGATGTTCGAGCGTTCTAACCCTATCAGTCATCTCCTCCCCGACTGCGAGCGCACCGGAAACACGACTGAGGTGACTTTGGCGTTCGTGGGCCTCACCAAGCGCCATATCAATAGCACTAATTTCATCCTGAGCGAGAGCGGATACCGCTTGTCGTGCGGGCGCGAGTTCATTCTCAATTTTGTTGAGTTTCTCCCGATAGCTGGCAATGGCTTTAGCGTACTTCTTTGTTTCCTTCTCAAGCATGCTTGTAATGTCTTCCGCTTCTTTTAGCTCTGCGGTAAGGCGATCATGTTCAAAACGTACGCGGACAGCACCAAGCTCCTCATTGGCTGCTCCGTCCGAGATATGCTGCTGACAAAGAAAACACTGGTCTGAATGAGAATCGGTCTGCAAGACAGCTTGGTCACAGGCGGGGCAATGTGTGATCTTCAGGTCCGAAAGAACAGCGCCAGCATCCTCAGCGCGCGTTATGCGCTCAAGCTCATCGCCCAGATCACTCCTGTAACGACGAAGGTCATTAAAACGTTCGCTCGCAGCATTGAACTTGCTTTCAAGCGCTTCAATATCGAAAAGAAGCTGCGCTCGTTGACTTCCAAGCTGAGCGACTCGTGGTATCTCCGCACTCTCTATGGCACGGTGCTGCGCGTTTGAAAGCAATGCTGTGCGCTGCTCACGCAATCCTTCGATTTGTTTATGTAAGCGCTCCTCAGCCGACCGCAAAGTCGTCGCGCTTATCCCCACGGTAAGTCCGGGCTCTGAAAGGACATCACGAGTTATATCCTCAAGCGTCTGACTGTACTGATCACGCCGAGCTTTGAGCTCTTCAGACTCCATCTTTAACTCTACGAGTCGAGCATAATCCTCACTGAACAGCGTTTCGGCAAGACCGAGAAATTGCAACAAGCAAGCGTGTTGCTCACCCTCGGGCTGTTTGTCTGCCAAATCGCCCCAAAACTTCTGGCGACGGTGTATATGGCGAAGCAACATACGAAAGCTCAATTGTGGCCATGTTTGCCCGGACATCGGGTTTCCCTTGGGAAAATTCACGATCGGGATTTCGAGCTTATGCATAAGCCAGTTCTGGAACTCAGGAGCTGGCATCTCGGCATCATCAACAAAAACTTTTGTCTTTGCGCCTGCTTGCCGCCATCTGCGCTCAATCCAGAAAGTCTCAGCACCAATGCGTAGTGAAGCGCCTGCAGCCTCATATTTTCGATCGAGCCCGGTTTCTTCAGCTCCGGCGAACGGGTTTTGATCTGGGTCACCCAATAGAAAGTCGAGCGTTTCAAGCCATTTCGTCTTTCCCGTATTCGGCGCTCCAACAAGGACGTTAACGCCGGGAGCAAATTCAAGCTCTTCGGTCGAACCTGCTGAAAGGCGCCTTTCGATGCGCTCTATGGATAAATATGGGCCACTCATTACGTAATCACCTCGCCCATAGGCCGCTGGCCGACTTGCTCATCAAAGAGACGATAGATGAGGTTCTTTAGCGTCGAACCACTCTTGTTACCGAATACCTTCTTAATTTGTCGCATGCGATCGACGAGCGGTCCAAAGGAGGCGCGTCCGGCAATGGCTTTTGCGCGCTTCTTACCGTCCTCAGTCAAACAAAGCCGATACGCATTGCCGTGTCTCGCTACGGTGATGAGGCACTTAGCTTCGAGATACGCCAAAATGTGATAGTAGCGCTTGTCCCACGGACCATAGTGGTGGCGAACCATGGCACCTTCTATCGCTGTATCACTCTCGGACTCAGGAAAATCATCATCAGCCTGGTCTGGCGCGGAAGCCTTACGCGCCGCGGCAAAGAATTCCGGATAACGAGCGAAGAAATCGAGCTTCGCCATCTTGGTCAAACCGTCAATGCGGCCACTGATGCCGCATAAACTAAAGAGTAGAAGCAGGCGGGCCGCGTGAAACTCAACAACATCGTCGGCCAGCAATGGCAAGCTTACGGCACGAGTGCCAATGCGGTTTACTGATCTCATTGCGATGGCCTCTCGAAACGAAGAAGACA
>JAJFLM010000240.1 GCA_021772655.1 Deltaproteobacteria bacterium
GGGCCACGGGTAAGCCTCTGAATCCTAAAGAAATCAGTGAAAATTTATTCGACCACATGAAGGCTAAATTTAATATGTTGCCTGGCTTTTTAGCGGATCATACTGAAGCCGAAACCATTGATGCCGGCACTGCCGACAACCCGCTCTCTCCTTCTATCATTGACCCAGAAGTTTTATGGTCATGTACCTCATGCCGGGCCTGTGAAAATGCCTGCCCCGTTGATATTGAGTATGTCGACAAAATTGTTGATATGCGTCGTCACTTAGTCTTGACCCAAGGGAGCTTTCCCGAAGAAGTTCAAGCCACGTTTAAAAACATGGAGAACCAATCTAATCCTTGGGGGATTTCTGCCGATGATCGCTACAACTGGTGTGCCGATTTAGGGGTTAAAACTTTAGCCGAACATCCCGAAGCTGAGTACTTATACTTTGTGGGTTGCGCCGGTTCGTTTGATGACCGCAACAAAAAGATCGCACGCGCCTTTGTAAAGATTTTACAAAAGGCCGACATCGACTTTGCTATTTTAGGTAAAGAAGAATGTTGTACCGGTGATGCGGCGCGGCGCATTGGTAACGAGTATCTCTTCCAAATGTTAGCACAGCAAAATGTTGAGATTATGAATAACTACAAGGTGAAGAAAGTTCTCACCGCGTGTCCGCATTGCTTTAATACCATCAAAAATGAATACCCTGATTTTGGCGGTCAATACGAAGTATTGCATCACACCGAACTTGCCGACCAACTTATTCAAGCAGGAAAAATCAAGCCGACCAAAGCACGGGATGAAAGTATCACCTACCATGACTCCTGTTATTTAGGTCGTTATAACGAAGTTTATGAAGCCCCTCGCAACATTCTTAATGCGATTCCAGAAGTGAACATTGTAGAAATGGCCCTTACTAAAGAACAAGGCCGTTGCTGCGGTGCTGGTGGGGGGCGCATGTGGATGGAAGAAGATACCGGAACCCGCGTCAACCATCAACGCATGGATGATGCTTTGGAAACGGGTTCCTCTACAGTCGCTTCCAACTGCCCCTTCTGTGTCACAATGTTAAGTGATGCCGCGAATGATAAAGAGGTCTCGGACAAAGTTAAAACTCAAGATGTTATTGAGATTTTAGCCGACGCGATTGAATAAATTTACCAGCATTAATAAATAAAAAAAGGCGGCCTTAGAGGCCGCCTTTTTTTACTATTTAAATATCACTTTAAGCGGCTGCCTTAAGCTTTTTCAACTCTTCGGTAACCGCTGGAATAATCTCAAAGAGATCACCCACAATACCGTAATCGGCTTTTTGGAATAAAGGTGCATCCGCATCTTTATTAATGACCACGATACATTTGGAAGTCCGCATACCTGCTAAATGCTGAATCGCTCCAGAAATACCACAAGCAATGTACAAATTAGGATTAACGACTTTACCCGTTTGGCCTACTTGCATTGAATGTGGGGCATAGCCTGAATCAACGGCCGCACGCGAAGCGCCCACTGTGGCGCCAATCACTTCAGCGCATTCGCGCAAGATCTTAAAGTTCTCCGCATCTTTCATCGCACGGCCACCAGAGATGATGATTTGCGCTTCGGTTAAATCAACCTCTTTGCTTTCACTGGCTTGAATATCAGTAACCACAGCACGTAAAGTACCCGCATCTGCCGCAGCTGTTTCAACAACCGCAGCACCGCCACCCTGCTCTGCTTTCACAAAAGAGTTAGGCCGTGTTGTAACCAAGACTAAAGCACTGTCACCAAAATCAACATCGACGATAGCTTTCCCTGAGAAAACCGGGCGCGTTGCCACTAGCTTGCCACCTTCGGCACGTAAATCAGTACAATCACTCGCTAAACCAGCATCCAAACGAGCCGCTAAGCGTGGAAAGAAATCTTTCCCTGCGGAACTAGCGGTTCCCAAGACAGCACTCGGGCTGCTTGACTGGATAAAATCAGCTAAGACCTTTGCATAACCTTCCCCATTGTATTTCGCTAAATCAGCGTTTTCCAATACGGTCACCTTACTAATGCCATATTTACCTAAATCGGCAGCATCACCCGGTGTGGCTCCTATATAAACGGCCTGCGCTTCACCACCTAATTCCTTGGCTAATTGACTGGCTTTAGCGGCCAACTCAAAACTCGTGCCTTTAGTTTGGCCATCCTGCTGTTCTGCAAAAACTAAAATGTTTCCCATTTTACTAATCTCCTTTCGTCTTGTAGGGGCGAATCTTGTATTCGCCCGGACGATCACAAGGATCGCCCCTACACAATATAATTAAATAACTTTTGCCTCATTGTGCAGTAACGCGACCAACTCAGCAGCCATCGCAGCCGCATCACCACCCTGGATAATTTTTCCAGCAGCGCGCTCTGGGGGCAGTCGATAGTTGATGAACTTCACCTTAGCGCTGGCGCCATCGGCAAAGTCACTCAAGTTGACAACTTCTAAGGGCTTCTTCTTCGCCTTCATAATACCCGGCAATGAAGCATAACGCGGTGTATTCAAACCTTTCTCACAAGAAACCACGGCTGGAAAAGCTAAGTCGATGACTTCATAAGAGCCACTACCAGCGCTACGTTTTACTTGAGCCCCCGACTTATCGTCTTTCATCTCAAAGCTTTCCGCAACGGTCACATGAGCCACATCTAAGAATTCAGCCACCATCTGTGATACTTGACCGCTGTCACCATCAATAGCTTGCTTACCCGTGAAGATAAGATCAAAACCTTGATCCTTAATCGCATTCACTAATACTTTAGCGGTCAATAATGAATCTAAGGGAGCCCCACCATCATCAATGCGGATGGCTTTATCAGCGCCCATTGCTAAAGCCGTGCGCAAAGCTTCTGTCACACGATCTGGGCCTAAAGAAATAACCGTGACTTCGGCATCCCCAGCTTTTTCTTTAGTTTGAATTGCTTCTTCTACGGCAAATTCATCATAAGGACTTAAAATATATTTAATACCTTCTTCTTCAATACCAGAACCATCAGCCGTAGGCTTGATTTTAGTTTCTGTATCTGGGGTTTGTACAACCAGTACGCCTATCTTCATGTCTATTTCTCCTTTAATTGCGTCAATCCATTAAGGAACAAATCAGCAATCTGCTTTGAAAATTGTTCCAAGGGCCCTTTTCGCTTAGAAAGTACCCACTTCAATCCAACTTCATCTAAGGCACCGAAAATAGTTCGGCGCAATACATAGGGATCCGCATTGGAGTTAAAGACTCCTTCGGCTTGCCCTGCTTCGATGATATCTTGAATAAATTTTAAATATTGCTTGAGTTTATCCCCGGTGTATTCGCGCATAAACATCGAGGACTGCCTTAATTCAATATGCAAAACTTGCGCAAGCTCACGATGCGCTTCGACTAAACTAAGATGTAAGGTAATCAAGCGGCGTAAGCGTTCTTTAACATCCGTAATACCCTCTAGGGCTTGATCCATTTCACGGATAAACATATCCATGCTGGACTCAAATATAGAGATCAATAGATCATCTTTGTTTTTAAAATAGAGATAGATAGTGCCTTCAGCAACTTCAGCCGCACGTGCCACATCAGAGACGGTGGATTTAAAAAACCCTTTTTCTGCGAAGGTCTTCGTCGCTGCCGCAATAATACGGTTATACTTACCGCTTTCTTCTTTTTTCTGGGCTGATTCAGACATATCTTTCCTTAAGCAAGCGACCACTGAATGAACGTTCATTTACTGACTAACACTACGCGTCAAAGGGTGTCAATCCTGCTTCGCTAAAGCTTCGCAGGACAGGTCCTGAACCATAAAAAATAAGTAATTTCAGTAGTTTATATAACAAACTTGCTCTACGAAGTTTTAGCGAAGCCGCGCTCGGGAAATGCCATCGATATTCTCAGGGATGTCGTAACCCATCCATTCCAATAAGGTAGGAAATACATCCACAGAACGGCAGGTTTCACCGCTAAAGGGGACATTGCTAATGATAGGAATCATCATATGGTCGCGATGCAAACCACCATGAGAACCATGATGTTCAGGCACCTCATAACGCAGGCGCAGATCATATCCTGGAGCTGCGGAGAGCATCACATCACCACTGCGTGGAGAACGAATCAGTTGAAGAATTTGAATCACCGCATCGGGATAGTCACTTTGATAAGTTTTAAGCAGCCAATCTTCTGCATTTAATTTTAATGTCGTCCCACCATAGCGTAAGGGGTCCCCGGAAACTGGTTCATAGCAATAAAGTCCTGCTGATTCATAGACTCGGGCACGCTCTTGACCACGTCGAACCCAAGCCCCTCCCTCACGAGCGCGTATTGCCATAAAATCAACGGCCGGCTGTTGATCTAATAAATCTAAAGCTTGTTGCTGCAACGGCGTCATATCTTCTTCATGACAAGCCTCACGCCAAGCTTGTTTAGGGACAGGTCCGCCATTGGCACCTTTGGCTAAGTATAAATGGCTCATGCCATTGCCTGACACCATATGCGCCGCCGCAAAACCTTTTTTGAAAACCACGGGATAAAAGAAAGTCTTAACACCATTACTTTCTAGAAGTTGGTTAACACCTAAATGTTCATCCGTACCACTCAAGCCATGATCACTGACAATTAAAATAATAGATTCTTCCCACCAACCCTTAGACTTAAGCTTATCCACCATTTGCCCCACAGCATCATCGACACGTTCATAACTTACCAGGGCTTCACTATGAAAGGGATCACCCATATGCGAGTACTCATCGATGCCAGGATAAACAACAAAAGTAAAAGTCGGATCTGAGTCTAAATGTTTCAGCACAAGGCGCGTGGCGTTTTCATCCACCAAAGACCAGCGGTCGGTTAGATGCGCATAGTACCAATTCCATAAGCGCATAAAGCTCGTTTTATTTCCACCGCGAGAAATCCCTTTAGAAATGCCATTAAAAATATTTACTGAATGAGGAACGATTTCAAAGATAGTTTGGATACTTGGCAACACATCATGACTCATCTTTAACGTGTCTAAACCTACATAACTCCGATGCTTTGAACGTGACCAAAAAGCTGTCGCGTATTTCTCACGGTCAAACCAACGGATGCCTGGAACATTGCACGTACCCGGATAGCAGCCAGTTAAATAAGGCAGATAAGCTGGGCCCGTCGTCGATGGAAACACTGTCACCGCATGTTTCAAGCTACCTTGGTCGATTAAATGCTCTTTGATATTGGGCAGCTTACCTTGCTCAGCAAGGTTTGCGAATACATCCGGACGTGAACCATCCGCTAAAATCATAATACAGCGTTTATAGGAGGCCATAAGGTGTCTTCAATTCAGTACGGTATCAGCACTTAAGATACTTTCTGCTCTTTCTCTTTCATGCTGGCCAACTTTGATTCCATCCGTCGAATTAAATCTTCGTAGCCACCTTTACGAATGATCGCATCAAATTGATAACGGTAGTTATCCAACAAGCTCGCATCATCTACTATCACATCATAAATCTTCCAGCCTTGCTCTTTTTCCCAATCATCTGGAATCGGCAAGTAGATTCCCAATAAAGGATCACGTGGTGGATTTTTAGCACGCTCAACTTGAAGTAACTTATAGTTTAATGAAATCTTTAGATTCTCAGCAGGAATCGTCACTGAACTTTCCACTAATGATTTATCTGGAGAGGATAACTTTTTATGACCCGAATAATTAATAATATAAGGGCTACCTTTTGATTTACCACCATCACCCTGCTCTTTTGCAAAAACCGCTTTACGCTCTAACAATTGGCTTAAAACATCAACAAAATGGTTCTGCTGTTTTGTTGTGAGCTTGTCCCAATTTTTTGCCATAGAGATCTTAGCGAGCGTTCTAATATCAAAAGTCCCTTGCAAAGCTTGTTTTTTCAGAATGCGGTTATGTTTAATTTCCTCTTTGTTTTTTGGCACCACTATATACGTATCCAATAACTTATCTAAATCTTGGATAGCACGTGTTGGCGTGCCTTCTGGAAACAATTTTGCTTCGGCCATTAAGGGCATGCTCATCATAATGATGAGCAATAGTAAGTAACTCAATTTTTTTATCATGAATTAAACTCCGGTAACTGATCAATTTTTTGATCTAATTCGGCAAAAGCAACATTATAGTCAAAAACAGCCTTAAAATATTCACCACGTGTCAATAGAAACTTTGAAATAGCATCGATTAAATCTTTAGGTTCAGCCAATCCGATGTCAAAGTTACTCTGGGTTAAAAATAACACTTGTCGCGCTAACTTACTTGATTCTTCAGCACGTTTTAATTCTTTGGAAGCAGACTTCACACTCAAATAAGCCTTCTTAACTTCCAATAAAATACCATCGGCCGCCAAGTTAACTTCCATCCGGGTTTTATGCAAGTCAGCTTCAGCCTGCTTGATTTTAGCTGTCCGTGTTCCATAGTCAAATTTACCTTTAAGCCGTAAACCAATCCCTGCACGCGTAAAATTAAACGGATCACTAAAATCATCTGTGGTAGTCACACCGCGCACATTAGGAGCACGTCCCATCTCAAAGAACGCCCCGACCCCTAAATCAGGAGCAAACTTATACTTTTCTAATTCATAGTTAAGCTGACGACTCTCTAAACCGATCTGCAATAATTTCATATCCGCACGTTGCCGATAGGCCAGCCCTTGATAATGCTCATAACCTTGTAAACGACGCCCTACCGGAAAAAGTCGTGACTTTTTAATATTAAAACTCTGCGCCCGATCAATCCCCAACAAGACACGCAAAGCCTCTAAAGCCAGAATTTCTTTCGTCTGAGATTCTTGGAGTTTTTTCTCCATATCACTGCGAAATATTTTAAGTTTGAGTAACTCTACGGGATCCGAGGCTTCCTCATTATTTTCACGCTTACGGATTTCTTTATTTGATTCTTTATAAGAATACGACAATAAGCGGTTCAACTCGCGCGCTAATAAAACACCATAGTAAAGCTGACGAACCTTAAAAGTAATTTCTGAGGATTTTTTAACCTTCTTAAAGGACTCCGCTTCAATCCCTTTTCTAGCCAGCTCTTTGGCACGAGAAATTTTACCAAAGGTAGTGACAGGCACACCTATCCCTAGTTTAAACCGATTAAGTACCGAAATATCACCACTGAAGAAACTACCTATAGCATTCCCTACATCTTCAGGGACGGGAGCCAACTGATCTTCATATTCAATGACAGGACGCCCGATAATATCCGCTTCCTTTAAACGAGCCTCGGCCTTACGCTTTTCATAACCCTTTATCTTAATTTCACGATTATGAATCAGCGCCCGCGCAATACAATCATCCAAATTTAAATGAACTGTCTTATAAGATCTAGGACCCCAAAGGGCCTCACCCGCATCCGCTGCGCTTGGCAAAATATC
>JAJFLM010000025.1 GCA_021772655.1 Deltaproteobacteria bacterium
TTAAGAAATCGATTGCCAAAATGATGGGGGACCATATTAACCGGCAACATATGATGCTGCTCCAAAGAATTATTACTTATCTCGTTCTCGGTTTTATTATTTCGTGGACCTTGCATGAATTAGGCTTCTCTTTAAGCGTGCTCTTAGGAGCCGCTGGCATTTTAACCGTAGCCCTTGGCTTTGCCTCACAAACCTCTGTTTCTAATATTATTAGTGGGTTGTTTCTGATTGGGGAGAAACCCTTTGTCGTCGGTAATGTTATCGAAGTTGATGGAACTACTGGAGAAGTCCTGTCTATTGATCTTCTATCCATAAAGTTACGCACTTACGATAATCTTTATGTGAGAATACCTAATGAAACGACCTTAAAATCTAAGGTGACTAATTTAAGTAAATTTCCCATTCGACGCTTCGATATCAAAATAAGCGTCGCTTACAAAACCGATATTAATCAGGTCCAAGAAGTTCTCTATCAAATGGCTGCGCAAAACCCGATTTGTCTCGAGGAGCCTAAGCCCTTATTCATCTTTTTAGGTTATGGAGACTCTGCGTTAAATATCCAGTTTTCAGTATGGTCTCAGCGAGAGAATTTTCTAGAGATGCGCAATAGCATTCATCAAGAGATTAAACAGGCCTTTGACGACAATGGTATTGAAATACCTTTTCCGCATCGTACACTCAATGCGGGATCCGCTGATCAGCCTTTCTCTATTAAAATTATTAACGAAGGGGCCTAAGTCATGCACATGGATCCCAGCATGCCACTGCTGACCGGCACCGCATTAGTCATTGTACTGCTGGCACTACTGCTCAAGAGGTTCAAGCAACCCTTTGTGGTCGCCTATATGATAGCCGGGATAATCCTGGGCCCTCATGTTTTGGCTGTCGTCACGGATATAGGACTCCTAAATCGCTTAGGGGCCTTTGGCGTCCTCAGATAGGCTGCTGCCTATTTTTCTACTAACTCAACCCGCCTATTCTTCGACTTGCCCGCTTCATTTTTATTGGAGGCAACAGGGGATAGCGGCCCAACACCATGGGCTTCCAGACGCGTTGCCGTAATCTTATAGTCATTGATTAAAGCCGTGACCACAGCCTGGGCGCGTTGCTGTGATAAAGTTTTATTATGACTCAGGCTCGCTGTCATATCTGTATGGCCGACAATATACACATTAAGGGCCTCATTATTATTTAACAGCTCGGCAATCGCCGTGAGGGCGGGTTTGGATGCCGCTTTGATAAGGGCCTTATCTGTATCAAAGAGAATTCCATAAACACTGACTTTACCGTCTTCGATAATTCCTTTTTCAAGGGCCTTCGCATCGAGGGTCACGAGACCTTCCTGCATCGGTTTCATTTCGACAATATCAAGTTGTGAACGGGTTTTTGCGACCATTAAACCGATATAGACTTGTGCGGTATCCGTTTTTAATTCTGCCGAAAGATAGCGGGGGTCGCCATCTGATGCGGTGAATAAGCCATTAAAGCGATTCCATAAGCTACGGGTATATCCGGGCCCACACTCATCCATTTCGCAAGTAAAAATAGTCTTCGCACCGGCTGTTTTAAGAGCCTTTTGATAGTTTCTAAAAACTTCAAGTGTCGAACGCTCTTTGGGACTGCGATACACGATGCGGGTCAATTTACCTTCCAAGGCCTTAGCCACATGCTGATGCTTTTCATCAAAGCCTACCATAAGTTTATATTCGCCATAAGCTTCGACCTTTTTGCTGATCACTTCCGTCCCTGGATAGCGGGTGAGCAGGGGGTGGTCTGTTTGGTCGGCAGCAGAAACCGTTGCAATGCTGAGGCTACAAAAAATAATACCAAGGATAATACGTTTAAATGTCATCATCAGATCTCCGGATTAAGGGCTGTTCACTAAAATGCAGACAGGATTTATATAGGAGAGTTGAGGCTTAGGCAAATTTAAGTCGGAGCAAGTTAAAACTTTTTCAGGAGAAAAGCAGACGAAGCACCAACTACATAATAGAGAGAGTTATGGTATAAACCTATCTACCAAGCCTTACGGCATGGCAGGTTTGGCTATTAAATTGATGTAATAGTTTTATTGAGGAGGAGTACTTAGTGTCATTGAGGCATCTAGGTAGATTGCAGACAGACCAAACCATCAAATGGCAGCACGAAACTTAAAATGAAAGCAAGGAGTCGCCTATGACCGGGATCGAAACCTTTGCTTGTGTAGAGCCCACCACAACCGTCTTTGCTCACGACGAATCTCGGTAAGCTCTGCCATCTTTTTTAGCACCCAATTCGGATTTCCAATAAATGATACTGTTGAATAAGACTTTTTTTCCTTCCAGTCATTCTTGAGAATCTCACCAATGAGCTCCCGATAACATTCCTGCCGTTCTTGAGGTGTATTGCCCAAGGCTAAGTAGGGTGGTGCTGGAGTAATTAATGGGTCCGTCTCTCCATAGGCATAGTAACGAAATGAGGAATAGTTATTTTCTTTGGGGGACCTAACTTTACCAGCGCGTTTAGGGTTCAGATCGATGTAGAGCATAACCTTCAGTAGATCTGCTTCTGTCTGAATCTGTGGCGATTTGAAGCGACCCATGACGACTTGTCCCCGGCGGTTCATCTGCTTATTATATTCACGAGCAAAACGAGAATTTACGACACGAAAGAAGTCTGAGAAGCTTTTGAGGTCTCGGAGTTTGCCTGAGAGATGAGGGTGATTATCCATGAAGCAGTAGGAATAGATCTCGACGCCGTAGCGCACCTTAAATTGTAATAAAAGTTGATAATAGAGATCTTTGGCCCAGTCTGCTGAGAGCAGCCAGTCATGGTTATGGCACTGCCAGGTGACGTGGAAGGTGGCATGATCTTCAAGAATAGCAAAGCGGGGCTGTGATGGCATCAGCATTATGCAGAGCAAACTTTATGCCAAACTCAAATTAAGTTCTAAAAGTACTCCATAAAACAAAACGGCGAAGAGATGAGTTCTATTTTAGAACAGTTGTGTTTCACTTTAGGTCCTTCGTCTGGATTTTCTTGTTCTTTATGCATCCCTTATTAGGGGGTTCGTACTGTGTGCAAGAAAATGGCGATAGCGTCTTAACCTTCTTGATTAAATGCATTGCTTCTCAGTAATCAGTATAATACTAAGGCTACCAATGATTCTCTTTCAAGTTATCTCTGGATTAGCCCTTTTAACACTGGGTGGCGAGTTGCTCGTTAGCGGATCTGGCCGCCTCGGCCGTTCTTTTGGTATGCCAAAGTTGTTCATCGGTCTTACGATTGTCGCTTTTGGAACGAGCAGCCCTGAGCTTTTTGTAAGTGTCAATGCCGCACTTATTGGTAATGGTGCAATTGCAATTGGTAATGTTCTAGGAAGTAATATTTTCAATATACTGTTTATCCTAGGTATATCAGCATTGATAACCCCACTTTATGTAACTGAAAGTATTATTCGTCGAGATATTCCCATCATGATTGGCTTATCGTTTGCGTTATACGGGCTTGCCTTTTTTGGTCGTTTTTACAAAATCGAAGGTTTTATTTTAATAATTGGCCTGGGCATTTATATATTCCACAGTTATTTCAGCACTAAGTCTTCAAATAATATATTAGCAGAAAAAAATCCGAAGGCGATTACGCCACTTTGGCGCTTAGGGCAGATTTGTGTTGTGCTTATTAGTTTAGGTCTTTTGGCTTTCGGCTCTCAAATGTTTGTTGAAGGGGCTTCCGCATTTGCCAAAAGTTTAGGGATTTCTGATGTTGTCATTGGTTTAACCTTAGTAGCAGCAGGAACATCATTTCCAGAACTTGTTACATCTATTATTGCCAGTGTACGAGGAGAGAGAGATATTGCCATAGGTAATGTCATTGGAAGTAATATCTTCAATATTTTGGGGGTAGTAGGGATGGCATCATTGGCATCTCCAACAAACTTAGAAATATCACAATCGACCTTGCTTATTGATTTTCCCGTCATGATTATCAGTGCTGTTTTATGCGTGCCTATTTTTATCAGCGGAAGAACTATCAGTCGAAGAGAAGGTCTATTCTTGTTTGTTTCATATATTGTTTATGTAATATTTCTAATAAACAATTAAGTTACCAATTTGATATTCTAAAAAACCAAATAAAAAACCCCTTGATTTCTCAAGGGGTTAGTTAATGCGTCCCCAAGGGGATTTGAACCCCTGTCGCCGCCGTGAAAGGGCGGTGTCCTAGGCCTCTAGACGATGGGGACAGAATTTGAGCGGTGGATGTAACATAGGGTCTGGGAGAGGGCAAGCTATTTTCAGCAAAAAAACCTCCAAAAACCGACTTATTTCAAGGTAGTTAGCCAGCTTTGCTCAAGCAGCCAAAACCTTGACAGCCACTGGCTTGAACTGATAGCGCCTTCATCTCATGAATATCTCACGCATCGCTTCATTGACTCTCGCACTGACACTTTGCCTCATGATGTTAGGCGGCTTGGTCCACAGTACCGGCTCCAGCTTAGCCTGTCCTGATTGGCCGCTGTGCTATGGACAGGTCTTTCCTGAAATGAAAGGCGGGGTGCTGATCGAACACAGCCATCGCTTGCTCGCCTCTTTAGTGGGTCTGCTCACTATCTTGCTGTTTGCGCTTAGTTGCCGCAAATCACAAAGCGATCGCGGGCTCACTAAAATTTGTGGACTGGCCTTAGCCTTAGTGATTTTTCAAGGGCTCTTAGGTGGGCTGACCGTCATTTATCAATTGCCGACGGCGGTTTCTACTGCGCACCTGGGCACCTCCATGTTATTTCTTTCGACCATTTTCTGGATTCTCTTACGCAGTGACTTTGGGCCGACACAAGGGCAGGCCCTCCCAGGCTTTTTAAAACTGGCTTTGGTAGCACTCTATCTACAGATCTTATTAGGCGCCTTAGTCCGCCACACGGGCGCGGCCATTGTCTGCCCTGATATTCCATTGTGCTTTGGAATGCTGTGGCCGGTGGACCTGCATCCGACAACACGCTTACATATGTTGCATCGCATGATGGCCGTTGTGGTTACGTTCATCTTAATCGCCGCTGGACTGCGTATGCGGCGGGCTGGACGCCCCTTAAACCAGCTGGGGATTGCGACAGCCCTTTTAGTCTGTGTGCAAGTGATGCTGGGGATAATGAGTGTCCTCACTAAGTTGGCTGTGGTAGCCGTCACGGCTCATTTAGCTATCGCTGCCATGCTTTTGTTGGTACTCGTCGCTGCTAGTTATTTTTATCGTAGAGGAGCTCTCTCGTGAGCCTAAAAGAACGTCTGATTAAGAATGCCTTATTTTTTTCAATCGTCGCTTACTATTTAGGCGGCTATTTTTTGATCAATCTTTATACGAGCACTCGCAGCACCTTTCATCATCTGCAATTGCCCTTTGAAGCCCAAATTCCCTTTCATCCGATTTTTATTTTTGGCTATATGAGCCTGTTTTTGATTATTGGTTCCACGTATGTGCTGATTCAGGACCTCGACTTCTTTAAAAAGACGGTCAAAGCCTTTTATATCATTGTCACGATTCATTTCATTTGTTTTTTAGTCTTTCCAGTTGAGTATACTTTACGACCAGATATCAATCCGCAGGAAAGCTGGATGCATTTAGTCGTGCATTTTTATTATTGGGTGGATTTGCCGTACAATTGTTTTCCCTCACTGCATATCTCTAATGCTTTTATGTGTGAGCTGATTCTGAGGCGATACCACAAACCGTATGGCAAGCTTTTCATGCCTTTGGCCGTGCTGGTGTGCATTTCTACGATTATCGTCAAACAGCATTACATCGTAGATCTACTTGCGGGCTTACCCGTAGCCTATCTAGTTTATCGGTGGGTTTGGCGGGAGCAAAAAGTGGAAGTACTCGAGACTCAGGTCTTGGCAGAAACTCAGTATTAATACGCTTCAGGAAGCTTTTTGGAGCGGCGATACCACATATAAAAAACTCCAAACATCGCCATTAACAAAATATAAATCACTGCTGCTAAAAAGAGGACGCCCGACTGAGCCCCTTGAACCATCTTAGAGCTCGGATCTTTAAAACAAACGGCACAGGCCCAAGTCGCGGCAGGAAGGGCCCACTGCAGGGCACTCAGACCGGCTGTTAACGCCGCAAACTGAGCGAGCTTACGTAATTTCTTAAAGAACCATACGGCATAAATACTGAGCGGCAATAAAGAGCCGGCGGCGACTAAGGCCAGCATTAAATCTGTTTGATCTTGGCTGACTTGATAAGCCTGCATATTCCAATAGGCGAAATAACTGAGAAACAGAAAGCTCACCGTAATAAAGAAAATATGGAAGTGCTTTAAACTCATTTTATTGTCCTGGGTAACCCATATGCGTAAAAGTGGGGATTACCAAACACACTATAAAGAAGAAGGCTGAAAATCCTAGGACCCAAAAAACCAAGCCGCGTTCGGATAATAAATGCATGAAATACCCAGCGACTAAACTTCCCTTAACAGAAGCCACTATCAAAGCGACAACAATCGCCATAGTCATATTAAGGTGTAAATAGCTGACGGCTACTGTCACAACAGTGAGCACCGCTAAGACAACGAAAACGCCCATATAGACCTTAACACTCTTCTGAATTTCTTCTACTGTATGCCCAGCCATGATATTTTCCTTCCTTATAACAGGTAAAGTGATGGAAATAAGAAGATCCACACTAAATCAACAAAGTGCCAATACAGTCCGGCACATTCCACGCGGTTAACAAACATCGCGTGATTCGTATCCCATAACTTAGCACCCGGCCCCAATAAGTACGCATTCACCAGCATCCCGCCAATGATGTGCAAACCATGTAAGCCGGTTAAAGTAAAATAGATGCCAAAAAAATTATGAGTTGATGGTAACAAACCATGATGAAGTTTAGCAGAGTATTCGAAATATTTAATCACTAAGAAGACACAAGATAATAAGAGGGTCAGTGTCATGTACAAACGGTACTTACCCAAATTTTTCATCGCAGCATTGGCCCAGGCCAACAGAATAGTGATACTCGATGCAATCAGCACCATGGTATTTAAAGTGGCTAGCGGGATATTCAGATGTGTCTCTGTGACCCAATTAGCATCACCGGTACGTAGTAAGATATAGGCTGAGAAGAGGCCACCAAACAGCATCAATTCTGATGCGAGGAATAACCAGGTCCCCAATTTACCATTCGTCATACCCGTTAAGGGGTGAGGATTATCAATATGCTTAATTTCGGCTACTGACATGTTATTTACTCCTTATCGCAGCTTAAGAAGCTGGCGATTCCTTTTCAAATTGAGGCCAATAATCAGCACGCTGCCCAGGAACACTATATTCATAAGGACCACGATACACTTGCGGTGCATGCAAGAAATTGCCGTGAGGTGGCGGGGTAGGCGTATTCCACTCAAGTGTGGTGGCTTGCCATGGATTATCGTTTTCCACCTTTTTACCTTTTTTAATACTGAGGAAAAAATTGACGATAAAAATCAACTGAGCCGCGCCTAAAATCCATGCGGCATAAGACATGAAGACGTTCAGTGATTGAATCGCCTTCGCATGTTCATAGACTGTTGGATCATAGAGACGACGTGAGACACCGGCCAATCCTTGGATGAACATCGGCATGAAGATACCGTTGATTGCCACAAAGGAGAGCCAAAAATGTGCCTTCCCAAGTTTTTCGCTCATCATGCGGCCGGTTACCTTGGGGTACCAAAAATAAATCCCCGCAAACAGAGCAAAGAGTGTTCCTGGTGCGACGACATAGTGAAAGTGACCAATAACATAATAGGTATCATGCAAATGGATATCTGCCGCAGCCAAGCCCAGTGGTAAACCTGTCAGGCCACCAATGGCAAACATCGGCAAGAAAGCCGTTGCAAAGAGCATCGGCGTATTAAAACGGATCGAGCCCCCCCAGAGAGTAATCAGCAAGACCGTCAGCAAGATAACCGATGGCACCGAGATGATCATCGTTGTCACCTGGAAGAAGTTACTCATGGTCGTGCCCATACCGGTAATAAACATATGATGGGCCCAAACCACAAAAGACATAAAGCCTAAGAAGAAGATGGAGTACACCATCGTTTTATAACCATAGAGCGGTTTGCGTGTATTATTAACGATGATTTCAGTAATAATCCCAAAAGCCGGAAGTATCAGCACGTAAACTTCTGGATGCGCTAAGAACCAGAATAAATGCTGCCACAATAAAGGGCTTCCGCCACCAGCAATATCAAGTGGAGCGCCACCGACGACTAGGCCACTCGGCATAAAGAAACTGGTTCCCGCCAAGCGATCCATCAACTGAAACACGGATGCGGCCTCTAGTGGAGGGAAGGCTAATAATAATAAGAAGGAAGTGACTAACTGAGCCCATACCAAAAAGGGAAGACGCATCATGGTCAAACCTGGAGCTCGTAAGTGAAAGATGGTGACCAGGATATTCACCGAACCTAATAAAGACGAGGTGATCAAGAAAACCATTCCGAATAACCAAACGGTTTGTCCCGTTGTCGCAATATTAGAGAGGGGTGGGTAAGAGGTCCAACCTGAATTGGCCGCACCCCCAGGTACAAAAAAACCAGCCATCATCACGACACCACCGATAAAATAAACCCAGTAGCTCATCATATTTAACTTAGGATAGGCCATATCGGGAGCACCAACTTGCAAAGGTACTAGGTAGTTACCAAAACCACCTACAGCCAAGGGCACAACCCCTAAGAAGATCATGATGGTTCCGTGCATGGCGCCTAAGGAATTATAAAATTCCGGCAACATGACACCACCAGGCATTAATTTATCACTAAACAAAGTACCAATCACAGGAAGAGGCTGATACGGGAAGGCGAGCTGCCAACGCATCATCATCATGAAGCAGAAGCCTATAAATAGAAAGGCTAAGGCAGTGACAGTATATTGCACCCCAATGACCTTATGGTCGACGGAGAACACGTACTTCTTAAAAAAACCTAATTCTTCGTGTCCGTGATCACTCATGATGACACCTCTTGATCTTTATTCACTGCTTCAGCAGCAGCGGCTGGCTGTTCCGGCTCTTCTAATTCTAAGTAGCTTTCTTCTTCTTTCAGCCAAGCTTTAAATTCTTTTTCAGATTCAACGGTAAAAAAACCACGCATTCGTGAATGGCCAAGCCCACAAAGCTGAGCACAGGCGATATCAAACTTACCGGTTTTAGTGGCCTCAAACCAAACAGGAATAGACATACCCGGCACCGTATCTTGCTTGATTCGCAAAACGGGCAGGGCAAAGCTATGAATAACATCTAATGAGGATAGATGGACAATCACTGGCTTATTCACTGGAAAATGGAATTGGTTGACGGTGACAATATCATCACGGCCATTAGCATGCTTGCGGTCCACACCCACTGGGTTGTCATTGCTAACTAACTCAGGCTTGGTAGGGCCAAATTTACCGTCACGACCGGGATAATGAATATTCCAAGCAAATTGCTGGGCGACAATACGAACGACTGTCGCATCGGCTTCTTTTGGAAAATCTAATTTAAGCTTATTCCAAACTGGGAAGGAAAGCCCGACGAGCAAGAAGACTTCAAATAAGACAATGCCGACTTCTAAGTATTTAGGAAACTTACTTTTAGCTGACTCGTAATTGGCCTTGTGCCCTTCGCGTTGGCGAAATCGAATCAAACAATAAATCAGATAAATTCCCCAACCCGCAAACAGGGCAATCATAAAAATATGTAAGACGATAATCAGATTATCAATTGCTGCCCCGTGGGTAGAGATATCAGGCGGTAAACCCCAACCGTATTTCACTGCTTCCATGTATTTTACATCCCCTTAGTCGTGGTGAAAAAGCTAAATTGCTCTTTAATATCAAAAAGGTGGGACGTCTCTAGCATAGGGGTTTTTCTGGCGTCAAGGAAACAACGGCCTTGGGTAGAATCCAGGCAAAAAAAAGCCCATGCTCTGGGTAAACATGGGCTTATTCGCTTAATTAATAACAATATTTTCACATGAGCTAGCGTCGTTTAGCGACAATAAACTCAGTGCGACGGTTCATCGCACGACCTTCTGCGGAGTTATTATCCGCAATAGGGCGCTCTTCGCCAAAGCCAAGCGGCTGGAGGCGGTCACGACTGATATTTTTTTGTACGAGATAAGCGACAACTGCCTGAGAACGACGTTCTGAAAGCCGTTTATTGTAAACATCAGAACCAATCGCATCCGTATGACCTTCAACTTCCACTAATAGAATGCCTTGATCTTGCTTCATAACCGCGGCTACGTGATCCAATACAGGATAAGAGCGGGGCCTAATAACTGCTTTATCAAAAGCAAAGTGGATACGCTCTGAAATTTCAATTTTTTCACGCTGCGGTTTGATCTGTTGTGTAGGGGCAGGGCGAACGTAGGATAAGCCAATAATCGTCCTGAAATTAGGGTTACCATAGCCTTCAGTCAGTCCCCAACCGCCACCAAACTGAAAGGCCCACTGACTGTTTTGTCCAAAATACTTGCGGCCAATAAAAAGCATTTCAAAGGGAACCCGGTGTTCTCCCCGAGGATTATCGGCCAAGGTCACAAAGCCATAACCTTCAATAATGCTATGGAAGCGCCAGGATTCCTTAAGCAGACGTTGCCAACCACCACCAAAAAGCAATTCTTCATCGGCAATCAGCTCACCGTTACCAATGTTTTCACGCTCTCTCAGGCGATAACCGGCATTTAAATAAAAGCGGTTTCTATGAATTTGCCAATCTCCAGCGGCAATGAAAGAGGTTGTTAAACCGCTATCACCGATAAAAATAGAATCTTGTCCTGTCGGAATATTCATCTGTGCAATCAGAGCCAAGCCGAGACCTTTGGAGGTTTGTTCAGCATCAAAAATTTGAAATTTCATCCGGGCTGAAACATCACCGAGAGCACCACCTCCCTCATCACGAACTGAAACAGGAGTTGTCTGTACATTGTGGTAAGCCGTCATGGGGATATCAATATTGATGTTCCACCAATCAAAGATGGCAAAATCTATCAGGTAATCAACCATCAGGGCTTCATCTAATATCTGCTGATCTTGACCTCCATTAAGCGGACGTCGCGTAACTAAATGCTGTGCATAGTTGGCAACAACCCCCAGAGAAAACTGCCCTTGTTTTAAGCTATCGGAAGTATAAAGCTGAAAACCTTTCGTTCCACCTGTTCCCGGCCTTAAATGCTGTGCATTAAGGGCAAGGGACGGTGATGCACTACCTACGCCAATAAGTAATAAGAGGGCTTGTAGCCCTAAAATATATTTTCTGAACATTTGCCCCCCCTGACAAGACACCTAACACTTAAAATCACACTTCAGCCGTTTAAGAATTTGAAGGTTTTCTAGCGGGGAATTTAAATACTGTAAACAACAATCAAGTCAGAACTGTTCATTCACAATGGTCAAAATATTAGCCATTCATGTTATCATTTTGACAATAACTATGGATAAGTATTGTTACCTAAAGCTCCTAATAAAGAATACTTCCATTATAAATCAATAACTTAAGGCTAAAATGATGAGTTGGCATACCAATTGCTTAATTTGTAGTGGGGCTTAATGGAAAGTTATAAATGGGAAGGGAATCATGAATTACAAACAAACTATCTATACAGGTTTATTATTAATCAGTAGCGCGCTTATTGGCTCACCCGTCATGGGGATAGTGACGACGACAGACAATCCAGTGCCAGAGTCACCGGTTTGCTATCAGTTACATAGCCATCCTGACGGCGGCATCCGACCACCATTATATGGCATGCGTTTGGATGAGCTCTATGACGTAACAACGGGACACGATCACTTTACATTTGATTTTGATGGCAACGGCGCCAGCATGTATATGGTTGAAAGCGCTGGGGAGCTGCGTATTTTTGGCCATGCCTTCGGTGGGCATGATGTTGGCAGCACCTATACGACAGATAATGATTATGTGGGGCAGGTCAAAATAGATTTCACCTATAACTCAGGTTTGAGAACCTGCGTAAATGATGATGATCTCTGTATTGATACTGACAACAATAGTAATGCCGGTAGCATCACCCCTTATTTTAGAAGTGAAAGCACTTTTCATAATAGCATTTCTTTAGAGGATGAACGTGGCAATCATAGCTATTCATTTCGCCTTGGCGATGAAGACAATGACAACGGTCATCGCAGATTTGATGGCATTTCTGGCTGGGGTTGGTTGAACCACAGCGGTGAAGACCATGTTTATTCAACAGACTGGTTGTTTACAGCCGAAATCATTGCTTGTGACAATGTCTGCTTTGATGACATCGATGGTGATGGTTATGTGGATCAAGCATGTGGCGGACCTGATTGTGACGATAACAATGCTGATGTTCATTTAGGCAACTTTGATGGCATGCAGTTTGGTGGTTATGCCGCAGCCCGCGTTATAACTCACGAACAGGGTTTGAAAAAAGATCAATCACCTGTGGATGCCAACCGTTCAGATCCACAACAAGCGCTCACCCACACAGATGGCGGTCCCCTTGGCAGTTTTTATAGTATGGGATTTGGCGGTAGCTTAGAAGTGATATTTGATTGCCCGGTGCAGAACCAAGCGGGCTTTGATCTGCAAATTAATGAAGTGACTTATGGTGATGGTGACTACCCTTCAGAAGATGTTGAAGTGTCTGCCTGGGATGAAATTAATGAAGAGTGGGTACTTATCGGAAACGCCGTTAACAATGAAGCCAATCCAGTAGGCTTTAACTACTTAGACTTAGGCGCTTTAAGCAGTGTGACCCGCATTCGCTTAGTTGATATGAGCGATAGCACTCCACACAATGCCAACGCCGATGGTTTTGATGTGGGCGGTATTTTTGCCTTACATGACTGCGGTACTTGTGATGATGTCGACAATAACTGTGATGGCGAGGTCAATGAACAAGCGGGTGACCATGACCAAGATGGTGCGAGCAATTGTGCCGATAACTGTCCTGTAGTGGCCAATGAATTGCAATCCGATCGAGATGAAGACGGAACCGGCGATGCCTGTGATATCTGTCCTGACGATGGCGCCAAGCTAGCTGCAGGTATTTGTGGCTGCGGTATTTCAGATGTCGACAGCGATAATGACCAGGTTCCTGACTGCATCGACGACTGTGATGGTGACAGTGCTAAAACGGAAGGGGGTACCTGTGGTTGTGGTATTGCCGATACTGACAGTGACCAAGACGGCATTGTAGACTGCATCGATAATTGCCCTTCAGTCGCCAACCAAGAGCAAATTGATAGCAATGATGATGGATTTGGTGATGCTTGTACTGTAGCTGAAGAGGATTCAAAAGAAGGCTTTGACGGTGATGATACAGAGAGTGCCAATAACAATGGCGGCAATCTAGGCACTGTTGGTGGTGATGGCTTGAAGGCCTTTGGTTGCACCTTAGGACAGAGTGCTGATGAAACCCCCTATATGGGTTGGATGATCATTATGTTGACCCTATCCTTGGCAATATTTCGGAAACAAGGGCAGGAATAAACCTTACACATAAACTGTTTAACTAAAAGCCGGTCTACTCATGTGGGCCGGCTTTTTATCTGGTTTGACGAAATTCTAGGCCAGTGCTAGACCCAAGCGCCTATGTCGACCCATGCTGAACATGCTGAGCCGCTCACCCGTCGCCGTTTTATTGCCGACCTGGTCGAACTCACCAAACCACGGATTACTTTTTTAGTCTTATTTACGGCTTATATTGGCATTGCCCTAGCACCGATAGCTATTCCAGCCACACAAACCCTTGCCTGCTTAATTGGTCTGGTTGCCACAGTAGGGGGCGTTAACGCCCTCAATATGTATATTGAACGCGATGTCGACAAGCTGATGACCCGCACGGCCAATAGACCTTTGCCACGAAAACGGCTGCAACCCAAAGTCGCCTTAGCCTTTGGTATCTTACTCAGTGCGGCTGGCGTCACCTTGGTGACCTTAGGGGTCAACTTGATTTCAGGCTTACTGACATTGCTGGCCGTGGTGAGCTATGTGCTGTTATATACGCCCCTCAAACAATTTACTCCCTCGGCACTCTATGTGGGGGCCGTTCCAGGCGCTTTACCGCCACTCATTGGCTGGACCGCAGCGACTGGTAGCATTGAACTGCCAGGACTGGTCTTATTCGCCATTATGTTTTGGTGGCAGATCCCCCATTTTCTCGCCATTGCGCTGTTTCGGAAAGATGATTATGCCGCAGCGGGCTTACTGACCCTACCTGTCGTCAAAGGGAATCAGGCCACTAAGTTGCAAATTATTATTGGGTTGCTCTGCCTGATTCCTACTAGTTTAGTCCTCATCCCCCTAGAGATTGTTGGCAGCCTTTATTTTGCCTGCGCAATCGGTTTAGGAGCACTGTTTCTTTTCGTCGGCGTCCAAGGGCTTGTCGCTGAAAATGTGGAAGCGTGGGCCAGGCGCTTATTTCTAGTATCACTGTTGTATCTCACTATCTTATTCGCTGTTTTATTATTTCCGGCTCTATAGGAGAGACCATGTCGTTGATTTTACCTCACTTGAATGCCGCCTTAAATACAAGTTGTACCTTATTACTGATTGCCGGTTGGTTTGCGATCCGTCAAAAACAAGTCGATAAGCACCGTATTTGCATGGGCAGCGCCTTTGCCTGTTCCGTACTCTTTTTAATTTCGTATTTAGTGCGTTTCTATCTGACGGGAACCCATCCGTATCCTGGTGAGGGTTGGGATCGAACGATTTATTTGATTATTTTAGGAACCCATACGCCCTTGGCCGCATTTGTCCCTATCTTAGCTATTTGTACGATTCGTTTAGCTATGAAAGGAAATTTTGCGGCGCATCGTAAATGGGCCAAAATCACTTTGCCCATTTGGCTCTATGTTTCTGTAACCGGCGTACTGATTTATTATATGTTGTATCATTATGCGGCGATAGGCATCTAACGCGGTATGTAGGGGCGCAATTTATTGCGCCCAAAATTATCGGGATATGCGGGCGTGATAAATCACACCCCTACACCTCTTCTAACGACAACTCGGCTTCTGCCAATGAAATAGCATGTCGCGAATGCAACTTTGATTGAGCGGCTAAAATGCCAACCACCACTAATAAAACCGCTCCCAACCAAAAGGGGAGTCCAAAAAAACGATCATAAAATAAACCGGCCAAACTCGGTCCAATAATCCGCCCCAGTGAGGCGCTGGATTGAAACAGGCCCATCACTGAACCCCGTGATTGAGCATCAGCTGCCGAAGACACCAAACTCAACATCGAAGGCTGCGCGATGCCACGACCTACTGAAGAAAAGGCTAAGGGCACCAATAAAATACCCACATGGGGTGACCAGGGGGCAAAGGCAAAGCCAATCGCCATCAAAAAAGTACCCGTAATAAGCAATTGTTTCTCACCATATTTTTTTGCGAGACGGCGGATCCCCCCCCCTTGAATGCCCACCATAATCAAAGCCATCATCACCAACACCCAGGCCACATCGCGCGCATCATAATGAAAACGATCCATCATATAAAAAGCAAACACCGCTTCTAGTTGAGTGACCGCAATGGTAAACAATAAATTGATCCCGCAAAAACGGCGTACCAAACTATTTTGAAAAAACTTCTTCCGGTTCTGGCGGAGTTCCGTTGTTTCTTGGTGGCGGGGTGGCTCCTTCAAAACAAAGCAGGCATAGACACAATTGATAGCGGCCATTCCAGCGGCGACAAACATCGGAACATGATAGCCGTAGGGCGCTAACAAACCACCAATTGCCGGCCCTAACACAAAGCCAATGCCAAAAGACGCGCCAATCATCCCCATCCATTGAGTGCGGTTTTCTTCAGTGGTTAAATCGGTCACATAAGCTGTGGCCACACTGATATTCGCCCCAAAAACGCCCCCTAAAATCCGCGCGATAAACAGCCATAACAGGGATTGCGACAGACCTAAGATCAATAAAGCGACACTCGCACCGGCAATCGTCATCAACATTACAGGGCGGCGCCCAATACGGTCAGAAACGCGGCCCCACAAGGGAGCAAACAAGAACTGCATACCTGCATAACTCGTGAGAATGAGCCCCAGAATGGTGGCGTTGGCCCCATAAGACTCGGCATAGAAGGGCAGAACAGGGATAACGATGCCAAAACCAATCAGGTCAATAACGACGATACTAAATAATGTAAAAAGGCTTGATTTCATTAGAGATCGAAGCGTTCTGCCATCTTTTGGAAGCAGATGGGAAGAAAAATAAGCCCCTACTTATTTATAGAGGCTTTCACAGAGATCTTTGCGGGAAAGCGTCCAGCTTTAAGGAGAAATCGAAAAAGCTGAAATATTTTGGAGACTCTTTACCTCAATTCACCAGAAATCGGTGACTCCAATATCTTGTGACAGATTTTCAGTGAGTCGCAAGAAATAACTTTCCATTTAAATTCAGCTATTTAGAGAGAAGGAGGAAAGGAGTCGTTTGGCACACAATTTGCTGTTTACTCATGTCAACGGCTTATGAATCCTCCATTTATTCTTGCAAATGGATCCAAGGGAAGTGCGGTTGCGTCGCAGTTAAACCCACAGCCTATAACGGATCTCAGCACCACAGTTGTTCCTGGAACGCCCACGGCAAATCCAGGTCCGGTGGATAGCTATGCGATTGGCCCTGATGGCCTGCCAGCACCCATCATTCCTCTCGTCGTCCCTAGCTTAATGCCAATAACTCCTAATCAAGCGATGGCGCCAGAACTTCCTGTCGCGGAAACACCTGATCCCGAAGAGCTCATGAGTCTAGCCCGCACTGAAGCCGAGGCAGGCAATTTGATGCGCGCTGTGCGGATTGCTCAAGAAAGCACAGCTCTCAGCCCTGATAGTCAGAATGAAATGGAACTGGCCGAATGGGCCTACCAAGCAAACTTATTTCACGTCAGTTATGAAATTTGGAATCGCGGTCCCTTTGATCCGCAGCGAGAAGCAGCAGAACAAACGGAGCTGGTCACTGACTTACCTGGCTCTGTCAGAGAGCGTTATTTAGCACTCCACCAAAACTCAGCTTTATGGCTTGAGGCCGGTGAAGAACTTTATGAATCCGGGCATTACCTAGAAGCTCTCGATCTCATTACGGCTGCACAGCATATGAGCGATGGCACGGAAGCCGATGTCATCATGCTGTTTGGAACGGTGAATCCAAGTCTCGATGAAGATATTAGTCGTGAACTTGATGAATTAAAAGACCGTGTTGAAACCTCGCAGGCTGAATTGCCCGAGCGATTTACCGCGGAAATAGCGCGCCTGCATGAAGAACTCACCACAGCAGATGCCGCCGAACTTCCCGCACTCAGCCGACGCTTAGATGATTTTGAAAGAGTGGCTCGCAGCTTAGAGAGCCTCGATACCTTGTCTATCCACCATAGTGGCTATGAGCGTTTTTTCACCGTAGCCAGAAC
>JAJFLM010000241.1 GCA_021772655.1 Deltaproteobacteria bacterium
GTGGTTTTACCAGCGTCAATATGGGCAATGATTCCGATATTACGTGTTTTCTCTAAAGATACTTGTGTTGCCACTGTTATTCCTAACCTATTTTACACAAAGAAGGGTGCGATCACTCACGCACCCCATAAACTCTCTATAATATTTACCAACGATAATGTGAGAAGGCCTTATTGGCTTCCGCCATCCGATGTACGTCTTCACGCTTTTTTAATGCATTGCCGCGGCCTTGATGAGCATCGAGAATTTCAGCTGCTAACTTCTGCTCCATCGTGCGTTCTCCGCGATCACGGCTATAATTTACTAACCAGCGCAACCCCAACGAAACTTGACGTTCTGAGCGAACTTCAACCGGGACCTGATAAGTCGCACCACCCACACGGCGAGAGCGAACTTCAACAACTGGTTTAATCTTATCTAATGACTCTTTAAAAATTTTTAACGGGTCTTCCTTAGTTTGCTCACTAATAAGTTGGAAAGCTTGATACACAATCTTTTCAGCGACAGAGCGCTTTCCATCAAACATTATCTTATTAATAAGACGTGCTAATAAACGATCCTTATATTTAGGATCGGGAACGACTTTTCTACGTGTTGCTGGGCCTTTACGCGACATAACTTACTTTCTTATTTAGGCTTTTTTGCCCCATATTTAGAGCGTCCCTGACGCCGATTCTCTACGCCAGAAGTATCCAAACTACCGCGCACAATATGATACCGCACACCCGGCAGATCCTTAACACGGCCACCACGAACAAGAACCACGGAGTGTTCCTGTAAATTATGCCCAATTCCCGGGATATACGCTGTAATCTCAATACCCGTCGTCAAGCGCACACGTGCGACCTTACGTAAGGCCGAGTTTGGTTTTTTGGGTGTCGTCGTATAGACGCGCACACAAACACCACGGCGTTGCGGACAACTTTTTAGAGCTGGCGCGGTTCCTTTTTTTATGAGGGGCTTACGACCCTTACGAACTAACTGTTGTATTGTTGGCATAACTTATTGATTTCACTAAACTTTTTTAATGTTTTCTAAAAAACGCAAAGCTCCTCATCACCCTATGAGTCATCAGGAGACGCGTAACTAACCTTATCGACCATGAAGAGTCAAGGAAATCCCTCGTAAACTTAGGCCGTTGCCCCTTGAGGCAAAACATCATCTGATTCAGCAGATTCGTCTTTCACATGAATCCCCATAAAATCCTGATAACGGGCAAAACCTGTTCCCGCAGGGATCAATCGACCCATAATCACGTTTTCCTTAAGGCCACGTAAATAATCGACTTTTCCAGATACAGCCGCTTCTGTCAGCACCTTAGTTGTCTCTTGGAAGGACGCTGCCGAAATAAAGCTATCGATTGATAGCGAGGCCTTAGTAATTCCCAGCAACATAGGCTCACCAATGGCAGGCTTACTGCCATTTTCGCGCATGCGTTCATTTTCCTTACGAAAATCCTGTTTTGATACCTGTTGATCAATCAAGAAATTCGTGTCACCTGATTCCAGAACACGCACTCGACGGAGCATTTGGCGGACAATAACCTCAATATGCTTATCATTAATTTGCACGCCCTGCAGACGGTAAACTTCTTGGATTTCATCTGTCAGATATTTAACCAACGCTTTTTCACCAAGAACCGTCAAAATATCATGTGGATTAGAAGCACCATCCATCAAAGGATCACCGGGTTGCACAAGATCACCTTCATGCACCGCAATATGCTTTGAACGAGGGATGAGATATTCAGAAGGTTCACCGACCTCAGGTGTCACTACAACCTTACGCTTACCTTTGGTGTCCTTACCAAAACTAACAATACCCTCAATTTCAGAGACCACAGCACAATCTTTTGGTTTGCGCGCCTCAAATAATTCAGCAACCCGTGGTAAACCACCGGTAATATCTTTTGTTTTAGTCGTTTCACGCGGAATCTTAGCAATCGTATCACCGGCCACGACATCATCACCTTCAGAAACATTAATATGGGCATGAACAGGCAATAGATAACGGGCTTCGCGTTCAGTTTCCGGAATTGTCAAAGTCGCGCCACTACTTGGATCTTTCACTGAAATCCGAGGGCGTAACGTCGCATCCTTAGACTCTGCAATAACCTTAGTCGATAAACCAGATACCTGATCCACTTCTTCGCGAATCGACATACCTTCAACAATATCACCGTATTTAATCTGACCTGAAACTTCTGTCACAATAGGAATTGTATAAGGATCCCATTCCGCTAAAAGTTGTCCAGATTTTACTTTATCACCATCTTTTACTTTGATGCGCGCACCATAAATAATTTGATATTTTTCACGCTCATGACCGTCATCATCAAGAATCGCAACTTCACCATTACGATTCATCACCGTAAGAGTGCCGTATCTATCCTTAACCAATTTCAGGTTAAGAAACTTAATGACACCATCATGACGTGGTTCAAGTGTCGATTGCTCGACACGACGTGATGCCGTACCACCAATATGGAAAGTACGCATGGTTAACTGCGTGCCCGGCTCACCGATTGACTGAGCGGCTATAACACCCACAGCTTCGCCAATATTAACCAAGTTACCTCGAGCAAGGTCGCGCCCGTAGCAAAGTATGCAAGTGCCCCACTCACTCTGACAAGTTAACACTGAACGGACATGAACTGTTTCCAAACCTGACTCTTCAATTTTGGCAACATGTTCTTCTGTAATTTCTTCACCCGCTTTAACAATCACTTCATCAGTAAACGGCTCTTTAACAGCCTCTAAGGTGACACGGCCTAGAATACGTGCGCCCAGTGGCTCGATAACCTCGCCACCCTCAACTAGGTTACTCACATCGATGGTATCTTTTGTTCCACAATCATATTCGGAAACAATACAATCTTGAGCCACATCAACTAAACGACGCGTCAAATAACCAGAGTTGGCCGTTTTAAGCGCTGTATCCGCCAAACCTTTACGAGCACCATGAGTAGAAATAAAGTACTGCAAGGCCGATAAGCCCTCGCGGAAATTCGCTTCAATGGGTGTTTCAATAATTTCACCTGATGGTTTAGCCATCAAACCACGCATCCCAGCCAACTGACGCATCTGCTGTGCTGAACCACGAGCCCCTGAATCCGCCATAATAAAGATTGGATTTAAGCCAAGCACTTCTTTGGTTTGCCCATCAGGGCCTTCAAAAACATTAGTACTCAAATGGCTCATCATTTCTTTAGCAATACGTTCTGTGGTGTCTGCCCAAATATCGACAACTTTGTTGTATTTCTCACCAGATGTAATCAGGCCATCTTGGTATTGACTATCAATCTCGATGACTTGCTTACGCGCTTCATCCAACATAGGTTGCTTCTTCTCTGGAATTTCCATGTTGTCCATGCAAATTGAAATCCCTGCCTTCGTAGAATGACGGAACCCAATTTCGCGTAGATGATCAGCAAGCAAGACAGTTTCTTTGTCACCACACTGGCGGTAACACTGCTCAATCAAGCCACCAATATCCTTTTTAGACATCACTTTATTAACGGCTTCAAAAGGAATTTGCTGAGGAACAATCTCATGTAACAAGACGCGTCCTACAGTCGTATCAACTCTTTCCCCGTTCACACGCATTTTAATACGAGCATGTAATTCAACAACACCCGCATCATAAGCCATCCGAACTTGGCTGATAGAACTAAAAATCTTTCCTTCACCTTTAGAGAAAGGCAATTCGCGAGTTAGGTAATAAATACCTAAAACCATATCCTGTGTCGGAACAATAATTGGCTTACCATTGGCCGGCGAAAGGATATT
>JAJFLM010000242.1 GCA_021772655.1 Deltaproteobacteria bacterium
AATTCCAATTTAATAAGAGCCAGGCGACTGTGAAACTCTACCAAGCAGGGGAAGAATATATTTCTCGTTCACAGGCCAAGCGTTTGTTGCATGGTTTAGATAAGTTTAGTGAGATTATCTTAGACTTTGACGGGATTACGGCTATTGGCCAGGGCTTTACCGACGAAGTCTTTCGTGTCTATGCTAATCGACATCCTGATACTAAAATTACTTCCATCAACTGTCATGAGAATGTGAATTTTATGATTGATCGTGCGCATGCAAAAAAGAATGCACAATCTCATCAATAACCGTGTCACAGTCCAGGTTTTGTTGAAGGCGTTCGCCTAATTCCTTAACGCGATTTTTCATCTCATCAAAGATGGTATCAGTTAATTCCACCGCGCGTTCATCTTCGAATAGTAGTGCCATCAATAAGAAGCGTTCAGGTTGCCCTGTAATTTTAGGGAGGCAGATTCTTTCGATCGCGCTAAGAATTTCAGCTTGATCAGAATTAGATAGCTCGCGAAAACGTAAGAGGGCTTGATAGATACGACTCATCGCATCCTCATACTGCGGATAAGCTTGGATTAAGTTGTTCCAGGCGGCAAAGCGCTGCTCAATGAGTTGGTCGTATTTAGCCGTGATGTGTTGTGCGGCATTGACGTCGTGAAGTGCGCTGCGCCCTTTATATAATTTAATATGTTCTCTTTGTTCAGTACAGAAGAGTAAGATGTCTTGCATCGCTAATGAAGCGATGGCTTCGACCGCACCTTCTGCTTGTGTGGTCTTTCTTGGGGCGGGCCCGCTTGATTCTAAAGTCACTCCTTGATCATCTGAAATGAAATTATCCAGTAGAGTGACTAAGGGTGAGGGGTTAAGGTCCCCTTGAGTAAATCTTTGAGTGATTTCGCCATCCCGGTCACGAATGACAAATAACTCAGCAACACCTTCTGCCATGACGCTTAGAACCGCATCAAAAAATTGTTCAATCCGTTGGTCCGTGCTGTTAGCATAGTGTCCTTGCATTGCCGCTCGCTTGATGGGTGCCGGGATTTCACCATAGCTTAAGTCAGCGACGGTTTTTTCATGAAAACGAAACATGGCCTGCAAAGGAGTTTCATGGGCTTGGGCAATCTGTTCGAGAAATGCGTGTGGCTGTTGGACAGTCTCAAGAATATTCACCTCTGGCCCAATATGTGTCTGAATAAATTGGGTGACATTGGCTTGATAAGTGCTCGCCAAGAGGAGAGGGCTGGCTAGACTATTGAAGGTACAAAAAAACGTCATGGGATCTCCATATATTTAGAGTGATTCGTCTCCCATGACGTTCTTGCCCCTTATCGTGGGGCGTATTTAGAAGTTGCTAATCAATCAGTTTATTAATCTCTCTTGGAAGTCCTGTTAAATTAAGGTTGCCACAAACTAAACGACGTGCCCCAAAACAGACTGAGTCCAAATTCCGGTTGAACATCGCCATTGCCGAGATTGCCGAGATTCGCTTCGCCTTGCAGACCAATGAAACCTATTGGGCTGATTGCCCCAACGCGGCCAACGAGTCCCACGAGTGCGCCGACTTCTAAACCGTTTTGACCTTCTTGGAGATGGGCCCCAGCTTGTACACCAATATCAGCACGCAGAATCATATGGATAGGTCCACCAAAACCCAGGCGGCCCATCAGGCGGCCTTCACCGGCTGAGTCAATCCCGAGGTCGGCACCAAAGGTTAAGCCAGGTCCTTGTGAGTTGGTAGTGCCGCCAACATGTAAACTTGTGGTAGCTCGTGCGGGTTCGATGACATCATCGATTTGATAGCGAAAGCCACCAGTTAAAGTAACAACATCTGCAAAATTAAAATCTCCCATTGGGCTCTCCTTCAACACGCAGTTGCGTGGTAAAGATCCAACCGTCTCAAGACGAACGGGTGCCATGAGGGTAAAATAACGACTGTCTGTAAGGGGTTTAATAAGCGAACAGCTGCCGTCATGGGTCGGACCAATTATTGTCAATCTAACGCGGCCACATAAAAGTGCGCTCGTTTAGGTTCCCATGACGTAATTCTTAGCTTACATGTCCGTTATCGTGAGCCGATTGTCAATGTTGCGGGTTTTGGTTTGCGAAATTTCGATATCGGACTCAAGTGTCTCAAATTGAGTCGCTTGAGAATAAAATGAAATCGACAAGATATTGAAATTTCAGTGGATCTCATTTGGCACTGGATTTGCCTTAAGATTGGAGTAAAGGAGAACGCCTATGCCAGAGTCAAATGAATCATCTTATCAAACTGCCTTATTAGAAGAGATGCGTTCCAATATGAAGTTAGTCCTCGAACATGTTTCCGGGTTGGAGGGGAAAATGGAACGCCGTTTTTCGGAGACGCAGGCGCAAAACAACCAACGCTTTGATACAATTGAGGCCGTGCTCAAGGAACATAGCCGCATGCACCAAGAAAACCTCAAGAGGTGGGATAAAAATGACCAGCGTTGGGAGCGTACCGAGAATAGGTTAATTCGAATCGAAGACCGGCTTATTCGCGTGGAAGACCGCTTGTCATATGTGGAAGGGAAGTTGGATCACGTGCACTATCGTGTTGAACGGCATGACCAGCAGATTGCTACGCTTCAACCTAAGTAAGTATCGGCGAAGAAGTTATGCAGATTCTGTAGGTAACGGCATCTCAGCCAGTCCCAATTTTTTAAATAAAGCCTGATCACAATCCACTTCTGGGTTAGGTGTCGTCAGTAATTTTTCACCGGCAAAAATTGAATTAGCGCCAGCCATAAAGGCTAAAGCCTGCGCCTCATCACTCAACTCTTTACGTCCCGCACTTAAACGCACCATCGACTTTGGCATAATAATACGCGCAGTGGCGATGGTGCGGACCCATTCGATGACGTCCAATTCGGTTTGTTCCGAGAGCGGAGTACCTTCAACGCGTACCAATCGATTGATGGGGACGCTTTCTGGTTGAGGATTTTGATTAGCTAATTCTTGTAATAACCCGATGCGGTCTTGCCGGCTTTCACCTAAGCCGACGATGCCTCCGCAACAGACATTAATGCCCGCACTGCGAACATTGGCTAAGGTATCTAAGCGGTCTTGGTAGCTGCGCGTGGTAATAATTTCATCATAGTATTCCGGTGAGGTGTCTAAATTATGATTATAATAATCCAAACCAGCATCTTTTAATTGAGCGGCTTGTTTCTCGTTAAGCATGCCTAAAGTACAGCAGGTTTCCATGCCCAGAGATGAGACTTCTTTGACCATATTAATAACTTGTTCAAATTGGGGTCCGTCTTTGACGTCACGCCAAGCGGCGCCCATGCAAAAGCGAGTGCTGCCACTGGTTTTGGCGGCTTGAGCTGCTTTTAAGACTTGTTCTGTAGGTAAAAGTTGTTCTGTTTCTAAATCGGTATTATAGCGAGCTGATTGGGGACAATAAGAGCAGTCTTCTGGGCAAGCGCCTGTTTTAATAGAAAGCAAGGTCGACTTTTGAACTTCGCTCGCTTTGAAGTTTTGGCGGTGGAGGGTTTGGGCCTCAAACAGCAGATCTAAGAGGGGCTGTGAATAGACGGCATCGATTTCATCCCGAGTCCAGTTGTGTCGTAATTCGCTCATAGTTGGGGCACACTATTGTTTTCTGCTGTTTGTGTCAAAGTGAGTTCTTCTTCGACAATAAATAGAAAATGTTGCGTCTACAGCCATTGGTTCATGAGCCAACCCACAAACAGCGCTTGAGGCACGGTGATGAAAACCAACCAGAATGCGGTTTTTCGGCCGATAGTTTTCCAGACCAAGCCAATCTCGGTGTAGTCAGTGATGACGCCGGCCATCAGAAAAACAAAGCTATTCCCGAAGGCGCCGGTTTGGCGATACAGTTCAAAGGCTAAGGGAGCAGAGCCTTCAGAGCAGACTTCAATCACCGTTGCGGTACCAAGTGTAATGAAGAGTCCAATGAGAGTGGGTCCCATATAATCGTCAAAGAAATGTGCTGGGATGAGGGTCGCACTTAAACTTGCGAGAAATATCCCCAAGATGACCCACCAGAGCACCATCAAGGCTAAGTCCCAGGCGCCACTCAGAATTTCTTTGAAATCATCGATTAAGCTTGTGGGTGTCCACTTGCGTTGTTGCCAACGTTTCTTGATATCGGCTCGGATGCTAAAGTTATTGGCGATAGTGATAGTGTTGGGGTTTTGTTCGATCCAACCTTTTTTATGGAGTCCTAGGAAAACGAAGCCCGTACCGATGGCAATAATAATAGCAGCCGACAACAACCAAATACTTTTAAGCCCAAATAAACTGATGAAGAGCAGAGTAATAGGTAAGTTTGCCCAAGGACTGGCTAATAAAAAACTAACGACAGCTGCGGTTGAAGCGCCTTTTTTATACAGCGACATGGCAATGGCCAACAGGCCATGACTGCAAGCACTCATCAAAAACCCTAAGCCGACGGCACGTAAGATGGTGCTGTAATGATTTCCCGACAACCACTTATTAATATAGGAGGCAGGGATATAGCGATGGATGATACCGCCTAAGAGGAGCCCCAAGCCCACGGCCCACCAGATTTCTGAGGTATAGTGAAATAAACTATGTCTCAATGGGATCAATACTGGCCAGAGATAGCTGAGCGCAATGCCAATGCCGCAGAGCGCCGAAACCAAGAATAATGGATGACGCCACCAGGCCTTGGCAGGTGCATGACACGGTTCTGGAGAGCTTTTACTGGGGCCGCACGACATAGCAGGCCAACCCTACGGCCTCAGCGACGATATATCAAGTTGAGGGAATTACTGATGATTTTAGAGGCTCCACTTTAGCATTGTCACCCGATGCGTTCCTGTATTATGCCGGCATTCATGGATTTATTAGATAAAGTTGAAAGTTGGACGAGTCAGTTTGAAGAAGGCGGGCGCGACGTGCTTGCTAAGGCACTTAATTGGGAAACCTATGACCAATTTAGCCAAACGGGTTTATATCCTTATTTCCAAGCCTTGGATGAGAACCAAGGTCCTGTAGCCATCTACGAAGGTAAAGAAGTAGTAATGCTAGGATCTAATAATTACTTAGGCCTGACGACGCATCCTAAAGTGCGTGAAGCCTCGCAAGATGCCATTAAAAAATATGGGACGGGTATGACGGGATCTCGTTTCTTGAATGGAACGATGAAGATCCATGAAGAACTAGAGGCTAAGCTAGCTGACTTTTTGGATAAAGATGCGGCCTTAGTTTTTACGACGGGTTATCAAGCCAATTTGGGAATGTTGACCGCTTTGATTAATTCGCATGCCGTTGCCGTGGTGGATCGTTTTGCTCATGCGAGCATCCATGATGGTTGTCGTCTGATGGAAGGTGAGAACGTAAAGTTTAATCATAATGATCCAACAGATTTAGAACGTGCCTTGAGTGAAATTTCTGTCGACAAAGGTCCCCTGATTTGTGTGGATGGGGTTTATAGTATGGAAGGTGACGTCGCTCCGCTGCCTGACTATGTGAAGATAGCCAAAAAACATGGCGTGCGCATTGCCGTTGATGATGCTCATGGCCTGGGTGTATTAGGGCCTGGTGGTAAAGGGACGTGCCATCATTTTGGTGTGCAGGATGACATAGATTTAATTGTCGGAACCTTCAGTAAAAGTTTAGCGAGTACCGGTGGTTTTGTGGCGGGTGAACAGCGTGTGATTGATTACATCAAACACTTTGGTCGCCCGATGATTTTTTCAGCGTCGTTGACGCCTGGGTGTACCGCGGCGGCCAGTGCGGCACTTGATATTTTAATTGCGGAACCCGAACGTGCCGAACAGTCTCGTTCGTGTGCCGCAAAAATGAAAAAAGGTTTGACGGAACTTGGTTATCAAACCGGGGATGCTGAGGGGGCCATTGTTCCCGTCATTATTGGTGATACGATGATGACCTTTATGATTTGGAAGGAGTTGTTAGATGCGGGTGTCTATACGAATCCCGTGCTCTTCCCAGCAGTGAAAAAAGGTCAGGAAATGCTGCGGACAAGTTATTTGGCCACTCATAATGATGACCATCTGAGTCGGGCCTTAGAAGCCTTTCACCAAGTTGGAAAAAATTACGATATTTGTAAGTAATTGATAGATGGGTCTGTAAAAGGTTTGTCATTGCGATCTGCGTGAGCGGAGAAGCAATCCCATGTAATCAAGTGTTGCTGTGAGATTGCTTCGTCACTTTGCTTCTCGCAATGACGGAAGTAGGTTTTGGTAGAAAGTTATGTATGGAAAATAATCAAATTACAGTGAAACCCGTGCGCTCTAAGAAAGAGCTTAAGCAATTTATCCGCTTGCCCTGGCAGCTTTATAAAGATGATGCCGCCTGGGTGCCCCCCTTATTATCCGAAGAAAAAAAACGTCTTGATAAAAAAAATAACCCTTTTTTTGAGCATGCGGATGCCGAGTATTTTTTAGCGCAACACCAGGGGAAGGTTGTGGGACGTATTTCTGCCCAGGTGGATCATTTGCATAATGAGACCCATCAAGAAAAATCCGGATTTTTTGGATTTTTTGAATGTATTAATGATGAGGCGGTTTCTAAGGCTTTATTAAATACTGCGGCATCGTGGCTTCGAAGTCGCGGGATGAAAATCATCCGCGGGCCTTATAGTTTTTCGATTAATGAAATGTCTGGTTTATTGGTTAATGGTTATGAGCATCCGCCTTCAGTCATGATGGGGCATAATCCCAATTACTATGAGCCTTTGGTGGCCAGTTGGGGTTTGCAAAAGGTGATGGACTTCTTTTGTTGGGCTTATGATTCCACTGTTGAGATCCCAGAAGCGGCACTGCAGATCGCAGAGATGGTGCGTGCACATCCGGGTTTAGTCGTACGTGAAGTTCACCCCAAGCATATTCAGCGTGATGTTGCATTGATTTTTGATGTCTTTAATTCAGCATGGCAGAATAATTGGGGCTTTGTGCCGCTGACTCAATCAGAATTGGCGGCGGTGGTGAAAGATTTTAAACTCATCTTAGAGCCTAAGTTAGCCTTGATTGCTGAGGTAGATGGACAGCCAGCTGCCATTGCTTTGGCTTTGCCGAATGTGAATAGCGCGATTGCTGATTTGAATGGCCGCTTGTTTCCCTTTGGCTTCTTAAAATTACTTTATCGTTTGAAGCGGAAAAAAATTAAAACCGCGCGCCTGATGTTGCTAGGTGTTAAGAAAGAGTTCCGCGGAGATATCCTGGGTGGTTTATCGGTATTGCTTTATACTGAAATGCATCGTCGTTCTCAACTCTTGGGGCATATTGGTGGGGAACTCTCCTGGACCCTCGAAGACAATGAGAAAATTAACGTCGGTATCCAAATGATGGGCGGCCAGTGTTATAAAACCTATCGAGTTTATGAGAAAACTCTCTAGTTTACTTTATTCCAATGCTCAGTGCTATTAGTGCCGCAAAGCCAGATAAACCAATGTATAATAATAGCAAGGCTAGTTTTTCATACATAACTTTTTTTCCGAAAATAAGCTCTTTGAGTCCAGTGAGTGTAGTTAAAAATGCCATCTGAGGCCAACCCCTAGTTCTAAGGCATGTGCCATCTGATCAGATTGATTACTCTCGAGTTTAAGTCCTCCACGGTAACGTGCTTCAGTGAATAAAACTGTGCGTTTCCACAGATGAAAATCTCCACCAAATCCCGCAGAATAAGTGAGGAATGAAAACACATTGTTACTGCTATCATTAAAAACATTAACTAGCCCTGCGATGCCAACGGTCCCGACAGCATAGGGCGATATTTTTGCTTCATTAAAGTTAACTTTTACGTGTGCTTCGGCGGAATATCCAATAAACCAGAAAGTCCATAAGTCAGCCGCGATAGAAACTTTAGGAGTTAGTTGATAGCCAATTAATAGGTCTATTTTTCCTGGTACGCCCGGAGGGTCAATTTCCGGTGATATAAATGCGGCTAATTCTGTCCCCAGGAAAAACCCGGGTTTATTCCAGTGTGTGGGTTCCGTTGTTTGGCTAAAGGAAAGGGTGGGGTAACAAAATATTAATAAAAATAGTGTATAAGCTTTGAAGTTCTTCATAGTGAGTTCCTGTATGTTCTAAAAAAGATCTTGTTAGGTAATCTGATTATTCCGTGGATGAGAGAACGAGAGGGCAGTCACCCTCTTCAGAGATAAGATTTTCTACATTATCGTAGGTCTCAATAGAGACAGCTTCACCGTCCTTGTCGCACGTAGCCATGAGTTCATTGGTGCAATTGCTGAGAGCAGGCTCATTAATATCAATGGTGCCGTTAGAAATATTAAAGCGGACGTGATCTGTAGTGAGCATATTTTCAGATTCTGCGAGTCCAAAGTCATCCCAGATTTGCTGTCCAGGCTCAGTTTCCATGGCTGCAATGCAGTCATCATAATTTAACGAGTTGTCACAGCGAGCCACAGCTTCACAGAGCGTGATGATGAGACAGTCAGCTGCGCTATTTGTGTTTTCGCCACAGGGGTCGTTGCTATTTTTATTGGTATTCTGATTGTTAGAACTGTTGCTCTCGTTATTCTCTGAAATATCCAGAGTTCGTTCGTTGCAGCCGATACTTCCCCAAAGGAGTGGAAGCAAAATTGAGATGGTCAATATATTAAGTGTGTTAGCTTTCATGGCTCATGCCTTTCTGTGATCGGTTCATGTTAGTTGCTATGATTGCAAGCGATGATCCAGCTGCTATTAAAGGTGGTGAAAGATGAATTTATTAATAATAATAAATGCTTAGGCAGGGGTTTAATTTATGAGTGATCGTAGGATTTGACGGAGAGCGTCGAGAGTCATCGAAATATGTCGATGTTGATTCGCTAAATAAGCCCGTATTTTTTAAGTCGATGGAATAGGGTGCTGCGAGCAATACCCATGTGGCGAGCGGCTGCTGCGATGTTGCCATTAGCCACTTTCAATGCCTGACTGAGTTGAGTGATCTGTTCTTGTTGAATTTGCTGGCGAATGTTCATCGGATTCTCGAGATGTGTGATATCAACTTGCTCTGTTTCTAATACTTGCTCAATATTGCTGTTGAGGTCATCAATATCGATTGTCGTATCAGGACTTAGAATGACCGCACGTTCGATAACGTTTTGAAGTTCGCGGATGTTACCTGGCCAATCATATTTTTTGAGATGGGTGAGCGCAGCCTCAGATAAACTAAGTTGCCGTCCTATTTGAGTGCAGAATTTTGTTACAAAATAGTCAGCCAATGTCGAGATATCTTCTTTGCGTTCTCGTAAGGGTGGTATGTTAATGGGAACGACATTAAGTCGGTAATAAAGGTCTTCGCGAAATGTCCCAGCTTGAACCGCTTGTTGTAGGTCTCTATTGCTAGCGCCAATGATGCGGACATCTATGGCTCTTGGCTTGTTGCTGCCAACACGTTGGATTTCTCGTTCTTGCAAGACGCGGAGCAACTTAACTTGAATATCCTGAGGGATTTCTGAAAGTTCGTCTAAGAAAATAGTTCCTTGATGGGCAGATTCTAAACAGCCAATGCGTTGTTCATCTGCGCCGGTAAATGCACCTTTTTCATGACCAAACAATTCACTTTCGAGTACGCTCTTGGCAAAGGCGGCACAATGTACCGCCACAAATGCTTGGTTACTGCGTTGACTCTTGGCATGAATATGTCGTGCTAAAACTTCTTTGCCGGTGCCGGTTTCTCCCAACAATAGCACGGTAGAATCAGTAGGTGAGACTTTATCGATAGCGGTCATAACATGATTAAGTCCTTTGTCAGAGCCAATGATATTGTCTACTTCATAGATCTTATTTAAATCTTGCTTTAAGGTGCTGACTTGCGAAGTTTTTGCAGTCAGTTCGGCTATTCTGTTTGCGCGAATTTTATAATTTTCAAAAGCTTTTTCAATAACAGGCTTGAGTTCACTTTTTCTCCATGGCTTGACGATGTAGTCATGGACATGCCCTTTATTGATAGCATTAAGTAATAAATCGGTTTCTGTATAAGCGGTTAAAATCATGCGGAGTGACTGTGGGCTTACGGTAATCAATCGTTCACATAATTCTATTCCGGTCATGCCTGGCATCTTTTGATCGGCGATAATGAGCGGAAAGTGTTCTTCAGCAATGATGTTTAAAGCTTCTTGCCCTGAACGGCATGTTTTCACTAAATAATCTGTCTGAAAAGCACGCTTAAAGGTACTGAGGTTGGCAGCTTCGTCATCAATATATAAAATGGCAGGTTTAAAGATCATGAGATATGTGGGGTAAGTTTATTATACATGTAGTTCCGATATCTTCTTCTGAATGAATCTCTAAGGTTCCATGGTAATGTCCAACAATTTCAAGGCTTAAAGCAAGCCCTAAGCCGGTGCCTGTCTCCTTTAATGAAAAGAAGGGGTCAAATATTCGTGTTAAGGAAGATTTTGGAATGCCAATGCCTGAGTCTTCAATAATGATTTGAATGGAAGTGGGTTCCGTTAACACTTTGATGAAAACCTTACCTGTCTTTGGAATCGCTTCACAAGCATTGGCCAGAATATTGATAAATACTTGAGCGAGTTCTTCGGGAACTCTTATGTTCTCATGAGAGGCTTCGTAAGCTTGCTTGATGAGGATGCGGTTGCTCCATTTGGGTTTCAGTAGCTGGACACTTTGCGCTAGTAAGTCTAGCAGAGGTTTCTTTTGCGGGGTATTGCCTGCCACTTGATGAAATTGGCTAAAGCTTTCAAGAATTTTTTTTGAGCGTTCTGCTCCAAGCGCTATATCCAGCCGCAAATTATCTAATTCATTTAATTGGTTCAAAGCTTGCTCAGGACTATTCTCACGGATAGTTTTCTTAAGGTGGTGAAGTGATTCTTCAAAAGGCTCCAAGTTAGCATAGATAAAATTCATGGGGTTGTTTAATTCATGTGCGAGTCCAGAAACTAGGTTGCCTACAGTGGCTTTACGTTCGATCGCAAGTAGTTTCAATTGACTTTGGCGTAATCGACCTAAAATTGTTCCGATAAAAAGTGAGATGGGAAAGAGTAGGGTGATGGGTGCCGCTAAATTTAACGGAAATGGCGTGTCGTTTAAAAAAATAATGGCAGCAATAAAGAGCAGGGGTGCAAAGGCTACGATTTGCCCCGCTAATAAGTAGCGTGCAATAATTTGATTCCACTGAATATGCGAACGTCGCCGGGTTAAGGTAAGCCGTAGGAGCCAGTAGAGGTAGGCTAAGACAAGATAGCCAACTACTATATATTCAACGGTTAACCAATGCGATGGATTGCGTGTAAACCAATATAGGTAAGGAATGCCTAAAGAAAATGAGAGGGCATACGGTGCGGCCGAGATGATCTTTTTTCGCGTAAAAAATGGGATCTGTTCTGGGAATGAGTTTGCAAAGTGTAGGATAGTGGCTGGAATAAAGGTAAATACCGAGAGCAGTAGGTAAGAAAAGCGATGAGTCAAATGGAAGTCAGGGCTTAAAATTAAATAAATACCTACTAGTATATGAAAATAGAAAAGTGGCTGTTTGCCTGGGCTATTCGGAAGATAAATAAATATCCCTAAACCTAATAAGGTGAAGAGCAGGCCTGAGCAAATCGGCAAGATTGCGATAAGAATAAAGTCTTCTATCGAAAAAGTTTCAGTTTTTTCTGATATTACAGGGGCCAGGGTACGGTGTTGGATCTTTTCTTGGTGAGGCCAACTGGGTAAATAAAAAGAGCCTACTAGACCATTTTCAAATGTTAGATACCCTGGAAAAGATTTGCCGATTTTTTTAGAGCTATCATCCAAGATAAAGATGCTGAGAGTTGCGCAACAGAATAGAGTCAATAAGGGTAATAAAAAGATTTTCTTAGTATGATTGAGCTTCATTGTTAGAGGGAAATTTCTATATACCCACGATACGCATCTAATCTGACTTCAGTGCCATCACGCAAAAGTTTGGTGGCCTCTTTGACTTGTACGATGGTCGGCAAATTGAGTTCTCTCGCCAATATGGCAGTATGAGATAAAACCCCACCTTTTTCGGTAATAAGCCCGCCAATCAAATGAAATAATGGCCCCCAAGCCAAATTGGTATGAGTGGTGACTAAGATATCGCCAGGCTCAATTTTGCCGGCATCATTAATGTCTTTAATGACTCGTACCCGCCCACTGACCATACCGCTGGAACAGGCCACGCCTTGCAAACCATTGCCTAAGGGTTCTGAATCAACTTGATGAAGTTGCTCGCTGCCAATCATTTTAGGTGGCACAAAATGGCGGTAGGCTTGTTTGAATAGTTTGTATCCGCTTACATGCTTGGTAAGTTCTGTGAGCTGTTCACTTTGCTTGAGTGCGAGTTCAATTTTTTTCCACTCTAATAAGAAAATATCTTTGGCTTGCTCTAGGTGGCCCGTTTGATGCCAGCGTCGACCTTGCTCTTTAATGAGGGCGCGCAATTGATAATTAGTTTTAGCTAAAGGGATACGTAATTGCTCACGTAGTTCTTGGTAGCGGTGGGCAATACTGACTTGTCTTTTGAGTAAGCTTTTCCAGAAGTGACGGAGCGGTGCCGAATCAATTAATTCATTGGCTTCAGTGTGTTGATTTATCTGAGTTTGCCCTGCGGTGTCTTTAGTAAAGGCTTGAAGTAATGCTAGCATGACCTTGGGATCTTCATCCCAACGCGGTTCGGCTAATTCTTCTTCATATTGAGCGAGATAAGAGAACTCCTGTTGATAGACGCGGATTTTCTCCCAAATGCCATCTGTGGAAGTCGCTAATTTATCTTGGAGTTCTAAGGGAGAACTTTCGTTGAATAGCTTATTTAGCTCAGGATTCTCACGGATACTATTAGCAAGTTGTTTCAGGCTTTTTAAATGAGGGGTGCTTTCATTATATTGTTTGGCAAGCAGTTTGCGGGTCTCTAATTTGTGCTCTTGTGAGAGCTTGCGGTTGAGATACTCGGTAATAATCCGTAAATCATCTTGCGCTCGTTTGGCTAACAGACCTGTAAATAAAGTCAATTGACTGGTTTGTGTGCGTAAGGCGACGGCTTCAATTAAGGCTTGTTGTAAATCACTATCATTGAGTTGCGTTGTTTGTTGCGTCGCTATTTGTTGGAGTTTCTGAGGGTGTTGTTCGTTGATAAATTGAAGTATGGTTTTCCATTCACGACGATACAGGTTATTCAAAGTGATAAAAAAGGGTAGAGAGCGCAAAAGTCTGAGTGCGGTGGCTTTTTGATGTCGCCCGGTTCCCGCGTAAGTCGGATCACAGCCAACTGATTCATCAAAAATTCGTTCGTGGAATGCGGGCAAAGTTTGGTAAGAGACCTCTTTGATTTGTTGGACATTCCAATAAGCATGTCCAAAAAATGTTCGGCTCCACTCCACTAAAGTTGGGTCCCCGCAAACGCTTCTACTCCGGATGAAAAAATCGGTAATAGCTTGATTAAACTCTTGTTGAAATAGTGAGAACGAGAAGGGTGAAATGAAGCCCGGAAGAATCTCTCTGAAATTAGCCGAGGTCCAAAGCCCAAATTTTGTGGTAAAAGAAAAAGCTGTCAGACGCCTTATTTGCAATAGAAAAAATTGTTTGCCGTCCCAACACCACTCTAATTCTAGAGGCTCCCCATAGACGGCCTGTGTTACGGTGGCTTGTTGTGTCAGTTGTAAAATTTGTTCATCGCTGAGGACGCTTTGTTTTTGCTGTTCTCTGGGTACACGCACCCGCTCCATGCCATGCTCGGCTAAACGAAACATACCGCGTTTTTTTGCGATCTGCTTGTTAACGATTTTCAGCTGCCAGGGGTTCACGTCATAGCGGTCAGGACTATTGTCTCCTGAGACGACGGCTTGACCTAGGCCCCAGTGAGCTTCGATGACCGCTTCGTTGTCACTGCCTTGCACTGGGTTGAGTGTCATGAGTACACCCGCGGACTGAGCATCGATTTGTTTCTGTAAGATGACAGCCATGGCGACATGATTACTGTCAATACCTTGTTGAGTGCGATAATCGCACGCGCGTTCATTCCAGAGCGAGAGCCAGCAGGTTTTAATGGCTTCAAAAATATCAGTGATGCCACTGACGTTAAGACAGCTGACATATTGCCCAGCATAAGAGTGATTGGCATGGTCTTCGTCGGTGGCTGAGGAACGTACGGCAACGCGCACATTGTGACCCCACAGTTCATAGGCGGTAGCGATCGTGGCTTTTAATTCATTGCTGAGTGGGCGGTCACGAATCGCGGCACGCATTTCCGCGATATCTTGTGGGTCTAAATCGGCAACGTGTTCGCGGTAGGCTTCCGTTGTTAGACAAAAACCGCTCGGGACATTTGCACCTGATTGAATGAGTAAGGCGAGGCCAGCGGCCTTACCTCCAATTAATGAGATGTCATCAGCATGGGCCTTTTCTAAAGAAAGGATAAGTGGGGTTTGAGTGGCCGGGTTGAGTTGAGGTGCGCTGACTGACATACCAGCGGGTGTTGTGGCACTGAGTTGAAGTGAAGTCAAAAGGTAAAACAAGCTATTGGAGTCAGGGCTAGGATATCACCTCCCTTGACCTCTATGACGCAATGAGTTAGTAGGGAGCCCTTGTGCGAACTCTGTTCAGACATCAACGCTTAGCCTTAGTGCTTTTATTGGGCATCACCTGTGGCAATGCTTTGCCTTATGCGATGGCTTATCGTGTTGCGACCGCCAAGAGTTTTAGTTGTCATTGTTGTAGTCATGGTAAGGTGAAGTGTGACCATTGTGAAAAAGCCGGCCATAAGCAGGGTTTTGATGCCCATCAGCAAAACGATGAACTCGCCTTTCGCGCGGCGCCTTGTAATACTAAGCCGCAGCGAGATGATAAGTTAGATTTTAGCACCGAACCCTTCTTGATTCCTGAGAAAGGTTTGATTGTGCGTTTTCATGCTGCCTGGCAAGAAAGTTTGTTGCCGGCAGCACCTCCTACGATTGTCGAACTTCCCCCGACACCTCCCCCACAGCCACTCTCTTAAAAAAACAGTTAATTGGTTTTACTTTAATAAAGCGCGCAGCCTTGCGTCGTCGCGCGCTTGAGCTTAAAGGAGCTTGCTATGCGTGGATGGATCACGGGCGGGCTGATACTGGCATGCAGCGTGTTTGCGAGTATGAGTTGGGCCCATCATCCGGGGCATGCTGTGTCCGTGCAATCATCAGGGCAATTTAATCCCTATGTGCAAGGTAATGGTTTGCCGCGAAAAAGCCTGACCTATTCATTTGATTGGAGTCATTTGGATAATGGGGCGGGGTATGTGTTGTTAAATCAAGTGGAAGGGGAATATGCTGTCCTCGACCGATTGAGTGTTTTGCTACGTATTCCGGTCCTGTCCTTACAAATGAATTTCCGGCCTGATAAAACGGGCTTGGGAGATATCTCTGCAGGTGTAAAAGGCGTCCTCTGGCAAGACGCAGGTCATTCCTTATTGTTGGGAAGCGATTTTAGTTTTCCAACAGGTGATCAGGCAAATGGCACCGGTGCGGGTAGCGTGGGTATGTCTTCATATCTGAGCTATCAATATGACTTTGGCTTCGTTCGACTTTTTACCAGTTTAGGGAGCGGGTTCTTATTTGATTCCGATCCCGAACCGACTTTGTTGCCCTCATTGGGGGTGACAATTCCGGTGCTTGGTGTCGACGGGCCATTGCTGGCTGTGTTGGGTGTGCGCGCTTTTGTGTTGCTTGCCGATGAGACCTTTCAGAATGGCAGCGCCAAAGTCTTTGCCGTGCCGGGATTGGTTTTCTTTCCCACGGACAACCGGCAGTTAAGTCTATCGCTGTCTGGAAACATCGCCATAATCGATCAGCTCAAAGTAAAACCAGGCATTATTTTAAGCAATGTTAGTTTGGCCTTGGTGCAAGACGCCCGGGCCGGAATAAATTTTCAAGTCAGTTATGCTTTTTAGCAGAAATGAAGGAGATAATTATGTTTTCAAAAAAATACCGCTTACAATTATTGGCACCATTAGCTTTGGCTTTTATGGTGAGTGCTTGCGGTGGAGAAGCCTTAGTTACCAATAGTTCTGAGACTGTTGATACGGGTTTTACTGCCAATATCCAAGTGGTTCATCACCCCATTCCCAATGCTGATGGGACCTTCCCTGATTTCGGCGATGAGACGGGCAAAACTTTTACAAACGATTTAGGTTTTGAAGTCACATTGACGATGGCAACGTTAAGTTTTCATCAAATCACTTTGATTTCTGAAGGTGATGATCCTGATTGTGTCGCCGGCGGTGACCAGCAGATTGAACTCAACAAAACTGAGACTTTAATGGGAGAGGACCTGCTGACTTCAGCTTTAGCCAATACTTCTGTTGAAGACCGGGCTTACTGTCAGTGGTCTTTATTGTTAGAGCCCACCAATCACGAACATAGTGAGTTGGTACTAGCAAACACTTCAGACGGCGAACACGACCATGAGATGACAACCGGTGAGGGGAATATTACTGAGCATAACAATGACCAGTCACTTCACCTGATGGGGGCTTGGTCTAAAGATGGTCAGTCCGGCAATTTTATGCTCGCGACAGCAGAGTCCATTGCAGCCGCGGCCAATTTTAAAGCCAAAGTTGATGGTGAAGTCAGTGATCATGCCTTGCACTTTCACGAAGGTGAAACTGAGATTACGGTGTTGATTGGCACAAAGTATAATCAGTTGCTCAATGGCATTGATTTTGAGAATGATAGTGATGTCCAGATGCTCGATCAAGTGATTACAAATATCGAATCCGGTGCGGTGCACCAACACTTAGGGGAGCATCATAGTTCCTAAAAATTAGTAAGCTGTTATCGGCTTACTCTCCTAACAGAATAAGACCGCCTCATGCTAGCATGAGGCGGTCTTTTCATAACAGTCTCTCTAATTATATTTAGTTATAGCGGGATATTACCGTGTTTCTTAGCCCGGTTCTTACAGCGTTTATTTTTGAGCATGTCTAAGCTTTGAATCAGTTTTTTGCGGGTTTCCCGTGGATAAATAATCTCTTCGATATAACCCATTTCAGCCGCACGGTAGGGTGTGGCAAAATTATCACGATAGTCTTGTACCAACTCGGCTTTTTTAGCGACGGGGTCACTCGCTTCGGCAATATCGTGGCGATTGATAATATTTACCGCGCCTTCGGGGCCCATCACCGCAATTTCAGCATTGGGGTAGGCAAAGCAACGGTCACTGCGAATATGTTTTGAGTTCATCACAATATAGGCGCCCCCATAGGCTTTGCGTGTGATGACAGTGACCTTTGGAACAGTGGCTTCACAATAGGCATACAACAGTTTGGCTCCCGTGCGAATAATGCCACCAGCTTCTTGACTACGTCCTGGTAAAAATCCTGGCACGTCTTCAAGCGTCACCAATGGTATATTGAAAGAATCACAGAAGCGGACAAAACGAGCGCCTTTAATCGAGGCATGAATATCTAAGCAGCCGGCTAAGTGCAGCGGTTGATTAGCAATAATTCCAACGACCCTACCTTCAAGTCGTGCAAAGCCGATAATAATATTTTTAGCAAACTGAGGTTGTAGTTCGAAAAACGAATCATAATCGACAATATGCTCAATGACTTTTTTCATGTCGTAAGGTTTGTTCGGGTTAAGCGGGATTAAATCATCTAGTTCTTCGTTATATTCTGTCGGCGGGGCTTGTGTGATTGTGCTTGGTGGATCTTCCATATTATTAGCAGGTAAATAGCTTAACAGCTGCCTTAGTTTAAATAGACTGTCTTCTTCATCGGATCCAGTAATACTGGCTTGTCCGCTAATAGCCGCATGAGTGCGTGCACCCCCAAGGTCTTCTTTAGAAATATCTTCATGGGTGACAGCTTTAACCACATCGGGGCCGGTGACAAACATATAGCTGTTGTTTTCTGACATGAGGATAAAGTCCATCAATGCGGGTGAATAAACAGCACCCCCCGCACAAGGCCCTAAGATAGCGGCTATCTGCGGGATAACCCCTGAGGCTTGTACATTACGATAAAAAATTTCTCCATAACCCGCTAGACTGTTAACACCTTCTTGGATGCGAGCTCCGCCAGAATCATTAAGCCCAATCAGCGGAGCGCCCATGTTCATGGCATCGTCCATAATTTTACATATTTTTTTTGCGGTGACTTCTCCTAAGGAGCCACCGGCGACTGTAAAATCTTGTGCATATAAAAAAACTAAGCGACCCTCCACTTTACCATAGCCGGTAATGACGCCATCGCCAGGAGTCGCACTGTCACTGTTTTGACGGGCTGCCATAAAACTGTCACTTTCAACGAAAGTATCTGAATCTAAAAATAGCGCAATGCGTTCGCGTGCGGTGAGTTTTCCTGCGAGGTGTTGTTTTTTTATGCGGATATCGCCGCCACCTAATTTAGCTTTATGTAGTTGCTGTGCAAGGCGTTCAAACTTTTCGACTTTTAATTTCTGTTCTTCAACGGGGACAATTTGAGATGCTTTATTAGCCGGCATATGTGGTTCTCTTCGTGTAGTCGTGTGAGCAGTTCAACTTTTCGCCTCAGTTGAAATGCAAGAGTAGTGCCACTTTTTAGTTACGCGCTGGGGCATTCTGAAAATATGCTACGATTCCTGGGGGTTAAACTTTTGTCCGCTGTATACAGCCATGATTTTGTTGCAGCTTTACTGATTTTATTTTGCAGGAATGCGGTGAGTTTTGACTCTTCAGTGTCAAGATAACAGCCAAAAGAGCGTTTATGGAACAAATTTCTTTTAACAGCCTTCATCCCAAATTCTATGAAAATATCCGAATAATCCGCAGGGATTTAGGCTAAATTTCCTGATTAATTAGGGGATTTTAGCTAATCTGTACACTTGAGAGCACAATTGTTTTTTTGTGAATTATAAATGGCATGAGTGTTGCACCTCTAGTGGCCTTGACGAGGGAAGGCTCGCGGATGATACGCGCGCTAAGGCAAAGGGGGTACGGTCGTGAAACTGCAAAAATCAGTACATTACAATGTGTCATCGGCTCGGCCAGATACACAGTCACAAGTTGCGAGCACGGTGCCATCCCAAGCTTGGTGGCATCAGGACAATGCAAAATTAGCTTTATCTGTAGAACGGCTCTGCCAGTTGACACAAAAGTTTCGTGAGCCGCTTCATATTGTACAGGCTACGACCGGCGGGCCGTTAATACCGGCTATTGGTGGAACAGTGTCAACGACAGCTAATGGAACCCCTTATAAATTAATTGGGACATTGCCCGGAATTTATCCTGAATGGCTCGGTGATAGAAGTTTTTGTGAAACCCACGGAACGCGTTTTTCTTATGTAGCTGGGGCGATGGCTAATGGTATTGGGTCGGCGGATATAGTGATTGCTATGGCCCATGCCGGCATGATTGGTTTTTTTGGGTGCGCTGGAATAGGCTTGAAACGCACCGAAGAAAATATTGATAAAATCCAACGAGCTTTGCAAGGAACCAACCTTCCTTATGGAAGTAACCTAATTCATACGCCAGATAATACTCAGTTAGAAGAAGAGATAGTAGATCTTTACTTGCGTAAAGGCGTTCACCGCATTTCGGCGTCTGCTTTTATGCGCCTCAGCCCTGCAATTGTGCGTTATGCAGTTAGTGGATTATCTCAGGATGCTCAGGGAAATATTCAACGCCAAAATTATATTTTTGCAAAAATTTCTCGACCTGAGGTGGCAGAGCATTTTATGCGGCCGGCGCCGCAAAACATATTGGATGTTTTGGTATCTCAAGGGAAAATTACTGTTGATGAAGCTCGGTTGGCGATACAGCTTCCTTTAGCCGAAGATATTACTGTTGAATCAGATTCAGGGGGGCATACGGATAATCGTCCTTTAGGTTCATTATTTCCAGTCATTGCAGCGCTCAGAAATCGGATTATTGCAGAATATAATTATGACCGCCCGATTCGTTTAGGTGCCGCTGGTGGTATTGGGACGCCACAAGCGGCAGCATCAGCATATAGTTTGGGGGCAAGTTATATTCTAACAGGCTCTGTTAACCAGAGCGCTATTGAGTCAGGTTTATCTGTTATTGGAAAACAAATGTTGGCGAAAGCAGATGTTGCGGATGTGGCCATGGCGCCCGCTGCAGACATGTTTGAATTAGGCGTTAAGGTGCAGGTTCTCAAAAAAGGGACGATGTGGGCTGTACGCGGTCAGAAGCTTTATGAAATTTATCAAAGCTATAAGAGTTGGGAAGAGGTTCCTGCTGCTGAACGCGAATCAGTGGAGAAGAATATCCTTAAAGATTCATTTGAAAATATTTGGACAAGTACGCGG
>JAJFLM010000243.1 GCA_021772655.1 Deltaproteobacteria bacterium
AGAACCCGTTCACCGGCGGGTTCTTCGCGGTGCCGCAGGACGGCGTGTACGAGCTGACCGGCGACCTGGCCGCCACCCACGCTTACGTCGACCAGGGGATCGCCGACTTCCTGTCCCGGGGCGACAGCGTGCACCTGTACGAGACGCTCAAGGCGCTGAACTGGCTGGGGGTGCCCGGCGACCAGTGGCACCCGGCGATCCGCGGCGAGCAGAGCGACCGCTGGGTCAACCTGCTGACAACCCGCAAGCTGGCGGACGCCGGCTCGCTGTCGGGCTCGGTGCTCACCAAGGACTTCGGCACCGAGTTCGTGGAGGCCCGGGTGTTCGGGGCGGAGAAGGAGGCCGGCGAGGCGTCGGCCGCGCTGCTGGAGCGGCTCGGCCAGCTGGTGTCCTCCTCGGTGGAGCCGAACGTGCTGACCTTCGACGCGGGCGAGCGGCCGGTGGTCAGCCTGGTGGTGCCGAGGGCGTCCAAGCTGGACCTGGCCGCGTTCGTCCCGGCCCGCGACACCTACGACAAGCTCGACTGGGACGCCAAGCTACTCATGCACTCTTGGCTGCTGGACCTCGGGGTGATGCTCTGCGAGCCCTCGATCCGGTTCGACGGGATGGGCGGGGAGTGCATCTGGGGCTGCGCCTGCTGGGTGGTGGTCCCGCACGCGGCGATCCGGGGCGAGCCGGCGCCGAAAGTGGTCGAGCAGGTCACCGCCACCGCGACGGTCTGAGGGAGCGCGACGTGCCACTGGACTGGGCGGACGTGGTCAAGCGCTATCAGGACGGTGCCGAGCTGCCCTCGATGCCCGGTGCCCGGACCCTGCAGGTCACCGGGGCCGACGACGAGTTCATCTACGTCTCGCACCGGCTGTGGAAGGACAAGCTCACCCGGGCCTACCTGGAGAAGGCGGTCGAGCTGCTCGAGGCCGGGCGGATGACCCGCACCTACGGCGACGTCATCGATCACTACCGCACGTACATCGCCGACGAACGACCGACCACGGCGGCCACCGTGCTGAAAGACCTCGGGTACCTGGACTAACAAAGTTTTGAGGAGAAGTCATGGGCATGTCGATGTACCACAGCGCGACCGGAAGCCAGTCGCCACACTGCATTCACGCCGTCGGCATCGGCAAGGCCGGCGCATACATGGTCGAGGCGCTGCTGCGCACCGGGGAAGTCGAGGACATGCTCGACGACCCGAGGGCGCGGTTCACCGGGTTGGCGATCGACATCGGTGAGCAGGACATGCACGAGCTCAAGGAGTACGCAGGAGGCTTCAACGGCCGGCTCGACGAGCGCGGCATTCCGCGTGAGCGGGCGCAGGTGCGCACCGTGGCGTTGGAGGTGCCCAAACGGGAGGACCTGCAGACCAGCCTGAACCGCTGGCGCGAGTTCCTCAAGATGGAGTACCCGCGCTACTACTGGAACCCCAACTACGAGCCGTGGCTGCCGGCCGACCTGGAGCTGCCCAAGGCCGGCGACTCGTTCCCGCGCGCGGTCTCCAAGGCCATCTACGGCCACTACTACTACGGCGGCGAGCGCACCCTGGAGAAGGAGCTGGACGACTTCGTCGCCAGCATCAACAAGACCCGGCTGCCTTCGTTGGTGCTGGTGTTCTTCTCGTTGGCCGGCGGCACCGGCAGCGGCATGGTGGTCGACCTGGCGCGGCACCTGTCCAACGTCAAGCTCGGCCGGAGGATCCCCGTCGTCGGCGTGGGAATCATGCCGATGTCCGGGGACGAGGAGCACGCCGGAGGGCGAGCCGCGCTGTTCCCGACCATCAACGAGATCGACTGCATGCTCGACGACGCCAAGAACCAGGGCGTAATGGCGGTCTGGGGCGACCTGTACAAGAACCCGTTCACCGGTGGCTTCTTCGCGCTACCGCAAGAGCACTCGTGGCAGCGGCTGAGCTGCTACACCAAGACAGGTCAGTCGGCGATCCGCGACGCGCTGCGCAAGGGCGTGACCCGCAAGTTCGTCAACGACTCGTTCACCCGCTTCATCGTGCAGGACTACGGCCGGCTGCTGTTCAAGCTGCTGCGCCCGGCCGGGTTCACCGGTGCACCGCACGAGCGCAACATCTCCGGCGACCGCACCTGGACGATCTTCGACGTGGCGAAGTTCACCCATCCCGGTGTCGAGGTCCTGCCCGGCGAGCCGCGCTCGAAGTGGCGGGAGGTGGTCAGCAAGTGGATCGGCTACATCCCGCAGTGGTCCGGGTTGAAGGAGGGCTTCAAGACCGACTACATCGAGGCCAACGCGGTGGCACCTCGGGAGCTGTGGAACGACGGCCTGCAGAAGCGGCTGGACGAGGTGCTCAACACCTACATCCTGGAGGGCGACGACGGCACCCTGAACATCACCCACGGGGAGTTCTTCGACGAGCTGACGGCGTACGCCAACATCGTCATCCCCGGTGTAGCGAAGACCGACCTCACCGCGTTCTACGAGGCGCGTGACGCCTACGACAAGATCGAGAACTGGGAGGAGAAGCTGCTCATGCACTCCTGGATCCTGGATCTGGGTGTGATCCTGTCCGAGCAGTCGATCCGGTTCGAGGGCATGGCCGGTGAGTGCATCTGGGGTTGTGCGTGCTGGGTGGTCGTGCCGCACGAGGCGATCCGGGGCGACGCGCCGTCGTCCAAGAACGTCACGGAGGTGCAGGCCGCGCACATCGCGCCGATGCTCAAGACAGTGGTCGCCACTCCGTAGCCGCGACCGGCTGCTCGCCGGGCGGTCGGCGGGGCTGCTCCTCCGCCGAGCGCCCGGGGCGGGAAGGTGAGAACGGTGACCGCAGGCACACGCGCGACGGTCGCGCGGGAGTACACGGAGTGGCTGGAGCGGGTGCGGGCGACCTTCGAGGCCGTGCGCTACACCTGCTCGCGCCGACTGGCCGATCCGGCGCTCGCCGAGCAGGTGGGGGTGCAGGTGATCGCCGGCATGGTGGCCCGGCCGGGGGTGTTCCGGTACTTCGGGCTGCCGTTCTCCGGTCGGATCGCCCGGTTGGCCGAGGCCCGCATCGCCGAGGCGGACGCCGGCCGGCTGGCCGTGGTCTGCGACTGGGCCGAGCTGCGGGAGCGGCTGGCGGCGGTGCCGCCGGAGCACCTGGTGACGCTGGCGGTGACCTGTGTCCGGGGCGGGGACGTGCCGACGCTGGCCGCCGAGCTGGGCTGCGACATCGCGGCCGCGGCGGCCCGGCACGACGCGATGCTCGCCTACATGCACGAGCTCGCGGCGCCCGGCCTGGCGCCCGCGCCGGACCCGGACGAGCGGGCTGACCGGCCCGGTCGGTAGCTGGCGCGGGTCTGCCCGACCCGCTGGGGAGGGGGTGGTGGCGATGCCGCTGGACTGGTCCGAGGTGCGGGCGCGCTACGGGGACGGCGGTCGAGTGCCGACCGTCGCCGGGGGGAAGACCCTGCAGATCACGAAGGTCGACGACCA
>JAJFLM010000244.1 GCA_021772655.1 Deltaproteobacteria bacterium
CAAGGTGGCAATGACCTCATTGTCATCGCAACAACATTTTGGTCTGACAGAACCCCTGTACGGCCAGTTTATGAAAAAAATGCTGCTGCAGTCCCCAGCGAGGCTACCGCTTAATTTTGGCGCACGTGGCTTGATTGAAGCCGATTTGCTTGTAAGAGTTGGCGATAGTGGCATCAATGGCGTCACTAACCCAGAAAAGCTACTCGCTCATATCGATGCGGTAATTCCGTTTATTGAACTTCCCGATCCCATCTGGTCTGCTCCATTGACGGCGGCGCGCCTTGTGGCCGTCAACTGTGGTGCGCGTTACGGGGTGATGGGCGAGTCGGTACTGCTGTCTGCCGATGTGGACTGGAATCGACGGCTCGCGGAGTTTGAGGTGGAATTATATGACCCTGGTGGTGCGGGTGCAGGCACGGGTAACGGCGAAGACCTGCTAGGTCACCCCGTTAAAGTGGTGTTCTGGCTGCTGCAACGGTTGCGTAAGGAGGGGGTAACGTTACAGACGGGTGATCTACTTTCTCTGGGTAGCCTCACCCGGCCGATAACCCCTGTAGCTGGCCGGTACCAGGCGATATATACCGGCTTAAGCCCCGCCGGGCCGACGACAGTTAGTGTCGAATTTATGCCGCCTATTGGTCGAGGAAGTGAATATTCACAGCCCCGTCAATGAAACGGGAATCGGCGAGGATGCGCTGGTGCAGGGCTATGTTGCTGGTGATCCCATCGATAATTAGTTCTCCAAGCGCAGCTGACATGCGCCGGACAGCGCCAGGGCGATCTTCACTGTGCACGATCAGTTTGCCAATCATGGAATCGTAATGAGGCGGCACGGTGTAGCCCGAATAGAGGTGGGAATCCATGCGCACGCCGGGCCCTCCTGGGGCAGGGTAATGATCTATCCGGCCCGGTGCGGGAATAAAGGTGACCGGGTCTTCTGCATTGATGCGGCATTCGATAGCGTGGCCACGAAATTCGATATCCTGTTGGCGGTAAGTTAGCGGTTCACCCGCGGCTATTTTTAACTGCTCCTTAATAATATCGATTCCCGTGATGGCCTCGGTTACAGGATGCTCGACCTGCACGCGGGTGTTCATTTCGATAAAATAAAACTCGCCATTTTCGTAGAGAAACTCGAAAGTTCCAGCGCCGCGATATTTGATCCGTTCGCAGACGCTAACGCAAAGCTGACCGACGCGATCCCGGGTTTCAGAGTCGATTCCCGGCGCTGGCGCTTCTTCAAGTACCTTCTGGTGTCGTCTTTGCAGCGAGCAGTCGCGCTCGCCCAGGTGAATGGCTTTGCCGTTACCGTCAGCCAGAACCTGAAATTCAATATGCCGCGGATTGGCGAGAAATTTCTCCATATAGACCACGTCATTGGCAAAATTCGCGGCTGCCTCGGTGCGGGTAGTAGCAATAGCGACTGCCAGCTCCTGCGCGGTTTCGACTACGCGCATGCCGCGACCACCGCCACCGCCGGCGGCCTTGATTAATATTGGGTAGCCAATTTTTTCCGCTAGTTGCTGGTTGGTGGCATTGTCATCACCTATAGGGCCACCGGAGCCAGGTACACAGGGGACACCGAGCTCGCTCATCAGAGCGATTGCAGAAACTTTATCACCCATTTTTTCAATGGTTGCGGCGCGGGGGCCGACAAAAATTAGCCCCGATTCTTCGACACAGGTGGCGAAGTTAGCGTTCTCTGACAGGAAACCATAGCCCGGGTGTACCGCGTCTGCATGGGTAACCTCGGCCGCGCTAAGGATGGCGGGAATGTTCAGGTAGCTGTCAGTTGCAGGAGCCGGGCCGATACAGACCGACTCGTCGGCCAGCAATACATGAATTAAGGACCGGTCTGGTTCAGAATGTACTGCTACCGTGGAGATACCCAAATCACGGCAGGCGCGCAGAATACGCAGGGCGATCTCACCCCGGTTAGCGATAACTAATTTTTTTAACACTAGCAGACCCCGACTAACCGATTACAAACAGCGGCTGGCCATATTCAACAGCCTGCCCATCTTCCACGAGGATCGCCTTCACGGTGCCAGAGAATTCACTGTCGATCTGGTTCATCAGTTTCATCGCCTCGACAATGCAGAGTACATCGCCCTGTTTCACCGGGCTGCCGGAGTCCACAAATGCGGCACTGGTCGGAGATGGAGCGCGGTAAAAGGTGCCTACCATCGGCGAGGTAACCACATCGCCAGTAGGTAACTCGTCGGCGGATGTGGTTTCGGTCGCGGCGGTCGGCGCTGAGATTGGGCTGGGCATTGCTATTGGGGCGACCGAAGTTGTCACCATGGAAGTGGCTTTGCAGATACGAATCGACTCTTCACCTTCCTTGATTTCAATCTCGCTAACACCCGATTCGTCGATAAGCTCGATGAGTTTTTTTACTTTGCGAATATCCATGTCTAATTCGAGACTCAGTGGATGAGAAGTAGGATTAACAAATTAATCCGCTAGTTCGTTGTTAAGCTCAGCGATACCTGCCTGCAATGCAAGTTCATAGCCAATAGCGCCAAGCCCAGAAATCACTCCGACGGCCAGGTCAGAAAAATAGGAATGCTGGCGGAAAGGCTCGCGGGCGTGAGTGTTGGACAGGTGGACTTCAATAAATCTGATGTTGACCGCCGCCAGCGCATCACGAAGTGCCACGCTGGTGTGGGTAAACCCGCCCGGGTTGATGAGGATGAAATCAACATTGTCAGCGGCGGATTGATGAATTTTCTCTATAAGCTCGGTTTCGGAATTGCTTTGAAGGCAGTCCAGTGAATGGCCTGCATCGCTGGCGAGTTCTTCGCAGCGGGACTCGATAGCCTTGAGTGTGGTCGCACCGTAATGCTGGGGTTCCCGCTGGCCGAGAAGGTTAAGGTTTGGGCCGTTAAGAAGAAGCAGGCGCGCCATGGTTATCCGCTGTCTGAGGTCGATGAGTGAACGTCAGGTGAATTGTATGAATACTGGTGGTGATGTCCAGAATAATCGCGATTTAACAGCAGTTAGCTGCTGATAGCGTCATTAACCCCGCATTTTACGGGGTTAACTAGTAGGTATTTAGGTCCCGCGATTAGCGAGAAAGGTTTGAATCAGGCGTTCCATTTCGCCTTCGTGAACCGCACCGGCAATTTCTGAGAAGAGGTTTCCTTCTGGGCTAATAATGGTGGTGTAGGGCAGCACGCCATAAGTATTGCCGAACTGTTTAGCCACCTGCATGGCGTCAAAATCGCCGTGTAATACAGGGTAGTTTACCCCCAGCCGATCAACAATTTTGGCCAGGGCATCGACCTGGTCAATGCCGATACCCACAAACTGGATGCCCTGATCTCCGTATTTTTGTTGCAATGTAATAAAGCGGGGCATCTCCTCCAGGCATGGTCCGCACCAGCTTGCCCAGAAATTTACAATCAGCAGCTTGCCCTGCCATTGGTCGCTATGCTGTTGCAGGCCTTCCAGGTTAGGTAGCGTAAATTGATAGGCTGACATAGTGGGCTTATCGGGTTCAGTGACGGTTGCTAATGGATTGCTGATGTTCAGCGCGACGCCGGCCAGCACACAGACCGATAGCAGAATGAGTAAGGGTAACTTTTTAAGTAAGGATTCCATTGATCGCTTGATGGCTCTATCGCTAGTGGTCGGAAATGGGTTAATTGTTGGGAACCTGCAGTAATATCGTGGTGGGCGGGTAACAGAGACGCCCTTCCTTGCAGCCTTGAAAGGTAATTTCAAGGGTAGCAACCCCGACCGCGTCATTGAGCACCGTCGGCAGTTTCATTTGTGTCGCCAGTCGGTAGACGATCTGCTCGCCGAATTCCTCGTCGTTGATTTTTTCTCCGACCGCGAACTCAGGCTGTAGGCGGGTACGCTCTTGCTGGTGTTGCATAAAAATTTCAGTTTTATCTCGATATAAATAATAGCCAGCGGCGATTGTCCACTCCAGGGCAAGCGCATCCTCACCGTTTACCAGCGTCGGCACAAAAGCAGTGCGCGGGTCTAGCACAAGCTCAGCAACGGGTAGTTCAAATGCATGGGCGTTGCTGACAATCGCCCAAAACAGCATGGCGATAAATGTTGAATTTCTGTTCATGCCAAATAATTAACTCAAGGAAATCTGTGTTCAAGGTTACCGAGCAGAGCGTGAAAAATCACCAGGCGGAAATATTTCTGGTTCTCGCAATCTCCGGTCACCAAGACCCGCACATGTCTAACTATGTTTCAACGTAGGCTTGAATTTGATCTCACTGACCCCATCTGCATTCTACGGGGCCAGTATCGTGGCGGGTTAAGCGGCGCGATGTTTTTTATTGGAGCTTGACTTAACGGCTCTTGGCCCTATCATTTAGCACCCTGCGTATGAGAGTGCTAATCAAATCTTGTTGATTTGTATTGCTTTTATTGGCCGACGTTAATTGGTTCGGCCCTAATTATAGTCTTAGGAGAAATCAGATAATGAGTATTCGACCGTTGCATGACCGAGTCGTTGTTCGCCGTGAGGAGGAAGAAAAAACTACCGCTGGCGGTATTTTGCTGCCTGACTCGGCGTCGGAAAAACCGGCTCAGGGCGAAGTGATTGCCTGTGGAAACGGCAAAATTATGGAAACCGGCGATGTGCGCCCGCTTGATGTCAAGGTCGGGGACAAAGTGCTGTTTGGTAAATACTCAGGTAGCGAGGTCAAGGTTGGTGACGAAGAGCTACTGGTGATGCGCGAAGAAGATATTCTCTGCGTTATCGAGTAACCCGCCAGGTCCCTGGTTAGGAAATATGTGGATCATCGGCCAGCGTGTTGATGGTATCTATTCGAATTTTGATCAGTTAAGGAAGTAACGAAAATGGCTAAAGAAGTAAATTTTGGGGGCGAAGCCCGTCAAAAAATGATGGCTGGTGTAAATACACTAGCTAACGCTGTAAAAGTAACCCTCGGCCCTAAAGGCCGTAATGCGATTCTGGAGAAATCTTTTGGTGCGCCTACCATCACTAAGGATGGTGTGTCGGTGGCCAAAGAGATTGAACTGGAAGACAAGTTTGAAAACATGGGCGCGCAGATGGTCAAAGAAGTGGCTTCCCACACTTCTGACAGTGCCGGTGATGGCACCACCACCGCAACCGTGCTCGCACAGTCTGTCGCTGTTGAGGGTGTCAAGGCAGTTGCTTCGGGTGCTAATCCGATGGATCTGAAGCGCGGCATCGACAAAGCCGTCGCAGTAGCTGTTGAACAGATCGCCAATCTTTCCCAGCCCTGTACCGAGCGCACCTCAATCGCGCAGGTGGGCACTATCTCCGCCAATTCAGACGCCAGTGTCGGTGAAATTATCGCCGAAGCGATGGATAAGGTAGGCAAAGAGGGCGTTATCACTGTCGAAGAAGGTTCTGGTCTGGAAAATCTGCTGGAAATGGTTGAAGGCATGCAGTTTGACCGTGGTTACCTATCGCCTTATTTCATTAACAACCAGCAGTCGATGACTGCTGATCTTGAAGAGCCGCTGATCCTGCTGCATGACAAGAAAATTTCCAACATCCGCGATTTGCTGCCGCTGCTGGAAGGTGTTGCTAAAGCAGGCCGCACGCTAATGATTATTGCCGAAGATATCGACGGTGAAGCGCTGGCGACTCTGGTGGTGAATAACATTCGTGGCATCGTTAAAGTCGCGGCTGTGAAGGCACCTGGTTTTGGTGATCGTCGCAAAGCGATGCTCGAAGATATAGCTATTCTCACCGGCGGTACGGTTATTTCCGAAGAGACCGGCATGAGCCTCGAGAAAGCTACGCTGGAAGACCTCGGTACCGCCAAGCGGGTCACCATCAGCAAAGATGACACTACCCTGATAGACGGTGCTGGTAAGGCTGAAGATATTCAGGCCCGTGTTGAGCAAATTGGTGCGCAGATGGAAAACACCAGCTCTGACTACGATAAGGAAAAAATGCAGGAGCGCATTGCCAAGCTTGCTGGCGGTGTTGCGGTGATCAAAGTAGGTGCTGCTACAGAAGTTGAGATGAAAGAGAAAAAGGCCCGCGTTGAAGACGCTTTGCACGCGACCCGTGCAGCGGTTGAAGAAGGCGTGGTGCCTGGTGGTGGTGTTGCACTGGTAGCTGCAAGTGCTGCTGTTGCTGCTGTCGAAACCGACAACGACGATCAGAAGCATGGAGTACGCATTGCGCTGCGGGCAATGGAAGAGCCGCTAAGGCAAATTGTTAGTAACGCCGGCGGTGAGCCCGCGGTGGTGTTGTCGAAAGTGCGTGAGAGCAAGAAAAAAGCTTTTGGCTACAACGCCGCCACTTCTGAGTATGGCAACATGCTGGAAATGGGTATTCTAGATCCTGCCAAGGTGACCCGCGTAGCGCTACAAAATGCTGCGTCGATTGCTGGCCTGTTGATTACTACTGAGGTTGCTATTGCAGAGGCGCCGGCTCAGGATGCAGGCGGCCCGCCGATGGGTGGAATGGACCCAATGGGTGGCATGATGTAAGTAGCCGCTAGTTCCCAGCGTTAAAAAAGCCCCGGTGTAAGTACCGGGGCTTTTTCTTATTGGGGATCCAAAAATTTTGCAGAGTTGTCTTAATCTAGCTTCCGTAGCATGCAGAGAAGGCGCTAGACTCTACGGGTTTGGCTTGATCTAGTTGGTTAATCTGGTACCGGCTGGCGCTCTAAAGAGGGTCTTCGAGACCTGGACGGATGCAAAAAAGGGAGTCCCGCTCGGGATTCCAATATTTTAAGGAATTAAAAATTGGGTATGGAAGATCGTGATGGGTTCATCTGGTTCGACGGTGAGATGGTGCCATGGCGTGATGCAAAGGTTCACGTACTGACGCATAGCCTGCATTACGGCATGGGTGTTTTTGAAGGCATGCGTGCCTATAAAACTGAAAAAGGTACGGCTGTTTTCCGTCTTCAGGAGCACATTGATCGGTTGTATGGCTCAGCACATATTTTGCAAATGGATATGCCGTTTCCCCGAGAACAGATTCTCCAGGCGTGCCTCGAATCAGTAACTGCAAACACACTCGATGAAGCCTATATTCGGCCGCTTGGATTTTATGGGTCCGAGTCCATGGGGGTGAGCGCGCCGAATTTAAGGACCCATATCATGGTTGCCGCCTGGGAGTGGGGTGCTTACCTGGGGGAAGATGCACTGGAAAAAGGCGTTCGTTTGCGAACCTCTTCGTTTGCGCGCCATCATATAAATGTCACCATGTGTCGTACCAAGGCCACCGGAAATTACATTAACTCTATGCTGGCGTTACGCGAAGCGCAGGCCTGCGGGTATGACGAAGCGCTGTTGCTCGATGTAGATGGTTACGTTGCCGAAGGTAGCGGCGAGAATGTTTTTCTCATCCTTGATGGGGTTATCCATAC
>JAJFLM010000245.1 GCA_021772655.1 Deltaproteobacteria bacterium
TGCACTTATCCGAAAAATCGCAGCCTTTGGGCGCGCGCTACCAGGGGGTAAGTGGGTCAAACCCAATAAATCACAGTCTTTCCTGGACTGCTGATAAAACTGCTTCGCTGCTCTGATTCCGTTGTGCGCTTTAAAACCGCGGTCTGTTAACGATTTTTTTGTTAAGCACTTGCTTCATCACCGACCTGTGGGAGATTTCCCGGCGGCACTCCTACTTCTTCGGTGTCTGTGCGAAAAAGGATCGGCACCACCAGCGAGTTTGCGAACATCGTATTTGGCCTACCCCAGTGGACTGTATAAATCTTGCTTCCGGGCAGGTCCGGCACGTCATGAATTCGAGGTGACCCGCTTCCTGTGTAGAGAAATATCCAGTCCCCGGCATTTACCACCCCATCTCCGAACCAAAAGAGGTTGTCTTGAATTGGCATTGCAAATTGCTGCGGCCCCGAAATCCCCACCATCAATCCGTAGCGCCCCATGTCCGTAGGCTGTAGCACTTGTATTGGAACGTGCTCGGAATTTGGAGCGCCCCTATCTGCGACCGGATAAAGCCTCAATTCAGCGAGGTCAGAGACAATCACTTGTCACCACCCTTCGGCACAGATAGCCAACTCATCAAGACTAGCAAAGCACCTACGACAGCAGTTGCAACCCCAAGCGCAGCGTTGTCCGCTCGTGACAGTTGAACTCCGGCTCCTAAAAAGATGGTGCCCGCAGCAATTCCAACATTTTTGAGATGGCGCGTTGATTGAAATGCAGAAATGCGTTCTTTCAAGACAGCCGAAGTAATTCTTTCATTCGCGAGGTCATTTCTTAGCGAGTCAGTGGCTGTCCGTAGCGAAGCAAGTTCATGCTTTGTCTGGTCCAACTCCACTGCCATTTGGGACGTTATTCCTGCGACGAGGGTAGAGGCAACTTCTCCGCCAAAAGCTCGCGAATGTGATGTGGCGAGACCTGAGATCGACTGGGCCATAGGAGCAGCGAGCGGCTGCGCTGCAACAAGCTTATTGCCAATATCAGAACTCGCCTGAGTACCATCGGTCCCCGAGTCCTTTGGCTCTGGAATTTTGGTTTGGTCAGTCACTTACGTCTCCCCAAGTGCTTAACGCTATCAGAAACAGTGCGAACGACCGGCGTTCGTAGAGAGAGAACTCATGGGCTTGGTTTCGCATGCTGGCTAATTGAGAATAGGTAAGTAATACCGTCCTCGACCCTTGTTTTAATTGACATTAGTTTGTTCAACTCAAATTTTCCTGACGACCCATGAGTCCCATCATTAAACACCCGAAAAAGGGCAAGAACGTTTTTAATATCCTCATCGACAAAATCAGCTGCTTCTGAGGTCATAAGCCCGCAATGACTTAACAGGTAACGAATTTTTTCTTTCCTCGTGGGCTGCCCACTTGAAGTCGTATCACTGCTGGGATTTAGCGCTAGTACGTTTTCGTCAGGCGCGTTCATATCCAGTATCTGAACGAAAACCTCCCTAGCGCTTGTACAAAAATGACGTGCAGCATCAGGATTTTGAGGGTTTAATGAAAAAAGCGCTCCTCTCCATCGTTTGCTAAGGTCTGGCGATAACTGATTGAGCATCTCTTCTATTTCGGTGCGCAAAAGGTCCGACGGGGTAATGTTGGATTCTTCTGTATCAGACTCAAGTGCATTTGACAGGGCTAAGCTATTCGCGTTTTCTCGCTCGGATAAATCTAAGAACTCACTACCATAATTTGAGCTTTCTAGACTGCTTTCCCCAGCGTCTAGTTGTTCATAGCAGTTATTCAAAGTTATAGCGGATGTATGAATAACCTCGTGCCGAACCGTGGTGGAAGACTTGAGTCTCCTAAGTTCTGTAGCTATCTTTTGGCGGTTCGCCCGCACCCTCTCGTTGTACCTTCTAATTTCATTGTTGTAGGTGTTGAACGCCTGTTTCACCTTTTGGTTACGCTGACGAACTTCACGGTTGTGCTTGTCGATAGCTTGCTTCTGCTTATTTCGAGCCTGCCGGATTGCACTGCGGATCTGTGATGGAGTCATTCTTCGAGGCACAACCCCTCCGTTTGGTTTTAATGCATCACAGCTAACTATACTGAATAGGGTTGGTCGGCACTAGAGTACAGCAGCCCAATCCGACGTCTTTCCGGCCTTGACGTCGTGATATACGACAGGATGGGTAAATTAACTAGCACAACCCTTCGTCCACCCAGCCTAATCAATCCCGCTCTGTGTTATTTGGCAGGTAACCGTTTTGGGCCAGGAACTGGCCGCGGTCGGCCACGTAGGCATCACTGCCATCTACGCCACTGCCATCTACCCAGCGGTTAAAGAAGTTGTTGAGTGCGCACACGCTGATGGCGCTGTGCAGGGCGTCGTCACTCCAGCCGGCGGCTCTCACTGCATCGGCATCAGCGCGGGTTATTTTGCTGGGGGTTTCGGTGAGTTTTTTGACGTATTTCAATATTGGCTTGAGGGCTTCATCGAAGGGGGTTGCGTCTATGTCTTCGAGCAGGCTGGCCATGAGATTGACGTCCAGGCCGAGTGCTTCTGCCGCAGCGGTGTGGGCGCCGTGGCAGTAATGGCAGGCGTTGAGGCCGGAGCCAAAAGCAAAAATAAGCTCTCGCTGCATGACCGAGAGTGGAGAGTCGCCACGCAATATATGTTGCGCCAGCGGCAGGGCTAGCTGGGCTGTTTCGGGGTAGAGCTGAAACAGATCAACCAGATCAGCGGGTTCGGGCAGTGCGGTGAGGTTGGCCATGGTCTTCTCCTGCGTTACATAAGAATTTATCGGTTTTAGTGTTTTTCAAACTGTTTTTTGCCGAACAAAATTTCTCGCTGTTGTTCATTTTGCGGGCCGGGTTTAGGGGGCCGAATGTCGGCCATGACTTCCAGCCCTCTGGCAACGGCGGGTCGCGATTTAAGGCGTGTAATCCAGTTGGCGACGTTGGAGGTGGAATCAATGTCGTGACCCTGGCGCTCGTAGTGGAGGGTCCAGGGCAGGATAGCCATATCGGCGATGGAGTATTCATCGCAGACGAAGTCTCTGCCTGCCAGCTGTTTGTCGAGCACCTGATAAATACGGCCAGCTTCGTTGGTGTAGCGGTCAATGGCGTATTCGATGGACTCTGGGGCGTAGTCGCGAAAATGGTGGGCCTGGCCAAACATAGGCCCGACGCTGGCCATCTGGAACATGAGCCATTGCATGACGTTGTAGCGCCCGCGGGGCTCGGTGGGTAGAAAGCGGCCGCACTTTTCAGCCAGGTATATCAGAATAGCGCCGCTTTCAAACAGTGAAATCGGTACTCCACCGGGGCCTTCCTGGTCGATCATGGCCGGCATCTTGTTATTGGGGCTGATTTTCAAAAATTCGGGCTTGAACTGATCACCCTCGGCGATATTGACCACATGGGTCCGGTAGGCCATTTCCAGCTCTTCGAGCAGGATGGTGACTTTAAACGCGTTGGGGGTGGGCCATATATAGAGATCAATCATTCGCGTACTCCTGACGCTGTTTTGGTTTCTATGTCGGGATCAAGATCGGGGTTGGTTTCTGTGTCTGGATCGGGATCGGGATCGGTGATTGGCTCATCATCGTACGAAGCGCCCTCTTCCTCCTCAACCGGTTTACTCTGCTCGCTCCACGGCAGGCTACGGTAGAAGCCGCTCTCATCAATGGGTACCAGGGGGTATTTGATGATGTCGAAATAGGGTGAGTAGTCAAAATCCGCGGGTACTGACAGCCGCGGATCGCGACGAAACAGACGCAGGCCAGATTCATTATCGACATTAACCACGGGCAAAATTGGGAAACTGACGCTGGCGAAGGCTTCTGATATGACGGTTGAACAGACCGTTTTGGTGGGCATTTGTACATTGTGCTGAAACAGCACCGAGCGCCAGCGCCTGGGCAGGATTGCCCAGGGGAATAGTAGTCGGGCCAGATCTAATAACTGGCGCAGGTTATAGCCTTTACCGAGTTCGTCGATGGCGTGGTTGATCACCCGTTGGCTATCCATAAGGGTCAGCCCGCGTGGTCGGCAAATGCGGATGTGCTCGTCGTAGTATTTTCCCAGCGAGGTGAGGATCACGCCCTCGCCAAGCAAGGCTTCAATTATCAGCGGGTCCTGCGGGTCGCCATCGTAAAGGCGTTGAATCCGGGTGCGTACGGCTTCGTTTTCGATGTCGTGAATGCGGCCGATGTAGAGCACTGAGTGCGACCAGTGGCTTTGAGTGATTAGCCCGATTACCTCAGAAACGCGGCTGCGACCTTCGATTAGTAGCACGTCGCTGGGACGAATTTCGTGACAGATACGCTGAAAATCACAGGGCGCCGGGTGTTCGCGCGGTTTCTCCGCCATCAGCCAGCGGGCCACCAGATTTGTCAGCGGATCGGTGAGCCTCATAAGGCGGGTGGGGTGTTCACAGGGTGCGGCAGTGCTGCAGCGCGGGGAATTTCTCTCGCAACTGTTCGAGGCTTTGCAGGTTAATCTCCGCCGTAGCCACCCCACTGCCCTGTTCTTCAAGCTCGGCGAGGATGTCGCCCCAGGGCGAGATAATCATGCTGTGGCCCCAGGTGTGGCGACCGCGTTCGCGGCCTGCGCCCTGGTCGGGTGCGATCAGGTAGCACTGATTCTCGATGGCGCGGGCGCGCAGCAATATCTCCCAGTGGGCGCGGCCGGTGGTGGCGGTGAATGCCGAGGGCAAAACGACTATGCGGGCATCTTCCAGCATCATCTGCCGAAATAGCTCCGGAAAACGGATGTCGTAACAGACCGCCACTCCCAGTTTGCCCCAGGGGGTGTCGATTACGCAGCCCTGCTCACCCGGCTCGATGGTGGCCGATTCGTTGTACTGCTCCTTGCCTGATCCCAGAGCGACATCAAACAGGTGAATTTTGTCGTAACGACCAAGCACGGTGCCATCCGGGCCAATAGTCAGGCAGGCGGCACGGACTTTGCCCGGTTCGTTCGCTGCAATTGGAATGGTGCCACCTACCAGGTACACGCTGTGTTCGCGGGCCTGATCGAGCAAAAATTGTTGAATCGGCCCCTCTCCCAATGGTTCGGCGAGATTGACCTTGGCCTGGGCGTCGGCCGATAACACGGCAAAATTTTCTGGCAGCACCAGAATCTGCGCGCCGGTGGCGACTGCGCTGGCAATCAGGTCCGCAGCGGACTTCAGGTTCTGTTCGACATCATCCCCAGAGACCATCTGGATAGCGGCTACCCGCGGGGTGTGGTTATTGGCGGTCAACGGAAATCTCCGTGTTGCGTTAACAGTTGAAAAGGAGCGAAATTTTGTGGTTACACAGAGCGCCCGT
>JAJFLM010000246.1 GCA_021772655.1 Deltaproteobacteria bacterium
GGGCCTGGCTTTGATCCCGGCCGGTAAAAAATGCCAGCTTGCGGGGGTCGGCTTCGCGAATATTGGCCAGCCGATCAGTGGCGATTTGCATCGCCTCGTCCCATTCAATCTCTTTAAATTCGCCCTTACCACGTTCACCGATCCGCAGCAGTGGTTTGCTTAGCTTGGCTGGCGAGTGCTGCTTCATGATACCCGCGCTGCCTTTGCCGCAGAGCACGCCTTTGTTAGTCGGGTGCTCCGGGTTGCCCTCTATGTACCGAAGTTCACCATCCTTGAGGTGAACCTTAATACCGCAGCGACACGCACACATATAGCAGGTGGTCAGTTTGACCTCGTCGCTAATAACGGGCGAACGATCGATTACCGGGTCATTGGCTTGGGTGGACAAGGCTCTTCCTTTTGCTGTTCGACAGGCCAACTTAACTGGCTTGCGGTGACCCCTTCAGCTTATAGCGGAGTTCTTATGCCAGAAGCATCTATAAATACAATCGAACAGTATAAAAGATAGTCAGGGTTTGGGTGATGAAAAATCTCCCTCTACCGACGATTGAGTAGTACCCCAATCACCCAGCCTACCAGCAACGCAAATAGCAGTGCCGAAATGCCATAAACCACCGGTTGGTTAAGCGCGGCCAGTGCCAGTCGACTGACAACTCCCGATTTAGTCAGCAAAAAACCGGTGGTTACGACCAGGGGTTGGCCGTCAGCCCGGGTTAAGGCCACCACTTGATAATGGCCGGGAGGTGCATTCGATGGTAAACGGACTTTAGTGCTGAAAGCCCCGGAAACCGGGTCGTCGTCAAGCGCAATCTCTGTTAACAACAGAGATCGTTGCTCTAGCAAGGAAGCGTAGGCGTGATGCCAGTTCGGCTTATCGGTCGGCGCGGCGTCGCGGTTTGCTCTTCCTGTTAATGGCAAGTACTCAAGGATTGAATTCAAACCGGCGGTGGTCAACGAGTCGCTAAATAGTGTTACCAGTTCAGCGAGTAACTGACTGTTGGCAACTGCTAAAAATTGTGGGGCATGGGGCAGCGTGTGGGCATCCTCTTCTAACCAGATTCCATTGTGTTTACCCAGGGGGGCGATCTGCTGGTTACGTTGGGGACCGATTACCAGTAGTAACAGCGGTTGGCCCATGGCACGCTGGCCAGTGATGGTCACGGTTTCGCCATTAAAAAATAGTCCCGCCTTGACCTGGTCTGGTTGGACACTCAGGGCTGCGGCGGAGGTCGGAAGGGGTATCAACACCCCGATTAACAGCGGGATGATCAAATGGTTCAGAGAGAATAGCCGCATCCCTCTAATGCCCGCCAGCCGTGACCAGCGTGAACAGAAAATCGGGTCTGCTGGTCAAATTAAATATCATCCAGCCGCACACGATGAGCACAATAAAGGCAAGTAAAAACCGTAGCTCTTCGCCCCGAAGCTTTGCCCCGGCGCGGGCACCAATTTGCACACCGATTACGGAACCGATCATTAATAACAGTGCCAGCACCACATCCACTGTCTGTACGCGAATGGCCTGCTGCAGAGTGACATTGGAGGCGACAAATAGAATTTGAAAAAGTGAGGTGCCGACCACAATGGCAGTGGGCATACCCAGCAGGTAAATCATCGCCGGCACCATGATAAAGCCACCACCAATTCCCATGACTGCGGCCAGTATGCCGACCAATATGCCCAGGCCAATCGGCAGCAACGCACTGATAGTGACGTCTGAGGTGGGGAAGTGCATTTGCCACGGTAACCGCTGGCGCCAGGTAATCGTATCGGCCGGCACTTCAGGGCTCGCTTCTTTGCGACGGCTTTTTAGATTCGCGCGAATGCTTTCCACCATCATCATCGATCCGATCAGGCCTAGCAGGACGACATAAAGTAGTTTGATAACCAGGTCGATCTGGCCGCTCGCCCTTAGCCAGGCAAACAGCGAGACCCCCAGGGTAGAACCGATGAGTCCGCCGATTAGTAGCATGATGCCCATGCGTAGGTCCACCCGACCACCGCGCCAGTGCGCGATTACGCCAGACAGTGACGCCGCCGCGAGCTGATTGGCCTCGCTGCCAACTGCAATAGCTGGGGGAATGCCGATAAAAATAAGGAGAGGGGTGAGTAGAAAGCCGCCACCGACGCCGAATAGCCCCGACAGAAAGCCGACTCCGCCACCAATTGCCAGCAGTAAAAGCAGGTTAACCGAGACCTCGGCGATTGGCAGATAGATGTGGATCATGATTTCAGCAAAATGCGAAACGGCCGAGTAATTGGCCGAGGCGACGGTACGGAGGCTTGATTATAGAGCGATTTTCGAATCCAGTAGAGAGTTAGAGTGCGGATGGCATGAATCATATTCAGGGATTACCGTGCTCGTTGAACACCCGTCGGCAGTTTGAAGCGAGAGCGTTCACCGAGTATTACGTGGCATTAATTTGGCTTTGTTGCTTTGATCGGGCACCTGCAGGTTATGGACGCAATACTTTTTAGCTTTTTATATTCAAGATCAATGACTGGCGTGTCTAAACACCATCAGTGCTGAATCCAGAGAATTCAACGGACGATAGCCCAGGGCGCGATAAGGTCATTTGATTCACCGATTTAATGACCT
>JAJFLM010000247.1 GCA_021772655.1 Deltaproteobacteria bacterium
AATTTTGAAGCTGTGACCAGTGTTTGTGACGATGGAGATGAAGTGACCTATGATGACCAGTGTGATGGTTCTGGACTGTGCGAAGGAACCTTGCCTTTTTGTGGAGACGGTAGGTTAGATGATGGCGAAGATTGTGATGATGGTATGAATATCGACGGTGATGGTTGTAGCTCTACTTGTGTCTATGAGGTTCAATTGTTGCTCGGAGATGGTGGTTGCCAATTGATCAGTACGACAAGTTCTGGCTCTAATGGAGGCCTCGCTTCACTTTGGATTTTAGGATTTCCCTTAGTCTTGTTGGGCGCTATGGCTCGCCGCCGCCGAGTGTGGCAGTTTTAGTTCCATTCATTTGATAAAATTTCTTTATGAAATTTTGGCCCTTCTCGTTCAAAAAATCTTTGAGCGGGAAGGGCTTTTTTTGGCCTGCTTTATGCCGTTAAGCCAAGCTCTGACTTTATTGGAGATAGATAGGCAGGTTTTATTATCACCTTGATTTAACTATAATTAAGACTATAATTATAGTCTATGAAGAATTATCTTGATATCCGTTCTTTTGAGTTTGCGCCGCTCTCTGAAGTGAAGGCTAAGCTGTCAGCTTTCATGAGAAATTTAGTTAGGAACAGGCAGAGCTATGTCATTACGAATAAAGGGCGGCCGCAAGCGGTGTTGATTGCTTACGAAGACTACCTGCAATTAGCACAGGGTGCTGCGGCTGTATCTCATCGGCCGTCATGGACTTTAGCCGAATGGAAGCAGGCAAGCCGGCAACGTAATAAAGTGATTGATGAGATCACTCGTTTGTTTGATGGAAGATCGCTAAGCCGTAAGGGGCAAAAATCTTATAAGCAAGAGGTAGTGAGTGGATTTAATAGGCCAACTAAAAAATAAATTGGACGCTGCTGCCGACCTTGAAGTGTCTGCTGAGAGAGGAGTGGCTGTTGCGGCAGTGATTGCTGAAGCGTTACAGCCTTTAGGGCAAGATCCGGTGTTGGTGGGCGGGGCTGCCGTCGAATTTTATACGCAAGGGGGTTATGCGACGGCAGACATTGATTTGGTCACGCCCGGAGGTGAAGTGGTTGCTGAAGTTATGATAAAATTGGGTTTTAAGCGTTTAGGGAAGGATTTTATTGATGAGCGGCGTCAGTTATATATAGAGTTTCCTAGTGCTTTCTTAAGGCCAGGGGAGCAAGTGCAGGGTTTGCAGATTGGGGATGTTACGTTGCAAATTATTGCTCTTGAAGACCTTATAGTAGATCGATTATGTGCCTACAAATTTTGGAAATCTGGGGTAGATGGTCTAAACAGCTTATTATTATTAGAATTAGGCGGTTTTGATGAATCACGGTTGGCTCTACGTGCCCAAGTGGAAGAGGTTGACGATGCTTTGCAGGCAGTGCACCAAGTGCGTGAGCAGGTGATACGGCAGAAATTGGATCCACAACACGCCAATCAATTATTAGAGCAAGAAATGCTGAAATTAAGCGAGTAGAGTCTACTCTTCAGTCGGAATCACGCCCAAGAGCGGCATCCAACCTTCAATCTCTTCAGGCTTTAATTTATAGACGTGGATGGCGTCATAAGGGCAGTTGGCTTCACATTGTTTGCAGCCAATACAGGTGTCTAAGTTGATCCGGACAATTGGGGGCTCATGCTCGGCACCGGCACGAGGTTCCATCCAGAGGCAGTCTTCGACGGGGCACCAATGGACGCAATACTCACAGCCCACACAGGAATCCTCTTGGACGAGGGCCTTGGCTTTAGGCTTAACGGGTTTTGGCGCAGCATCTGACATAGTCCACTTTTTTAACCAGAGTTGTCGGCTGTGTCAATGCTTGTCGGTGTTTGAAGAAAATTCATTTTTTAAGAAAAGTTTGCGATTTTTTTCACAACTCGAAGCCTCCAGTAGTCCGATGATAAGAGTACATCATTCGGGTCTGACGTCACGTTACAGACGTCTTTACTGAATACACACACCTATCCAACATAAGCTGTGATGGGGCTGGCAGAAGCCAGCCCCATTTTTTTTGAGGTATCCTTGAGCTGCATACTCGAGGAAACAGAAAGCTAAGTAAGCTACCTGCACGAAGAAACTGGAACCCCCCTTTAGCGCGATAACAAAGGAAATATTTCTTAAATATAATAAATAAGGGAAAATATATGACTCTGGCTAAATCGTTTAAACAAATCATCCTACCGCTTCTCATGTTGGTAGTTTTAGCAGCTTGTAATAATGCCGCCACACCTGGTGCTGTTGATTCAGAAACTAATCTCGATGAAATCTTAGCACCTGTTGGTGAGGCAACCTCACCTGAGGCAGTTTTGGAAGATACCGATACAGATGGTGTGGAGGATAGTACTGATAACTGTCCGGACACTAGCAATACAGATCAAGCCGATGCGGATGCCGATGGTATCGGTGATGCTTGTGATGATGACATTGATGGCGATGGCATCGCGAATGATGTGGATGCCTCACCCGATGATAATACTGTTTGCGGTGTCGATGCAGATGGCGATCACTGTGATGATTGTGCCAGCGGTGTTAACGATGTGGCCAATGATGGCCCAGATGCTGATAGTGACGGTATTTGTGACGTGGGTGACTATGAAGACACGGATAGCGATGGCATTGCCGATGCTCATGACAACTGTGCTGCGGATGCCAACGTAGATCAGCTTGATGCGGATGCCGATGGTGTTGGTGATGCGTGCGACAATTGCCCGGCGGATGCTAATGAGACACAGTATGACTTAGACCACGATGGCTTAGGCAATGTTTGCGACCCTGACGATGATAATGACGGTGTTGTAGATGGTGACGATAACTGTCCGACGAAGGCCAACGCAGATCAAGCAGACAGTGATAATGATGGCCTTGGTGATGCCTGTGAGTTTTTTATTCGCGATATTAATATCCCCGTTGAGAAAAAGCCTTGGGAAAATATCTGGCAGAAAAATAATTCATGGAGAGTGGACCCGGATCGTTTTCGCCGTGAACCGTTACCG
>JAJFLM010000248.1 GCA_021772655.1 Deltaproteobacteria bacterium
GGTGTGGATACGGGATGACTTGCAATGGTTCGACGGATCCTTTCGGCAATCGCCGGTATTGTTTCTGGAGTTGCATCCACGATAATACAAAACTCTTCTCCGCCAATGCGTGCTACGAGATCAACTTCGCGAGTCGCCTGCTTGAGGGCATTGGAAACCGTTCTGAGGGCGTTGTCTCCGGTTTCATGGCCAAATTGATTATTAAATTGGTTGAAATGATCGATATCTAACATAATAACCCATGGTTGAGAAAAGTTCTCATCAGTGCGGAGTTGTTTTTTAGCATTAAAGTTTCGGACTTTATCTTCTAAACGCGCACTGTGCTGGTTTAATCCCTTGCGCAGTAATAGTTTAGTCAACGGATCAATAGCCGCTATTTCTCTTGAGCTTCTAGACTCTTGTGCAAAATGCCAGGCAAGGCTGTAGGCTTGTTGTAAGCTCGCTTGGATATGCTGAGGTATTGCTGGATCGGTGAATAGAGGGCTTCCCTCGTATGCTTTTAATTTTCTGAATATGTTATTTCGAGAGCCTTGTGCGGCTAATGCTTTAGGGCTACTGGCTGGGGGCGCTGCTGTGATGTTGCGCTGTTCGGCCAACTGTCGTTTAAATAAATGATCCCACCCACCAAATGCAGGGTCCAGCCAAAAGATGAGTTCAAGGCTGCCACCTTGCATAGCATATTGTTTGAGAAATTCTCGACCTATCGAACGACTACGTTCGGTTTCAAAGTTTACTAATTGCCACGCGTGTTGAATGTCTCGTAGTTCTCTACGTTTCTCCTCAGATAGTACAAAGGGTGGCGTGGTTTCTTGAGAGGATTCGGTGGTGTCCGTGCCAGGGAAGATGGCTTGATCTCGGCCATTTCTTTTGGCTTGGTATAAATATTTATCAGCAATGCTCATCGAATGGGTCAGTGATGTGCGGCCGTCATCTTCAGAATGATGGGTGCGATGGCTTTTGGGTAAGAGCTCAAATGGTGTGGCACCAATACTCACAGAAACGCGTGCGCGACCCGTATCGGTTTTAATTCGTTTAGTACGGACAGCTCTAAGAATACGTTCCGTAATATCCTTGATTTGGCGATGATCTGTTTTAACGATTACGCAAAACTCTTCTCCATTGCCACAACGTGCCACGACATCACTACCGCGAGTGGCACCGACAATCGTTTGGGCGATATAGCGTAAAGCTTTGTCACCTGCAGGGTGGCCATAGGTATCGTTGAATTGTTTAAAGTGGTCGACATCAATCATGAGAATCCAGGGGGGAGCATTTTTGTCACCTTTGCGATTAGCGCGCATCCCTTTTTCTAAGCGATCGTTTTGTGCCATCAGTCCACGGTGATTTAAGACGCCGGTGAGTTCGTCGTGATGTGCATCTACTTGGCTTTCGTAGGAATCATTCTCAAAAAATAAGGCCATGCTTAATAATTGTGCCAGTGCTTGCCGTGCGGCGATGGGAATATTTTTATCAAGTAGCAGTGCTGTGTTGTTAAGATGAGATAAACTATTGAAATGGGCTTTCCGTGAGGCGGCAGCTATTTGATCGGAGCTCATTGAAGCGCGGATGGAATCGTCTGCAATCTCATCATCAAGAACCGTTAATGAAGAATCGAGTAAGTTAGGGTCAATGTTGGGTTGATGCTGATCGCAAAAGGCTTCAAAGGCTGCGAGAGCTTGTCGACGGACCGTATCATTAGAAAAATCAAATCCAATATAAGGCATAAAAGACGCGCCGGCACCGACAGCTTCCATTTTTAATGCGTTAATGCCCATTCGGTGTAAGAAGCCTAATACTTTCTGCATGGAGCGACGTGCTAGTCCTCGCTTCATGTGCACCAATTGGCTTTTTAACTGTTCTGGAGTGGTGACATGTTTATTGAGGTCTTCGCCCCAAGCAATCCAGGCTTGTCCCGGGGCAGGTCGTTCTGGAACCCAGCCTTGTAAGCGACTGGCTACATCACCGGTATTTTTTGTGGTGATCGTTGCGGTAATATTCACTCCCGATTCACCGTAACGGCCAATTTGTAAATGACTGGTTTCGTAACCACGAACATCGGTGGCCCAGCCTTGTAAGACATCATTGAAATTGACAGGTCTGCCAAATAATTGCTGGAGAACATTGTCTAAATTAGGGTCATCAATGTCGATGTCATCTAAGGGAGTAATATCTATTTTGTGAATAAAGCGTGTGCCTAGGCTATCGGCAAACTGGCGGACCCATGCTGAAAGTGGACGGGATGCGGCACAGGCCATGACCCAGTAAGCACGTCCTGTTGCTGAGTTGAAATTAGGGTGCTGAAAATTTGTGACATAAGTAGGGATCTCAGCGACTTGTACATTAAAGTTTTGAGCTTCTAATCGCGCAACCGTTCGGTTGAGCGCATCCATGCTGTGATGAATTTCGGGGCGGGTATCACCTACGTATCTTACATATTGAATTTCATGACTATGATGGGGTCGTGCGTGGTCGGTATGCCAGCTGTTAAATAAGGCGCGCGCATCTTCAGG
>JAJFLM010000249.1 GCA_021772655.1 Deltaproteobacteria bacterium
GGCAGTGTGACGGATCAGTGGGCGACTTATCTGGCCTTGATTGTCAGTAAGATGGGGATTTATGGGCAGGAGTATGAGGCCTTGGATCCGTTTCAGCCGGAGTTTGATTGGGTGCGAAAGCAGCGCTTGGCGCAGGAGAAAGTGAAGCCGGTGAAGAAGAAGCGGAGGAGGTTGAGATCTCGGGTGAGGCGGAGGTGAGGTGTAGAATTAAATGACGCAAGAGAGATTGAAGTGTGTTCAGTGATCTGTTATCAAATACATTATGGCTAAAAGTACCAATCAAAAAGCAAAGCTCATTATCCGGAACGCAATTATCAAAGATATGAATTCCATTAGAACGCTCACGACCAAGGTTTATCCTCATGCGACCCCCTATACAGCGGATATGATTCGGGGGCAGATTCAAAATTTTCCAAGGGGTCAGTTTGTCGCGGTATATGAAGGCAAGATTGTTGGGTATTGTGCGACCTTTATGATTGATGGAGAGATCGCCTTACAAGCCCATACTTGGCATGAGATTACCGGAGGTGGCTTTGGCTCACGTCATGATACAGCTGGGGACTACCTATACGGGATGGAGGTTATGGTGGATCCCGATTATCGGGGGATGAGAATTGGCCAGCGTCTTTATGATGTGCGCAAAAAGTTATGCCGGGAGAATCGCTTAAAAGGGATTGTATTTGGAGGACGTTTACCCGGTTTGGCTAAAGCTTTTCGTAACGTTGGTTCGGTAGAGAAATATATCGAATTAGTTCAGCAGCGGAAAAAACGGGATCAAGTCCTCTCATTTCAGTTGCGTAACGGTTTTGAAGTGCTGGGAGTTTTGCCTGACTATCTCACCAGCGACCGGGAGTCCCTCGGGTATGGGGCTCACTTACTCTGGAAAAATCCCGATGTGCGGCAGGATGAGGGAAAAACTAACGGTCATTTAGGTCGGATTGAGGGGTCTGTGCGAATAGCCGCCGTGCAATATGGACTGCGTGCTGTGACTTCGTTTGAAGAGTTTTGCCAGTACGTTGAGTACTTTGTGGATGTGGTGGCAGATTATAAGGCCGATTTTGTGACCTTTCCTGAGCTTTTTACAATGCAGCTCTTGTCGCTAAATCCGGAGATTAAGACGCCTAGAAAATCGATAGAAAAATTAACTACCTATACTGATGATTTTAGATCATTTATGAATGATTTGGCGGTTAAGTATAATATCAATATTATTGGAGGGTCGCACCCCACTCGTGATGAGAAGGGGGATATTTATAATGTGGCCTATGCATTTTTACGCGATGGATCCATCCATACTCAGGCTAAAATCCATCCAACTCCGAATGAGAAATTTTGGTGGGATATACGCGGAGGCAACCGCGTTGAATCTATTATGACAGACTGCGGACCGATCGGAATTATGGTTTGTTATGATTCTGAGTTCCCAGAACAAGCGCGCCATCTGATTAACCAGGGTGCTCAGATTCTTTTTGTCCCTTTTTGTACCGATGAAAGAAAAAGTTATATGAGAGTCCGTTACTGTTCACAGGCGCGTGCTGTTGAAAATCAATGTTACGTCGTTATGGCGGGAAATGTAGGGAACTTACCCGGAGTCGCCAATATGGATATTCAGTATGCGGAAAGTTGTATCTTGACGCCGTGTGATTTTCCATTTGCCCGTGATGGGGTTGCTGCGGATACGACTCCTAATGTTGAGATGGTCGCATTTGCTGACTTGCGTTTGCAGGATCTGATCGTTGCGCGGAATTCAGGCACTGTACAAAACCTGCACGATCGGCGCTTTGATCTCTATTCAGTTCAATGGATTGAACGGTAGTAGTTTTAAAAAAAATAAACAAGCCGAAGCTTTTCAAGCTTATCAAAGAGCTGCGCAAGACTGCGGCGCTTTAAGATAGACGATCGGCGCTTTTTATAAGGTGGTTCCGTTTAGTTCTAATCATCTATTCAACGCTACAGCGAATCATTCTTAAGGGGTCTTCTCCTAAGGTAAGACGCGTTGAAGTTCCACCGTTAAGCTGGTCAATAATTAACTTCGCCTTATCATCGTTATGCATGTTCAATAAAACCAGCAGCCCTTGATTAGCCAATTTGGCTTGTGTGGCTAGGTCAGCGCAGGTGCTGAGGGCCGCTGCGGCCGCCGGGCCGGCTTCTGGAGTATAGTCTAAGGAAAGCTGAAACTTAGCCCCGTGAATCTGTACGGAAAACTTAGAATGGGTAATGCTTGAAAATGAACTTCTCACCATTTGAACCGACATATTTTTTAAGTGGCAATTAAGCGTCACACCCATTCCGGCTCCGCAGTCTAACATCTCTGCGCTTGGCATCGCTGGGCTGGCCGCCTGTGTCATAGTTGCTTTTTTAAATTCATTGGAATTCAGCCGCGCCGCATTTGAGTCGACGACCTTGTCATCCTTGCGAATCGTATCGTTACCATTTTTATTGTCGATGCTGATTTTCTTAGCGGGTGGGGAAAAGACTTTTAGAGCCGACTCATGATTCCATTGAGTGTTGCGTTCGATTTCGGCTTCTTCGGCAGTGCTTGGCAGCGTAGTGCTTAGGGTGATGATGGTACAGGCAACAGACAGAACGACAGGCAGTTTCAGTTTCAACACGAGTATCCCTTCCTTAAGATGATGTGTTGTTGAATTTTACCTGTTTCGCATTCACTAGACAAGTCCGTGATCAGTTGGGTGGGAAATAATAATTGATTACGGGAACATTGCCGTGCGTAAGAAAGCTTGCTATAGCATCTGTACTCATTTGGTTACGAGCACTCAGGCGAGGGCCAGGTGCTTTGCATGCAGAATGAAATAAGGGGGAGTCCAATGAAAGCCGCTAAAATTTTATTAAGTCTATTGATCATTTTCTTAATTGGGGCCGGTGCCTTTTATGCTTACATGGGTGGCTTTCAAAAGATTGAAGTCACGCGCAGCAAGTTCGGGCCGGTTGAGATTATCTATGCACAGCATCGGGGCCCTTATAAAGAGTTGGGCGTGGCTTGGTCCCAATTTCAAAAACAGTGGGAAGCTGCGGGGCTGAAGCGTTGTGAGAGCTTGGCGATTTATTTAGATCCTCCGGGGACGCCGGAAGACAAGCTGCGTTCTATTCTGGGCTGTCAGCTTGATGGCTTAAGTGAGGAGCAGCAAGCCAAGTTAAAAGCAAAGTTGCCGACTTTTGTGATTCCGGCGAGTCAGGGTTTTGCGAGTACCTTTCCTTATAAGAATATGTTGTCGTTTTTTCTGGGGCCGAAGAAGGTTTATCCGGAGTTTCAAGCGTTGATGAAGCGGGAGAATGTAAAGGAGCCGGTGGCGATTGAAGTTTATGGGGTTGAAGGGGAGATTGAGGGGATTTGGTATTTTATGTCGAGTTCTTTGGGGGTGGGGGATTTTGGAGGGGTGTTAACTATCTCAGGTTAAGATATTTTTTTAAGGCTGTAAATTATGAGCTTGAGGTCTCGGCGAGTATGGCGTGAGGTGATAAAGAGGTTCGAAAATAGTTTCATTCTTTGTTTATTGGTAGCTCGATGTAAAGAGTTCTACTTCTTCAATCGCCACAATTTCATCAAGTTCTTTTATTATTTCTTTATTAATAATTCCTTTTGGATCAAGACAGTTTTTTAAATTACGTGATGATATCCATTCACTATTCCATATTTGTGCACCACGTTCCGCAACTAAAACTAACTTGCAAAGGGGTTCATCAAATTCCTTTGTTGGATTGAATTTCAAGCTAATTCTCTGAAGCCAAATTTTTATATGGCCGGTATTCGGTATTTTTTCGAATTTTTCTATAATTTTCCCGATCACGCCTAATTTTTCGGTATTACTTTTAAGGAAGCTTAGTAGTTTGCTTAGGATTGCTGCACAAATAGAGTAAGTTCTCGGATTACGAAATGCAATATCAACAATGATACTAATTAAAGATAATGTATGGCTACATTTCTCAATTTGAAGGAGCCATTTATAGTAATTATCGAGTGGTGCGATCAGGCTTCCCCCGTTGGGATACTCTATACTATGGTTGTAGATTACTAATAATTGCTTTTGTAAATTTCCTTCTTCTTTTTCAAATTGTTTTCTCTCCATCCAACGAAGTTTATCTTCTTTGATTGATGCGCGAACTACTTCATTACTTACTTTTGTTTTGGTGGGGTTTAGCTTGAGTCCGAGGTCTATCATTACTTCCGTAAGGCATTTAAGAATTTTCTCTCCATTTTGTGAGCTATTTACAAAAATGCGATAGTCATCCCTGTAGCGAAGAATATGGTAGTCCTTAATTTTATCTTTAGCTATTCTTTCTGTCAGCTCGCTGTCTGCATAGCCAAGAACGATTTCTGCTATGAGGTCCATTAGCACTGAACCTTGAGGAATACCGTTGGTTTGTCCATGACACATGTCCTGAATATAATTATCAATTATATTTCCTAAGAGACTTTTATTGCTACGCTCTTTTTTTGCCATAGCCTTTGTATGGATAGCCCATGCAATAGAGTGTGTATAAATTGCACCATAACAATCTGTAATGTCGGTATGGATCACAGAATCATAATTCAATGCTAATGCAATAGATGTTTGCTCAACCTTGTCCCACCAATGAGTTATCTGTTCTGCCTTATCTTTTTTATCTGTCAATGACTTAACTGGAATGCTGAGACATTGAATATTTGGGTTTTTCCTAAATTCAGAAAATTTTTCGCATACTAAAGCCCAGTGCTTTTCTTCTGTGAGTTTCTTGACCAAAGAAACGTATAAAGCTGGATGAATCAGCTGTTGTGGACGCCAGGCATACCTGCCATCTTTGTTATTAAAAATCGTGTAGTTTACTTGCTCAATATCTCTTGGTTTTTTTTCATTTTGGAAACTTGCAAGTTCCCCCTTATCGAGTTCATCGTTAATATCGGAAAGTAAATTATTAAACTGGAAATAGGGTGGTAAATCAATTTTGCAATAACTCTCCTGCTTTAAAAGGAATTCACGGGCCTCTTTATTAGATAAATTAAGTATGGACTTTCTTGTTTCTTCATCTGGAATTATGTCGGTATTAATTGGGTTCATTCAATATCCACTACAAGTACAAGAAGGGCTTAGCGTCCCGTCACAACACTTAATTCGATTGCGTCCTGCATTACACCCACATACTCCTCCATGCCACGAGCAGCATCCACTACGCGCAACAATATCTTTATTACTACAAATTATTTCTGATTCAGAATTAGAAGTACTACTAAATACAGTACTTGGTGTCTGGGGCCCGACGAGAAAAGCTATTAAGATAAATAAACAAGCATTGAGAGTGTACTTCATGTTTATTACGTCCTTCTAAGTAAAATTGTACACCTCTCTCATGTACAGTCTACCTAAAGCTCAAGATAAATTGGGTGCGATAGCAATCACGTGGCGAAAATTTATCCACCATGGGAAGGCTAGGTAAGGCGGGTACAGGAAGCGTTGCTTCTACAGCTTACCCGGGAACTTCCCCTCCAACGCCCCACGAACGTTTTCATACCTCCGGCTTGTATTATTTTTTTGAGGGGGAGTAGATTGGTTTAATATTTATCCAAAGATTTATATCTCCATCTTGTGTTTTCTAACTTCGCCTTGTGGTATTCTGCAACAGCATTGGTTATACATAAGCTTGTGCTCGTTTTCTACATTCACCTAGCTTTACGTGAGTACGAATACACTCGTAGGAGAATCATTGTAATCAGAGATTGAAAAAGAGTGCTTAGGGGGACCTCGTGTGAGTGATGAAATAGATGACAAATCAAAAGACAAACCCCAGGAAGCTGCTGACTGGCCTTCTGTCGATGATGTAAAACCGACGGAAGAAGGCGGCCCTTCCGCACGGACCGGTTTCAACTACCAAGACGAAGTCGCGGTCAGTATTCTGCTCGATATGCTTGAAGACCCTGCGATCCTTAAGACTCATTGCGAAACACACGATGACATCCTTGTAGTTCGTCAGTCTAGCGACACTGGATTGCGGAGTGCTGAGTACGTTCAGGTCAAAGCCATCGCGGCAGATAAGCTCTGCTCCGTCGCTGATCTGTGTCAACGCAAGAATGGGAAATCCGGAACATCAATTCTCGAAAAGTCCCTCGAGCGCGATGCACATAAAGAAATATCGCGGTTTCGCATAGTGACATTGCGTCCAGTCGTTTCAGACCTCACCGTGCTTACGTTATCCATCGGCTCGGTAGGTCGGGAGCCCGGTTGTAAAAAACTAGCAGCGTTGAAAACCAACCTCGATGGGCGCTTCACAGGCCTGCTGTCCCCCAAGGGCAATGATTGTGGGTATTGGCTTGAGAATTGTTATTGGGATGTACGACATGATGAAGTTTCCATTCGTAATGACAATGAGCTTCGCGTCGCGAAGATCAGCACGCAACAAAAGAGAACTCTGCTTCCAGAGCCCGCCGTTGTTCTACTTGATGAGTTGCGCGCCTGGGTTAAGGACGCGGGTGCGGCAAAATGGGACCCAGATCGTGATAAGAAGATCATTAGCCGCGACAAACTCTTGGCGTGGTGGAACTCCAAGCTATCAGAGTTTATCGATGCCGCCGGACCATCAGGAGGTAAGCTCGTCCGAAAAATGGAAGCCGCCAGTTTGCCGAAAGATGTTATTGATCACGCATTAGACTTACGGCGGCGATACGCGGAGCAGCTCCGGACGCCGCGATATTCGGAGCCGGACGAGTGCGAAGAGCTTCTCGATCGTGTCAATGCCGAAACACAGTCGTTGCGATCAAGATATGTCGCCGGACAGATTGATCTTGACAGCAAGGCCTTCCACTCGTTGTGCCTCGACAAGGTGAATGCAATAAACAATGAGCGGCCGGAAGGTACCGTCGATCGTTCGGCGTTCCTGATCGGCTGTCTATACGATATTGCTGATAGATGT
>JAJFLM010000250.1 GCA_021772655.1 Deltaproteobacteria bacterium
AGCGTCTGCGGGTTTCCAACCACCCTTGGGGTGTCCATCCTGAACCCCACACAGTCACAGCGGGCTTGCCCATGACCGTTGCGGAATACTCTGTGGTCTATGCCCTCGAGGAGTTGGCCGCCGTCGGCGCCTGCAGGTACTCTCTCCCCGCCCGACTGGAGGATGAGATGACGCCTGAATCTATCGGCAATCTTCTGGGGACCCCTCCTTTCAGCCCCGCGGCACTGGATGATTGGACAGGAGTCGCATCACCATTCGCCAATGTCGACCTGGGAGCGGATCTCCGTGTGATTTGGCTGCCCACCGCCGACACCATAGATCTCTTTCGTGAGCAGTATGTCGTCTCTGTGGAGGGCTGGCAACTCAATCTTGGCCAAGTCGCTCTGCGGACAGGTGAGTCGTGGGGAGATGCCCTCAAGGCGAGATTGCCGGTTTCGGCAGAGATCTCCTCCTTGTGGGCCAAGCCACCCAACCCCCTACCGGACTATTGGACTGACCACGGCGAAGACCCCGCTTTGCCCCAGTTGTTGGCCTCGCATCCCTTGGAGCGGGAGGCGGTGTGCGCACAGCACAGGAACAGTGTTCTGCGGGGGTCTGCACTGTTGCCGCTGCTGTTTCCCGCCATTGAGGACTTTGCCACGGCCTTTGTGGTGACCGTTTGGGATGGTGAGGAGAGGAGGATCAGCCCCTACTAGACTGGTGGACGTGTCTGTCGCCGGTATTGGGGAGTTGGGGCCTAACCCCTAATCTGCCAGGGGTCAAAGAGGGGCGCTTCGGGCAACCCCTTCGCCAACAGCCCCGCATCGCCCACCAACAAGGCCGAGGCATCCACCTTTTCTGCGGTCGGGCTCTCTGTGCGTTGCAGCCCAATAGGCCACTCGTGGGCAGGCACGGAGGGGTCGTAGGCGACCACCTCCATGCCCGCAGCGGCCAAGTCGGTCGCCACCGCCAAGGCCACCGAGTCGCGGGTGTCCGAGGTGTCTGGCTTGAATGTTATCCCCAGCACCAGCACCCGCTTGCCCTGTAGCCCCCCGGCCAACTCCCCCACTTGGGCCAGCACCCAGCGGCGCTGCTCCAGGTTGCCTGCCTCCGCCCCCGCCAATACGGGGGTGGCGCAGCCGGCCCCGGCGGCGACATCCTGCAGGCCGGCTATGTCCTTGGGCAGGCAGGGGCCGCCAAAACCGATGCCCGCGCGCAGGTAGCGGCTGCCGATGCGGGGGTCTAGCCCCAGGGCCGTGAAGACGGTTTTGGGGTCTGCCCCGATGGCTCCTGCCACCCTTAGCACCTCGTTGGCGTACGAGACCCTGGTGGCGAGGTAGGAGTTGGCGGCGTATTTGACCAGGGCGGCGGTGGGGATGTCTGTTTTGACCACAGTCACCGGCTCGCCGGTGGAGAGCGGGTGGCGGCCCTCCAGCACCTCGGAGAGCAGGCCAAGCACGGCGGCCATGGCGGCCTCCTCGCCGCCCACCACCAGGCGGAAGGGGCGGAAGAAGTCTTCCACTATCTTCCCCTCGCGCAAAAACTCGGGAAACGCCACCAACCCAAACCCATCCCCGAGAAGGTCGGCAAGGTCGCCATAGGCGGCGGGGGGCACAGTGGATTTGACCACAAAGACAGCCCCCGGGGTGGCCACCGCCGCGGCGGCCTTGGCCGCCCCCATCACTTGGGAGAGGTCGGGGGTGCCGTCGGCCCCGGCGGGGGTGCCCACTGCAAGGAAGACGAAGTCGGCCCCATCCACCGCCGCTGTGGGGTCTGTGGTGAAAGACAGGTTGCCCGCGGCCAGAGCCTCGGCGAGGAGGCCTGTCACCCCAGGCTCGGTCATGGGGACCCGCCCCAGGGAGAGTTCTCTGACCTTTTGGGCGTCGAGGTCCACCCCGGCCACCTCATGGCCCAGCGTGGCCATCCCCACGGCAGTGGCCAAACCCACATACCCCCCGGCTCCGACCACCGCCAAACGCATGGGGGGCATCCTATCGCCGCGGCCTCTCTCCCAGAGGGGCGGCCGTAGAATCCGCCGGGATGCCCGAGGCACGCTCACCCCTATTGGTTCAAGTGCTCCCCCGCCTGAAGATAGGCGGCGTGGAGAAGGGCGCCCTGGAGTTGGATGCCGCCTGGGCCGCCGCCGGGGGAGAGGGTTGGGTGGTATGCCAAGAGGCAGACCCCGCACTAAAGGACCAACTCACAGGGCGCCTTGTCACCCTCCCCGTGGCCACCCGCTCGCCGTGGGGCTTGTATCGGGCCGCCGGGGCGCTCAAGAGAGAACTCGCCGACCGGCCCGCCGTGCTCCTTAGCCACAGCCGGGCCCCCAACCTCGTCGCCATGCTCGTGGCCTCGGGCCCTCCCCGCCGCCCTTGGGTGGCTGGCATGTGGGGTTTGTACCGCCCACACTTCCTCTCCCGCCAACTGGCCAAGGCCGACCGCGTCTGGGTGGCCTCCTCCGCTTCCCGCCGGCATGCCACCGAGCGTTTGGGGGTTCCCGCGGCGAAGGTGCGCCTGCACCCCCGGGGCATTGACCCCGCCCACTACGAGCCCCTCCCCGGGCCAGACCACTCCCTGCTGCCCACCCCACCCAACGGCCGCTTGGTGCTGGGTGTCGGGCGCCTCACCGCCACCAAGGGCGTTGAG
>JAJFLM010000026.1 GCA_021772655.1 Deltaproteobacteria bacterium
CTTCACGACACATGATCATCCCACCACGAGGGCCACGCAAAGTTTTGTGCGTCGTCGTCGTCACAAACTCACAGTGGGGCACAGGATCATTTAATAAACCGGCTGCAATCAATCCCGCAGGATGAGCAATATCTGCCATCACCACCGCACCCACCTCATCAGCAATCTCACGAAACAGTTTAAAATCAATATCACGCGGATAGGCCGAAGCGCCGACAATAATCATTTTAGGCTGATGTGCTTTGGCTAAGTCACGCACTTGATCATAATCAATGCGTTCGGTTTCAGGATGCAAACCGTAAGTTTGGGCATTAAATAATAAACCTGAAAAATTAACTTTAGCCCCGTGAGTTAAATGCCCCCCGTGAGGCAAAGACATCCCCAATACAGTATCGCCGGCAGCACAGGCCGCTAAATAAACCGCCATGTTGGCTTGCGAACCAGAATGCGGTTGCACATTCACATGATCAACACCAAATAATTGCTTAGCGCGATCAATGGCTAATTGTTCGGCCACATCAACATACTCACAACCACCATAATAACGTTTTTTCGGATACCCTTCGGCATACTTATTGGTCAGCACGGAACCATTGGCTTCCATCACGGCGCGGCTGGCATAGTTTTCAGAAGCAATCATTTCTAATTTATATTCTTGGCGCTCAGTCTCGTGACGAATCGCTTCCGCGATTTGTGGATCTTGTTCTGCAATACTTTTCATACTCATGGGTTTTCTAACTCCTTGATCTTATCTAAGCGCCGTTGGTGTCGGTCCCCTTCAAATTCGGTATCTAACCAAATTGCTAATAATTTTTTGGCGGTGGGGATGTCTGTGGTGCGCCCGCCCAAGCAGACGACATTAGCATTGTTATGAGCTTTAGCCATCTCCGCCGTAAACTCATCAAACAACACGACAGAACGAATGCCGTTTACTTTATTGGCCGCAATGCTCATGCCTAAACCGGTACCGCACACCAAGACTCCCGCATCGGCTTCGCCTTGTGCCACCGCATTCGCCACAATAGCCGCATAATCCGGATAATCGACGGATTCCTTATCACTGGGACCCGCATCTTTAATTTCAATATTTTTCTCGGAGAGGGTTTGCTTGAGCGCTTCTTTCAGCTCATAACCACCATGATCTGAACCTATGATGATCTTCACTAGATCTTGCCCGTGATATACTCAATGGTTTGGCCTACGGTCAGCAATTTTTCTGCATCTTCGTCGGGCACTTCGACCTCGAATTCTTCTTCAAGGGCCATAATCAGTTCAACAATGTCTAAGCTGTCAGCACCAAGATCTTCGACGTAGGTAGAATCAGCATTGATTTCATCCTGATCCATCCCCAGCTGTTCCGCAATGATCTCAATGACCCGCTGGTCAATCACTTCTGACATAAGAGTTTACTTGGCTTCCTGCCGTACAATCTCACGGCCTTTATAATAACCGCAGTCGGGACATACCTGATGTGGAGGTATCTTCGCCGCACATTGCTTACACGCCACTAGGGTGGGTGCACTTAAACTTTGATGGGCTCGGCCCTGTCGGGTACGAGCTTTCGATTTTTTCCGCTTTGGAACTGGCATAGTGCGGTCTGCCTACACGAGGGACGAAACCTTGTCAAGAGTCTTGGCAGGCCTAACTGGCTATTTTTTTAACGTTTTTAATACCGCAAAGGGGTTGGCAGAATCATCCGGTTTACACTGGCAAGCAGAGTGATTGAGATTACTACCACATTGAACGCAAAGGCCCTGGCAATCGTCCTGGCAAAAATGACGCAAGGGCAAACCCAATACCAGCGGCTCGCGAATTAGTTCCTTTAAATCAAGGGTTTGGTCCGAGTAGGTGCTGAAAGCTAAGTCAGCTTCATCCAGCATGATTTCATCTTCTTCATGATGGCGACCATCATTTTGCACAGCAGGAATCAGATATTCGAGCATCTCAATCGTGCAGGCTTCCTGAAACGGCTCCAAGCAACGATCACAAGTTAGCTGTAAGGGTGCCGTCACTTGACCAGATAAAGTCACGTTTTTTTCAGTGCGATCTAAGCGAATCAGCGCAGTAGCTTCCGTGGCCTGCCTCAGTTCCGAGCCAAAGACCTCACTCATCAGCTCATAAAACCACTCATCTTGTGGATGCTGTGGCTCAATCTCAACCCCAATCTCGGGAATATCATAGACATGAACCTTCATGGCCAGTGACCTTTCATTAATTTACAGATAAGCTAACATGGACTTTTTCCGCAAACAAGCGCTGGAGAGAGTCGTCATTTCGCAACAAATTCGCTAAACTATCGATATCAAGCGACTTGAAGACAGACGATTGACAGACGATAAGCTTCTGCCTTAGACTGGGAATTAACATGCTGCGTCAAATGATGAAATCAAAAATTCACCGCGCCCGCGTCACGATGGCCGATCTTCACTATGAAGGCTCGATCACCATTGATGTGGATCTTTTGGAAGCCGCGAATATTCTCCCCCACGAGCATGTGCACGTCTGGAACGTCACCAGCGGCAGCCGTTTTGAAACTTATACATTAGAGGGCGACCGTGGCTCTGGCACTATTCAAGTCAATGGTGCAGCCGCCCACCATGCCACCCCAGGCGATTTGATCATCATCACCAGTTTTGCCCATCTCCCCGAAGAAAAATTGGCCGCCCACAAGCCTCATGTCATCTTCATCAACCCCGATGATAACAGCATCACCAGCGTTGCCGAGAAAAGCGGTCATGAGATGCTGGCCGTTAAATAGCCCTAGATCCCTCATTTGACATCCCGAAACCACTCTGATAGCAAGACCCGTTCCTCATTATAGATCAATAGTTTAAGGAGATTTAAACCATGGCAACGATTTTTTATGACAACGACGCAAGCTTTGAACCATTACGCGGTAAGAAGATCGTCATTTTTGGATATGGTTCACAAGGACATGCCCATGCCCTTAACTTAAAGGACAGCGGCCTGGACGTTTCGGTCTGCTTGCGCGAAGGCAGCGAAGCGATTGCGCGAGCTCAAAAAGCCGGTCTCATGGTCAGCACCGATGCTTCCAAGTCAGCTCAAGATGCCGATGTGGCCATGATCTTGATCCCTGATGAAAACCAAAAACAGCTATGGGAAGAAAGCCTGAAAGACAACCTGAAACAAGGAGCCGCCCTGTTCTTTGCCCATGGCTTCAACATCCATTTTAAACGCATCACACAACGCGAAGATTTAGATGTGCTCTTGATTGCCCCTAAAGGCCCAGGCCACTTAGTCCGCTCACAGTTCCAAGAAGGTGGCGGGGTTCCTTGCTTGATCGCCGTGGAACAAGATGCCAGCGGCAAAGCCCAAGAGATTGGCTTAGCTTATGCCAAAGGCATTGGCGGCACCCGTGGGGGTGTCATCAAAACGACTTTTAAAGAAGAATGTGAAACAGACCTCTTCGGTGAACAAGTTGTCCTCTGTGGTGGCTTAACCAGCTTAATCCAAAAAAGCTTCGAAACGCTGGTCGAAGCCGGCTACCAACCTGAAGTGGCCTACTTTGAATGTCTGCATGAAGTGAAGCTGATTGTGGATCTGATCTATCAAGGTGGCTTGGGCAACATGCGCTATTCCATCTCTAATACCGCTGAATATGGTGATTATACCCGCGGCCCGCGCGTGGTGGACCAAGGCTCTAAGGACCGGATGAAAGAAGCTCTGAATCAAATCCAAAGCGGTGAATTTGCCAAAGAATATGTAGCTGACTGTGAAGCAGGTTATCCTACGCTGAAGAAAATGCGTGAAGCCACGGCCCAAAGTCAGTTGGAACAAGTCGGAACGCAATTGCGTTCCATGATGTCTTGGTTGGGGACTTCGGTGAAAGATGAAGAAACCATCAAAGAATCTGTTCCGGCAAGCAAGCAGACCGCTTCTTAAAGCTTCAATCTGCATTGTCATCGCGAGGAGCCGAGGGCGACGCGGCGATCCCACGGAATCAATTGTCCCAGGGAGATTGCTTCGTCGCAAGACTCCTCGCAATGACATGACGGAAATTACTATTGCAGTCCCTCTCAAGTCCCGGTACTTTCAACTCTATGGCTGAAAATGAAGGTTTGGATTTTATCCGTACAATTATTGCTGAGGACCTTGCATCTGGTAAGCATCAAGAAATTATCACGCGCTTCCCACCGGAACCGAATGGCTTTCTGCATATTGGCCATGCCAAATCGATTTGCCTGAATTTTGGGATTTCATTAGAAGGTCAGAACCGTCGCTGTCATATGCGCTTTGACGATACCAATCCAGAAAAAGAAGAAGACAAATATATTAAGGCCATCATCGAAGATGTCAAATGGCTGGGCTTTGATTGGGGTAAGCACCTTTATTATGCCTCTGATTATTTTGACCAGATGTATGAATATGCCGAAAAGCTGATCCAAGAAGGTAAAGCTTTTGTCTGTAGTTTAAGTGCAGAAGAAGTCCGTGCGACCCGTGGCACTTTGACCGAACCTGGACAAAACAGTCCTGATCGGGAACGCCCTATTAAAGACAGCCTAGATTTATTTCAACGCATGAAGGCAGGTGAGTTTGACGAAGGCAGCTATACTTTACGCGCCAAAATCAACATGGCCTCCCCTAACTTTAACATGCGTGACCCGGCCATGTACCGCATCAAGCATGCCTCGCATCCGCGCACCGGAGATACTTGGCATATTTACCCCATGTACGATTTTGCTCATTGCATTGAAGATGCTTTAGAAAACATTACGCATTCGCTGTGCACCCTAGAGTTTGAAGATCATCGCCCACTATATGATTGGTACTTGGATAAAATCGGTACGCCTTGTCATCCGCGACAAATCGAATTTGCGCGTTTAAATCTGACCTACACGGTGATGAGTAAGCGTCTGCTTTTGCAGTTGGTACAAGAAGAGCTAGTCTCAGGTTGGGATGACCCCCGCATGCCAACCATTGCCGGGCTACGTCGTCGTGGCTACACTCCCAGTTCTATCCGCAACTTTTGTGAACGTGTGGGCATTTCTAAACGTGATAGCACCGTGGATGTCGGCCTCTTAGAATTTTTTATCCGTGATGAGCTCAACGAAACCGCACCCCGTCGCATGGCCGTACTCGACCCCTTGAAGGTCGTGATTGAAAATTATCCTGAGGGCCAAAGTGAAGCGTTGGATGCGGTGAATAATCCCAATGACGAGAGCGCCGGCAAACGCAAAGTCCCCTTCTCTAAAACTTTATACATCGAACGTGGTGATTTCATGGAAGAGCCCCCAAAGAAATTCTTCCGCTTGGCCCCCGGACGTGAAGTCCGCTTGCGCTATGCTTATTTTGTCACCTGTACGGATGTGATTAAGGATGATGCCGGTAAGGTCACTGAAGTCCGTTGCACCTATGATCCTGAGACTAAGGGTGGCAATGCCCCTGATGGTCGTAAGGTTAAGGCCACCCTGCATTGGGTTTCTGCTGAACATGCCTTGGATGCTGAAGTCCGCATCTTTGACCGTTTATTTCATAATGAAAATCCTACGGCCGGCGCTGATTTCCATGAGAATCTGAATCCCGATTCTTTACAAATCATTGAGCAGGCTAAATTAGAACCCGCACTGAAAGCAGCTACGGCCCAAGAGCGCTTTCAATTTGAACGCACCGGTTATTTCTTTGTTGACCCAATCGATTCAAAAGCCGATCAACCGGTCTTTAACCGCATTGTCACCCTGAAAGACACCTGGGCCAAACTGCAAAAGAAAAACTAACGATGAGTGAACTAAGAACCCGTTTTGCCCCTTCCCCCACGGGCTACCTACATATTGGTGGCGCCCGCACAGCTTTGTTTAATTGGCTACTGGCCAAGCAACAAGGCGGAAAATTTATTTTGCGCATTGAAGATACGGATCGAGAACGTTCCACCCAAGAATCCATCGATGCCATTTTAGATGGCATGTATTGGTTGGGCTTAGATCACGATGAAGGCCCTTATTATCAAACCAAGCGTTATGATTTATACCAAGAACAGATTGATAAATTATTAGCCGCCGGCAAGGCTTATAAATGTTTCTGCACGAAAGAAGAGTTGGATATACGGCGTGCAGCCATGCAAAAACAAGGGCTCAAACCCAAGTACGACGGGCTGTGCCGCACGGCGGATCAAAACCAAGACAAACCACATTGCATCCGCTTTATCTCACCAGAAGAAGGCACGACAACCGTCCATGATGAACTGCGTGGCGATGTCGTCGTGCAAAATAGTGAACTCGATGACCTGATTATCCGCCGCACCGACGGCAACCCAACTTATAACTTAGTCGTCGTGGTCGACGATGCCACCATGAAGATTAATTATGTGATTCGTGGGGATGATCACTTAAATAATACCTCGCGCCAGGTTCAACTCTATGGCGCCCTTGATTTTCCAGTGCCACGCTTTGCCCACTTGCCAATGATTCTAGGCGACGATAAAAAACGTTTGTCAAAACGACACGGAGCCACGTCGGTATTAGCTTATAAAGATGAGGGTTATTTACCTAACGCTCTGCTTAACTTTCTCGCGCGCCTGGGTTGGTCTCACGGCGATCAAGAATTATTCTCGCGCGAAGAACTGATTGAGAAGTTTTCAATGGAGGCGGTGGGCCGCGCAGCCGGCGTCTTTAATGCCGAAAAGCTTTTGTGGGTGAACTTCGAACACATGAAATTATTGAGTGCTAAAGAACTCCTCGAGCACACAGCGCCTTTCTTAGACGCAATCGGAGCTACCCCCACATTTGATGACTATGGTGTCGCTGCGATTGAATCTGTGCGTGAGAAGGCCAAAACTTTAAAGGAGTTGGCCGAGCGTTCAGCTTTTTATTTTAGAGATTTGCCAGAGTTTGAAGAGAAGTCAGTCGACAAATTTTTAGGGGATGACAATAAAACAGTGCTCCGAAAACTCCAAGCTTCATTATTGGGAACAACTCCGTTTAAAGCCGAAGCCATTCAAGCCACTGTTGACGCTTTTATGGCTGAGCATGAACTCAAATTAAAGACCGTGGCACAACCCCTACGCGTCGCCTTAGTCGGCTGCACCATTAGCCCCAGCATTTTTGAAACACTAGAACTCTTAGGGAAAGAACGGATTGAGAAAAGACTGAAACATTGTCTTGAAACGTAATATCACGACCTCTATTTTGAGAATCCCCTGTCACATGCTACCATTATAATATGTCCCGCGAACTGCTCCGCAAAGGTGTTCACGCGCTTTCCTTGATCTTGCTGCCTATTAGCTTTTCATATGCCACTCTTATTCCCTGGTTGATGCTCACTCTCTGCGTCGCCTATTGGGGGCTTGAAGCCATGAGCCGTCAACAACGCATTCCAAGCTGGCTGCAAAGTTTTTTGGAACACTGCAAACGACCCGGCACCGAACAAAATATCGATCCAGGGCCCTACTATCTCGCAGCCGGCATTGGCTTATCATTTTTATTTCTACCACTGGCAGCCGCTCAAGTCGGCCTGATCCATATTAGTTTAGCCGACGCCACCGCAAGTTTGGCAGGACATTATTTACCGGCTCAGGAAAGAATTCCCTATGCATCCAATAAAAGTGTCGTCGGCAGCTCGACTTATTTTGTCACAGCTTTTTTAGGGAGCTTGTTTTTTCTGAACTGGTGGCAGGCTTTTATCGTCGCCGTAGTGGGCACCGTCATTGAGTCACTGCCTATGAAAGATATGGACAACCTGACCGTTCCTTTAGGCATCGCGTTTTTTATCACACTGATGGGATGGGTGTAGCGGCTATAAAGCTTTAATCACCGCATTCATGAATTGCTTGGTATTCGCCTTACCACCCAAATCACGGGTCCAATTTCGTTTCTGCTTCAACACGGCCGTAATCGCCGCACGGATCTTAGTCGCTGCCTTCTTTTCGTCCAAATGATCCAACATCAAGGCACAAGACAGAATCATGGCCGTTGGATTAGCAATCCCTTGGCCAGCAATATCCGGAGCCGAACCATGCACAGCCTCAAAAATAGCTTCTTTTTTCCCGATATTAGACCCCGGCGTGACTCCCAAACCACCGACCAAACCAGCGGCTAGATCCGAAATAATATCTCCGTACAGATTCTCCAATAAAAGCACATCAAATTGCTGCGGCCGTGTAACCAACTGCATGCAGGCATTATCAACAATTTTATCGTCAAATTCGATGCCAGGATATTTTTTAGAAATTTTCCGAGCACAATCTAAAAACAGGCCATCTGATAATTTCATGATATTAGCCTTATGAATGGCCGTCACCTTTTTACGCTTATGCTTTTTAGCGTATTCAAAGGCATAGCGTGCAATGCTTTCTGAGGCCTTCCGGGTGATGACCTTAATCGATTCCACCACCCCTGGGGCAATCTCATGCTCAATGCCCGAATACAGATCTTCGGTATTCTCACGCATGATCACCATATCAATATCTTTATAGTGACTATTCAACTGACCCAAGGATTGGACCGGCCGCACATTGGCATAGAGCTTAAAAGTCTTTCTCAGCAGCACATTCACGCTGGAGAAGCCCCGGCCCACTTGTGTGGTCAGCGGCCCTTTTAAAGCGACTTTGTTCTTTTTAATGGAACGAATGGTCTCCGTGGGTAAAGGTGTTTCTTTGAGCTTTACGGCTGTAAGTCCCGCGATCTGCTCATCCCAGAGAATTTTTACACCCACCGCATCTAAAACGGCTACTGCTGCTTCAGAAATTTCGGGACCGATACCGTCCCCTTCAATCAAGGTCACTTTATAAGCCATGCCGCCCTTTATACAGAGACAGGGCTTTAAAAAAAGTGGAAAATACGTCAGAATCAAAAAAAGCCTCTAACATCAGTGATTTTAAGCTTGCCTAAGCATTGACATGCAGCGTCGAATGGCAGTAGGACAGGGCAAAAGAATATGGAACGATCAATGAACCGCAGAACAAAAAACCTCGGCAAGAATCTCGAAACCGAACAAGTCGGACAACTGCCGCTTAAAGATGCTATTTTAGTGACCGAAGCGACCTCACTAAATGAGGTGATTGCTGTGATGCGCGCCAAAAAATCGGGCTGTGCCTTGGTGGCACAAGGCACCCAAGTTATCGGCATTTTTACCGAACGCGATCTAATCGCGCGGGTCATCACTCCCCAAGTCAATTTAGACCAGACCGTCAGTTCCGTTATGACGGCCAATCCTAAGACTCTTGCGAGCAATAGCACGATTATTGAGGCTTTACAGCTCATGAGGACTGGCGGTTACCGAAATATCCCTGTCACTGAAACCCGTGACGGAGCACGCCAGGTCACAAAGATTTTATCTATTAGAGATGTCGTCAAATATTTTGGCTCTAATTTTCCCGAAGAAGTTTACAACCTACCTCCCGAGCCCGGTCAAACATCACAAAACCGGGAAGGAGCCTAAGAGAAGGACACTCCGCCTTATGAGCGCTAACGACTCAAACGATCTGCCAACGATTGGCCCCTCTAAAAAACCTTTTGAAGAAGTTGATAACGTCGTTATCCGTTTTGCCGGAGACTCCGGTGACGGAATGCAACTAACCGGGAGTCAATTTACTAATACCACTGCCTATATTGGTAATGACGTAGCCACACTCCCTGATTATCCTGCGGAAATCCGCGCTCCTGCCGGAACTTTAGCCGGAGTCAGTGGCTTTCAAATTCATTTCTCCAGTCAGGATATTAAAACCCCTGGCGATGGCCTATCTGTGTTAGTGGCCATGAACCCGGCCGCATTAAAAACTAACCTGATGGACCTGAACCACGGTGGTATTTTAGTCGTCAACACAGATGCTTTCACAGCAGGCAATTTGAAAAAAGCGGGTTATGAAAGCAATCCTTTAGACGGGGATAGTCTCAAAGATTATCAAGTTTATAAGATTCCTATCTCCAAACTGACTTTAACCGCTTTAGAACAGATTGATGGCATTTCTAGTAAAGAAGCCGAACGTTCTAAAAACTTTTTTGCCTTAGGCATCATGTATTGGTTGTATGATCGCCCCTTGGATCTGACCCTAGAATGGATTGCCAACAAATTTAAAAAAGCCCCACAAATTGTGGCGGCCAACCAACTGGCCCTGAAATCTGGTTATTTTTACGGGGAAACCGCTGAGATGTTCCCTTCACACTACCGTGTGCCCAAGGCTCAGTTAAAACCTGGAACCTACCGCAACATTACGGGAAACCAAGCGACCGCCCTAGGCTGTTTGATTGCTTCCCAATTGGCTGATACCCCTTTATTATATGCTTCATATCCGATCACTCCTGCTTCAGACATATTGCATGAACTCTCCCGCTATAAGCGTTTTGGAGTGAAAACTGTGCAAGCTGAAGATGAAATTGCAGCAGCAGGCATGGCCGTAGGGGCTGCCTTTGCCGGCTCACTGGCCTTAACCGGAACAAGTGGCCCAGGTTTAGCCTTAAAAGCTGAAACCTTAGGTCTTGCCGTCATGACAGAATTACCCATGGTCGTTATCAACGTGCAACGTGGAGGTCCGAGTACCGGCCTCCCAACAAAAGTAGAGCAATCTGATTTATTGCAAGCCATGTATGGCCGTAATGGAGACTGTCCCATGCCCATCATTGCACCTTGTTCACCAGGCGATTGTTTTCATGCGGCTATTGAAGCCTTTCGCATTGCCGTTAAATATATGACTCCCGTCACTTTGCTGTCTGATGGTTATTTGGCTAACGGTGCAGAGCCCTGGACAGTCCCCAATTATGAAGACCTCCCGGCCATTCCGGTAAATTACAAGAAAACCACCGAAAACTTTTTACCCTATGAACGCAACCCTACAACCTTAGCCCGCCCTTGGGCCATTCCAGGCACTCCTGGATTGGAACACCGTTTAGGCGGCTTAGAAAAACAGGCTACGACCGGTAACGTGAGCTATGACCCTAACAATCATGAGCACATGACCCGCACCCGGGCTGAGAAAATCGCTAACATCGCCAATGATATTCCTGAAGCGGAAGTCATCGGCAAAGAGAGCGGAGACTTATTGATCGTCGGATGGGGAGCCGCCTGCGGTTCTATTTTAGCCGCAACCGATCACTTACAAAAAGACGGCAAGTCTGTATCCTGCGTTCAAATCAGGTACATGAACCCCTTCCCAAAAAATCTTCAAAGTGTCCTCTCAAATTTCAAACATATCTTGGTGCCTGAACTAAATATGGGGCAACTGGCCTTCTTGCTACGTGGCAAATACTTGGTCAATGCAATCAGCCTCAATAAGATTCAGGGAAAACCCTTTAAGGTAGATGAAATTATCCAAGGGGCTGAACAACTTTTAACGCAAGGTAATGATGGAGTCGAATCATGGCAGATCAAGCTAGCCCAGTAGCATTAAAGAAGAAAGATTTTGTTTCCGATCAGGATGTTCGGTGGTGCCCCGGTTGTGGGGATTATGCTATTTTGTCGCAAGTACAGAAAGTGCTGCCTCAATTAGACATCCCACGTGAGAACTTTGTGTTTGTTTCAGGCATTGGCTGCTCATCACGTTTTCCTTATTATATGAACACTTATGGTTTTCACACCATTCATGGGCGTGCCCCGGCTTTTGCGACCGGCATCAAGACAGCAAACAACGATTTATCAGTTTGGGTCATCACCGGTGATGGTGACGCTTTAAGTATTGGTGGCAACCATTTGATGCATGCCTTGCGTCGCAACGTGGATCTTAAAATTATTCTATTTAATAACCGCATTTATGGACTGACCAAAGGGCAATACTCACCGACCTCCGAAGTCGGTAAGAAAACTAAATCGAGCCCCATGGGTTCGATTGATTACCCCATCAATCCGATTGCAGTGGCTTTAGGCGCTGAAGCGACTTTTGTCGCTCGCACCATTGATACTGAAATCAAACATTTAGAGAAAACTTTATTAGAAGCCGCTCATCACAAAGGCTCCGCCTTCGTTGAAATCCTGCAAAACTGTGTCATTTTCAATGACAAAGGTTTTGGCGATGTCTCTGAACGCACCAAACGCAATGAAGCCGCTCTCTTCATGGAAGAAGGCAAGCCTTTAATGTTTGGCGCCGAAGGCAATAAGGGAATCCGCATGAATGACTGGCATCCTGAGGTTGTAACAGTCGGCGAAAATGGCATCACCGAAACTGATATCATCGTCCATAACCCGCAATCTAATAACCATGCCTATGCCAATATCTTAAGTTCCCTGGATCAACCTGAATTCCCCATGCCCATGGGTGTGTTCCGTCAGGTGAGCCTCCCCACTTATGACCGCTTAGTGACTCAACAAGTTGAGGACGCTAAAAAATTGCCGGGTGATAATAATATTCAAAACGTCATCTCAGGTGGCGAAACCTGGACGATTGCCGATGGCAGCACAGGAGAATCTGTATGAAATGCCCCGCCTGCCAAGAAATCAACATAGAAGGCTCCGATACCTGTGAGGATTGTGGCGCCGATCTGACCGCTGCCGAAGTCGATTTACTGTATAGTTCTCAAGTAGAACACGACCTGGCCAAAGAAACGATTGGCAGCGTGATGAATACAACACCACTCATCATTGCCGGCAACAGTTCTATCCGTGAGGTCGCTCACGCTATGAATGAAAATAAAACCAGCTGTGCCTTGATTGTCGATGGGACACAGCTCAGCGGTATTGTTTCTGAACGCGACCTACTCTACAAAGCGGCTAAGGAGAATAATCTAGCTGAGGCTATCAGCACTATCATGACCACCTCACCAGAAAG